>DATJRY010000021.1:0-300000 GCA_035504415.1 Candidatus Sulfotelmatobacter sp. | reverse complement strand
CGTTCCGGGCCCCGGACCAGCAAACGCCGCGATAGTTCCGACCGGTGTGTCAGCCATGTGATCCTCCGAAAAAGAAAGTGATCGTGGATGCGTTCCACGATCACATCATCGATTGCCGCAGGTACAAGGCGGTTACAGTACTACGCTACCGCGCGTCAGGTTCGCGAGATATCGATCCGGGAATGGCGTTGCTCGAGCACGGTTTATCAGATCGTCACGACTTACGAGTTCGGCGTCCACACCTGAATGTATCAAGAGGAACGACGAACCGACCGGCTTCACGAAGGTTGGATAGTACGGTGACGCCGAGTTTGCCGGATCCCATACCCACCTGGCCGACTCGCCTTGCCGCTCATCCATGAGCGAGCTGAGGTCTTCGTCGTGAATATCTAGTGCCGCGATAAACGGCTTGACCAAGGACGCTGTATCGAGTTCCCCGGGCCACGTTCTGCGAAGCGTCGCCCCAAAGAGTTCTCCTTCTCGACAGTCGATACGCGCGGTCGCCAGGACGGTGCCGTCTTGATCGTAAAACTCCACGAGGTAGTAATTCACGCCCATGCGGGCGTCATACGTGGTGTTCGGCCTTGCTTTCGCCGTTGTCGCGTACGCCAAGGAGGCGCTCAGGGGCCCCTTCAACAGGCCGTGCTCCGCGACGCGCTTCCAAGCAACGCCGGCAATGCTCTCTTGCGTGAGCGGTAACGGGGGGACGCTCTCGTCCACTGGCGACAATGCCGGACCGTGTGGATAATTCAATTCCGGGGCGACCACTGCTCGAGATTCGGATCCCTCGCCCCAGTAGAGGTTCTTCCACGCATAGAGAGATGCGTATTCCAGGGGCGAACCGTATCTGCCGCCGAGACCACATGAATCGCTATTTATGTGCGGCGCCGATGGTTTGTAGCTCTGAGACGGCCAGGGATTTTGGAGGAAGAAGCCGCTCACAGCGTGTGCGTTCCCCGGCGGCGAGGCGACGCCGGTGACGGCGACCCAATGCGAAGCGTTCATGTAGATCAAGACCGGTGTAGGCTTGTCGTTGTGGCTCAGTATCGCAGCCAAGGCTGGGAGGTCTTCGTCGGTACCTCCAGAGCTCGGCTGTACGCAGTACGGCGCTCCCGCCAAATCGGTGAGCTTCGCGGCAAGGCGCTCCGGTGGGGCTGCCTCACCATTTGCTCCGGGTATGAAGAGCTGCGGTGGTTGATACGGCTTGTTCAAAGCGTCCAAGACGAGCCGTACGACGGCACCTCCGCAGGCGCTTTCGTCATCTTGCTGATGGTAACGGGAGTCAAACGATATTGGGCCGCCCTGATCGCTTTGCGTAGGAAGCTCCATCGCTACGGCCCTGTGCCGAGCCCGACGCCCATAGGACCGTATACGCCGTTTTGCGACGGCCAGAACAGCGCTGCGCTCGAGTATCCTCTGGGATTCGGGACATGAGCATACGGAGTCGAAATCCAAAGGAGGTCCCACTCGTTGCCGTTCTCGAGCAGCACAAAGGCGACGACACTTTCGGTCATCGCGTTCCAAATGTCCGAATTCTGATAGATCGGTTGATTGGTACTGTCAAAAGCGAGGACGATTTTCGCCGTATCGAAGGTCTTTGACAGGCGCAGCTGCGGCGTGCAGTTGGTCATCCCCTTCGGAAACGCGATCGCCGCGTTCGTTATCGTGTATGGAGTCTTCTGGTATGTCACGCAAAAATCGGCCGTCGTCGCGGCCTGAATCGGGTTCCCCGTCCGGCTCAGGGGGACGTCGCTGAGTGCGACCGCTAGATGACCGGCCGTGCTCGTCGAGTCGGCAGTCCACATCAGCAGCCTACAGTCGAAGGATGGTATCGGCAGACCATATGACTTCAAGTCCGTGCCGTCGATGGAAACGACAAGGTCGGTGATATCGGGCTGAAGGACGGTGGGAGTCGTCTGCGTGGTGGTCTTGGAGAACGCCTTGCGTAGCCAGTTCATGGTGATTCCCTTCGGTGCGAGCGCGAACCGTTGCGGTGAAGCGAGAGCTGAAAATGCGTGGCGAGGTCTCGAGCGATTTCGGCAGCGTGAGCCGAGATGATGGCCATCGATCGCGCGTCCCGCTGTATCGTGGCGCAAGACTGACAAATCGAAGCCGACGGTGGCAGCGTGAAACCCGGCAGGTATCGAGCCACGAACTCGGCGATGCCGGATGGGCCGGCGACGTGCAGCCACATCTTGAACAGCGAATCCGGCGTGTTCGCGATCGCCTCGGCGAGCGTCAGATTCGCGACCGAGGCGATGCGGAGGCGCGGCAACTCCTCCATGGGGTAGCCGCAGCACGCCAGTAGCTCTTGGCGCGGCGTCACCGTCAGGACGTTCATGATCTGCACGCACGGGCCGCTGGCGGCGTCCCCCGCGCCCTCGGCGAGCAGCGCTTCGTGGCTGAGCGCGGCCTGGCCGCGGCCGCCGGCGTCGGTGATCCAGGGATCGGCGCCGACGAACACGAGCTTGCGTGCGATGAGGTCGGCCAGCGCCTCGCGTACGGCGTTCGGGTCGACCGTCGACTGGTCGCAGGTCTCGACCGAGACGCGGGTCAGGATGCCGGCCTCGGCGGCGGCGCGGGCCGCGTGCAGGACGCGGGCCGGTGGGACGAAGCGCTGGTGGAACGTCCCGGTCGAGAGCATCAGCTCGCGCAGGCCGGCTTCGCGCAGCGTCGCGACCCGCGCCATCGCGGTGGGGGCGTCCTTGGCCCAGTAACCGTTGCTCAGCGCGCGGGTGTGGAAGCCGTTCGAGGTCGCGTGGCGGATCAGGTCGTCGAGATCGTCGCCGAGCAGGAACGTCTCACCGCCGCTGAAGCCGATGCGTTGGATCGACGGTACCGCGAGCGCCTCGTCGAGCAGCGCGTGGATGCGCGGGATCGGGATCGCGTCGGTCGCCTTCGGGCCGGCGCCCACGCAACAGTGGTCGCAGGCGGCCGTGCAGCGCCGGGTGGTGAGGATCGAGAGGACCAAAGGCTGGACGAGCACGAGCCTAGCGTGCAGCCTGCCGGTTACAGGTCGGTTACTGTCCCGGCGCCTGCGCGGAGGACGCGTTCGCGGTGGCGGGAACCCCCGCGACATGGGACCGTTGGACCTCACCAAGCAGAAGCCGCGCGGGCCGCGCGAGATGCTGGCCGGGCTCGTCTTCATGCCGCGCACGGTCGACAAGCTGCGCGCGGAACAGCCCGGCGGCGACATGGGCGCGTACCTGAACCGCCCGGACGGGCTGAGCGCCTACATGTGCAAGAAGGTCGGCCTCGACATGGACGATCTGCGCGCGCAGGTCGCGCGTGCGCAGGACGAGGCCGAGCTCGAAGTCTGGCTGCAGGGTCGGCTCGACCCCGTCGCGGTCGCCGAAGTCAATTCGAAGATGCCGCAACTCGGCATTCACAAGCTCAACGACGAGAACGTCGCGCGGGTGAAGCACTATCACCCGATCTTGAACGAGCGGCCCGACCTGGTCTACTTCTTCGACATCTTCGAGGCCGACGAGGCCTAGCGCACCGCGCAGGTGCCCAAGGTCGGATTCGTCGGCTTGACGCTGGTCCCGGATCCGATCTTGATCGCCTTGAAGCCCGGGTTGTCTTTGGTCGGGAACGGCGTCGCCCCGGCTTTGTAGCAGTTCGACGCCATCAAGAACGCGAGCACGTTCGCGTACTGCACCGGCGTCAACGAGCCGGGATTCGAGAACGGCATGTTGTCGACGACCACGGTGCGCACGTCGGACAGGCTCCACTTGTTGATCTGCGCGGTGTGGAGGAAGTCTTTGCCGGCGACCGACGGTCCGGCGGTGCCCTGCAGGTCGGCGCCGTGGCACTGGATGCAGTACTGCCGATAGACGCCGGCACCGGCGTGCGCTTGCGCCGCGGTGAACGGCGGCGTCGCGGTTGCCGTCGCACGGATGGCGACGACGTCGCGGACGCGCTGCAGGCGCGTCGCCGCGGGCCGACCGGCGTCGGCGTGGCGGCAGAGCGAGGCGCTCTCGTCGGCGGAACGCGTGTAGAGCAGCAGCGCACCCGAGCGGACGACGATGCGGCGAATGCTCAGCTCGGCCGGCACGCCGACCGACGCGGCGTGCTCCGGCACCGCGACGTAGGCCAAGTGCTGGCCGACGACGCCATACGCGGGGGTGCGGGTGGGTACGGCGCAGCCGGAGACCGTCGTCGCGCCGCTCGGCACGCCGAGCGTCGTGTTGGCGATCGCGCCGCGCAGGCCGCCCAGCACGCCGTCGTCCGAACCGTGGCCGACGACGAGCGCGAGGTTGGCCAGCGTGCGCGTCAGGTCGGTCTCGTAGTCTTCCATCTCCTTGTCGCCGAGCGCCGCTTGAATGTCGGCGGCGGCGGCGAGGACGTTGGCCTTGGCGCCTTCGACCGCCGGCGTCCAGGCATAGGAGGCCGTCTGGTCGAGCATGTGGTCGAGATGGCCCAGCGTGCCGACCCCGTCCCCGGGATCACCCGCCGAGGCCAGATAGCCGTCGTCATGCCGCCCGACCAGCGCGTTCATCGCACGATGCGCGGCGCGCAGATAGGTGGCATGACCGACGGCGTAGCTGTTCTCGATGTGCACGATCTCCCCGACCGCGGCCCGGATGTCGGCCAGCGCGGCGAGCGCGTCGGCGTGGGCGTCGGGGACCGCTGCCGGAGCCGCGCCGGTACAGGCGAGGACGGCGATCAGTGCAAGGGCGATCGTGCGCATCGAGATGGAACCTCTACAGCGTGAAGGCGGTGATCTGCGCGGTCACCGGGTGCGTGTACGTCCCTTCGAGTGTCGGCGCTCCCTTGCCGAAGCGCGGATCCGCGAAGTTGACACCCGCCGGGCCGTTGGCGACCACGACGTACCGCTTCCCGCCGGCCATGTAGGTTCCCGCAGGCGCCTGGATCGTGTGACCGGTCGCGTAGTGCCAGAGCACGTTCCCGGTTTTCGCGTCGTACGCCGTGAAGTCGCCGTTGACGCCGCCGGTGAAGACGATCCCGCTCGAGGTGGTCAGCGCGCCACCGATTTGCGGGAACGCGAGGTGCTTGCGCCACATGAACTTGCCGGTGCTGATGTCGAGCGCGCTCATCCAGCCGGTGCTCGGGCCGACCAGCGACGGGAAGCCGCCGCCGAGGTAGAACTGGCCGGCGATGTAGGTCGCCGTGCCGTTCGACTTCCAGAGCCCGCACTGGTCGACGCTGGGGATGTAGAACGCGTTCGTCTCGGGCAAGTAGCTCGCGCCGTTGAACTCGACGCCGCCGTTGGTGTTCGGGCAGGCGATGTCGCCGGCGCGATCCGGTTGCGTGTTCTGACCCTTTTGCGTGCTGACCGCGACGTGATAGACGACCTTACCGGTCGCCGCGTCGAGGACGAAGAAGTTGCCGCCCTTGTCGCCGGCCGCGACCAGCTTGCGCGACGCGCCGCCGACGGTGCCGCTGAAGAGAACCGGCGGCATCGCCGGATCCCAGTCGTGCGTGTCGTGCGGGATGAACTGCTGGAACCATTTGATCTTCGGCTTGGCGCCGCTGATGTCGAGCGCGACCATCGAGTTCGTGTAGAGGTTCGAACCCTTGCGGATCGTGCCCAGGAAGTCGGGCTGCGGGTTGCCGCAATCCACGTAGAGCGTGCCGCTCTCGGGATCGATCGCGACGCCGCTCCAGATGGCGCCGCCGCCGCGCTTCCAGGAGTCGCCGGCCCAGGTGTTGTGACCCGCTCGGCCCGGACCCGGGATCGTGTACCAATCCCAGATGCGTTTGCCGGTCGCCTGGTCGAAGGCGGAGATGTACCCGATGCCGCCCCAGTCGCCGTTCGAGGCGCCCAGCAGCAGCATGTTCTTATACGGCACGGGCTGCATCGTGTAGAACGTGTTGGTCAAGTCGTGTGCGGCGACGACGTTCCAGACCACCTTGCCGGTCGCCGCGTTGAGGGCGATCAGGTGTCCGTCGAGCGTCGCTTCGTAGACCTTGTCGCCGACCAGCGCGACGCCGCGGTTGGCCGAGAACGCGATGACGTGCGGATTGTAGTGGAAGTGCCACTTCTGTTTGCCGGTCGCGGCGTCGAGCGCGTAGACGTCGTTGTGCGAGGACGAGACGTACATCGTGCCGTTGTAGACGATCGGCGAGACTTCGAGCGGCCCGCGCGCGTCGATCGGCGCAGTCCAGGCGGTCTTGAGACCGCTGACGTTCGCGGGTGTGATCTCCGACTCGGTGACGTAACGGTTGTCGCTGTAATCGTGAGCGGGCAGAACCCAGTTGGTCGCGTCGGCGGTGGTGTAGTCCGACGACCCTGGACCCATGCCTTGTGCGAGAACGTGAGGAACGAGGCCGAACGCCAGCCCGAGCGATCCCGCGAGCACCCCGGACGTGCGAAGCAAAGCTGCCTTCATTGAGGCCCTCCAACGAAAAGTAAAGATTCCTACACGAAGCGCATTCGGGGATGCAAAGGATGACCCTGCGTCGTGGCATCACGTCGCGATACGGCGTCGCTCCCACGATCCGGAACGCAGCCTTGTCGATGTGACGACCGCGCGCAGCACCCAGCCCATCGTCCACCCGAACGGGACCGACCACAGGCCCCAGTGCAGCACGTCGATGCCGAGCAGGATCCCGCTCACGGCCAGCACGACCATGCCGATTCCCATCACCATCACGAAGCGGGTCTCGCCCGCGGCGCGGATCGGCGCCAGCACGGTCATCGCGTAACCCTTGAGCGGTAACGTTACGCCGACGTGCAACGCGAGCGGGCCGGCGGCCAGCGACGCCAACCCGGCGTTGAGCGTGCACAGCGCCGCCAGTGGCCAGGCGAACGCCGCGACCACGCCGCCGACGAGCGCGCACAGCACCAGCGCGATGCGCGTCGCGGCGCGCTGGAACGCCCACACGCCGGCGTAGTCGCCGGCGCCGATGCGCTGACCGACGATGATCTCCGAGGCGTCGCCCAGCGAGCCCGGCAGCGCCCAGGTCAGGTCGCTGACGAGCGTGAGCGCGCGAAACGAGGCGACGGTCTGCGCACCGTAGGGGGCGAGCCAGAAGATCGTCAGCGGGTCCGGCGCCAGCTGCAGCACCAGGAACACGTACTCGGGCCAGCTCAGCGCGGCCGTCAGCCGTACCAGCGCCGGCTCGATGCGCGCGCTGGCCAGGATGCGCAGCTCCGGGCGGCGGGCCGCCGCGACGAGCGTGTACGCGAGGCCGATGATCTCCGCGCACAGCGACGAGATGCCGGCGCCGGTCAAGCCGAGCGGATGATGCGTCGCGGCGCCGAGCGCCAGCACCAGCACCAGCGGGATGTGCACCGCGTTGATCACCACCAAGAGCCGCATCGCCAAACGGGCGTCGCCGGCGGTCGCGAACGCGACCACGATCATCGCGCCGGCCGCCATCGGGATCAGACACAGCATCCGCAGCTCGAGATAGCGCGCGGCCGCGTCGACCGGCGTCCCGGCCGGCAGCATGGCCGCCATCAGGGGCCGGCCGAACGCGAGCGAGCCGAGCGCGCAGATCAGGGCGATCGCGATCGGCACCACCGCCGACGAGCGCACGATCGTGCCGAAGCGCTCGCCGTTGCCGGCGCCGATCGCTTGTGCGCCGACGATCCGCAAGCCCGTGCCGAAAGCGAACAGCCCGATCCAGAACGCCATGAAGACGCTGACGGCGCCGGTGATGGCGGCCAGTGCCCCGGTGCCGAGCGTGCCGATCGCGATCGTGTCGACGATCCCCAGCAGCTGGTCACCGGCCATCGCCAGCGCCGTGGGCGCGGCCAGGCGTCGCAGCGCCGCGCCGGCGTCGCGATGCTCGATCGCGGCGATTCCCTCCACGGCGGCCTAGTGCGGGGGCGGCACACCGGCCGTGTCGACCGCGGCCCGGCGCACGCCCATCATGCGTCCCATCGGACCCGGCACGCCGATCAGCACGTCGCACTGCGCGCTGGCGGCGATCTGCTCGATCGTACGGCCGAGCGGCGCGCCGCTGTAGCGCCCCTCGCGGTAGGCACCCATGACGATCATATTGGCCTGCTCGCGCTTGGCGATCTCGAGCACCGCCGGTGCGATCTGACGCGCGTGAAGCAACTCGGTGCGGATGGTGACGCCGTTGTGCTGCGCGATCGCTTCGGCGGCCGCCAGCGCCGCGTAGCCACGCCGGTCCTCGTCGGGCATCTGCGCGCCCTGCGCGAGGATCAGCGGCACTTCGATCACGTACAGGGCGAAGAGCTCGGCGCGCTCGCGCCGCGCCAAACGCGCGGCCAACACCATCATGTGCTCGGAGTGGATGTCTTCGGAGAAGACGACCACGATGCTGTCGACCATCTCGGCCAAGGCGTGCTCGGCCTCCGCGGCGACGATGTCGGCGGCCGCCTGCGGCGGATGCAGCATCCAGTAGATCGTCGACACGACGATCGCCACGATCACGATCGCGATCAGCGCGCCGATCGGATGGACCGGGATCAAGGTCACGACCGCTGCGCGCGCCGCCAGCGCACGTACTGCACGATCCGCGTGATCCCCAGCCCGAGCAGGACCACGCCGAACGCGCCGCCGAGGAGCTTGCTCCGCCATGGATCGGCCGCGGCGACGTCGCGCCAGATGACGACCGCGCCCAGCACCAGGAACCCGACGCCGAACGCGCCGCGCGAATGGTAAATGGCATCAGGGGTGACGCGCATCGGTTCTCTCCACGACGGGTCCGGGGGCCTGTCCGCGCTTGCGCAGCGCCGTCATCAGCTCGTCCATCAGGTCGACCTCACCGGCGTCCTTGAGGATGCGCAGCTGTTCGGCGTTCCAGTCGATCTTCCGCGACCCCAGCAGCGGCAGCGCCTTACGCCGCCGGTAGACGAAGTAGGCCACGATGCCGAGGATCAGCCACGAGGGGCCGGCGACGCGCCCGATCGGATGGGTGAGCACGGTGAAGATCAGGATGGAGAAGATGCCCGCGAAGCCGATCACCGCGACGACCGGGAAGCTCACGCGTTCGCCGCGGAACGTGAACGGGAGGTTGATCGGGATGCGAAACTTGCGCGGGCTGAGCGGGTCGTTCAGGCGCAGCGCGATCAGCGCGATGAAGACGAACGAGTAGCTGGTCGCGGCGCCGAACGCGTACAAGTCCGCCAGCACGTCGAGGCCCGCTTCGCCGTGGAAGAAGTGATCGTATGCCGCGCGCAGGCCGGGATCGATCGACGGCAGCGAGGCGAACACCAGCACCGCCAGCGCCAGACCGCAGAAGCTGACGATCGAGACCACCGGCGTGCGGAAGCGTGCGTTGACCCGTTCGAAGACCGAGGGCAACAGCCGCGAGCGGCTCATCGCGTAGGCGATGCGCGAGGCGCCGAAGACGCCCGAGTTCGACGAGATCAGCAGCAAGATCGCCCCCAGGATCGGGACGTAGAGGGCCGCCAGCGCGCCGAAGTACGGAACGTTGCGCGCCAGCACCGCGACGGCCGAGCCGGCGTTCTCGGCGTTGCCCAGGTAGTGGAAGAAGGGCTGCGCGTGACCGTGCGCGTCGAGCGGCACCGGGTGCGCCGGCGTCATGCCGAGGGCGAGGTTCGAGTATGCCAGCGCGTAGACGAGGATGGTGAGGATCAGCCCGATCGAGGTGCGCGGGATGATCGAGGCCGGCCGCTGCGTCTCTTGCGCCGCCTGCGAGATCGATTCGAGCCCGACGAACGAGATGATCGCCAGCGAGGCACCCAGCAGCAGATGGTCGTTGGTCGGCCAGTAGGTCGTCATCGTGTGGACGAGCAGATCGGGATTGAAGGCGAAGAGGAAGCCGAAGAAGAGGATCGAGGTCTCGCTGGCGACGTCGAGCGCGGAGACGATTCCGTTGAACCAGGTCGACTCGCGCACGCCGATCACGTTGAGGATGCACAGCCCGGCGATCAGCGCGAAGACGACGCCGAAATGCGTCCAGGGATGCACGACCAGCGCCATCTCGGGCGCCAGCTGGCCGAGATAGTCGACGCACGACCAGGCGAAGAGCGTGATGTCGATGGTGAAGTCGAGCAGCACGGCCCAGCCGGCGATGAAGCCGAACACGTCGCCCAGCCCGCGCATGACGAAGTATTGACCGCCGCCGGCGACGGGATAGGTCGAGGCCAGCTCGGTGTAGGCCAGCCCGATGCAGATGTAGACCAAGCCCGCGAACAGGAAGGCGACGTTGGAGCCGCCCGCCGCGGCCCCCAGCACCAGGCCCAAGCCCACGAAGATGTCCGCCCCGACGTCGCTGTAACCCCACGAGAACGAACCCCAGGGCGTGACGGAACGCCGGAGCGACGGCTTGGACCGCATGCGGTCAGCGGGTTCGTATCAGGACGCGCTGGAGCGCGTACAGAAGCCGTTCGCCCTCTTCGAGCTCGCGCAGCATCGAGCGTCCGCGGAAGGTCGGCAACGCTTCAGTCAGGATGTCGATCGCACCCGAGACCTCGCGGCGATCCGCGCTCGACTCGGCTTCGGTGTTCTTCTGCAGCACCATGCCGGCGAACTTGAGCGCGGTCTTCGCGCACTCGATCTCGTTCTTCGCTTCGGCGAACGCCGTCAGCGCGGTGCGATAGGCGCGCGTCGCCTCGGCCCAATCGCGCTTGCGTGCGGCCAGCATCCCGGCCAGCGTCTCCGAGTAGCCGACGTCGACGCCGCGCGTCTTACCGAAGGTGCGGGCCAGCACCTCGCGCGCGTCCGCTTCGATGGTCTTGCGCGCGGCGTCCATCTCCGCCGTCGGCGGGCCGCTGGGCGCCTTGCTGCGGCTCGCGGCGTCGCCGACGGCCGCCGGCGACGGGCCGAGCAACGCGCGCACGTCGGCGATGACTTCTTGCGCGGTACCGTAGCGGCGGTCGGGTTCTTTCTCGAGCAGCCGCATGATGATGCGCTCGACTTGCATCGGGACGGCGCGGTTGACGCTGCGCGGCGGCGGCGCCGGCTCGTTGACGTGGCCGAAGATCACCGCCACCAGATCGTCGGTCTCGCTCTTGAAGGGGACCTGACCGGTGAACGTCTCGTACATCATCACGCCGACCGAGTACAGGTCGCTGCGCGCGTCGGCCGACTTGCCCAAGAACCGCTCCGGCGGGAGATAGGCGATCGTGCCGACGATCTCGCCGGCGTTGGTCGCGCTCGACATGTCGGTGGCCCGGCGCGCGAGCCCGAAGTCCATCACCTTGACCTGCCCGCTGGGCAAGAGCATCACGTTGGCCGGTTTGATGTCGCGGTGCACGATGCCGTTCTCGTGCGCGTAGGACAGCGCGTCGAGGATCTCGATGTAGTGGCGCAGCGCCTGGTGGACGGTCAGCTCGTGGGGCTGTACCGTGCCGAGCGTGCGGCCCGCGATCAGCTCCATGATGATGTACGACCAGCCCTCGCTGCGGCCGGCGTCGTAGACGGCGACGATGTTCGGATGGTTGAGCCGCGCCATCGAGCGCGCTTCGCGCAGGAAGCGGTCGCGTTCGCCGTCGTCGCGCTCGGTCAGCACCTTGACGGCGACCTCGCGGTCGAGCACGATGTCGACGCCGCGGTAGACGTCCGCCATGCCGCCGCGCCCGATCAGCGCGTCGACGCGGTACCGTTCGCCGAGCGTGCGGCCTTCGAGCGTCGTCACGCGAACGCTCCGCGCCGCAGCGTCGCGCGGCCGTGCTCGACGGTGACCACGTCGAAGCGTGCCTGCGCACGCGGCGCGGCGATCTGCAGCCAGTCGGTCGCGGCGGCCCGCAGCCGGGCGCGCTTGCGCGCGTCGACCGCGCCGACGGCGCTCCCGAACGCACCGCTGGCGCGCGCCTTCACCTCGACGAACGCGACGACGTCGCCCTCGCGCGCGATGACGTCGATCTCGCCGCCGGGCAGGCGCACGTTGCGGCCGACGATGCGAAAGCCGTGCGCTTCGAGCAGCGCCACGGCGACGTCCTCACCGGCTCGGCCGCGTTGCGTGCGGTTCATTCGGCCAGACTCTCCGCCGGTATGCCTTCAGCGACGAACGCTTCCAGTCCGGGCAGCGTGTCCCACGCGGCGCGCACGCGCCAGAACCCCAAGCGGTGCTCGTCGCACGGTCCGTATTGGTTGAGCGCGGTGATGTGCTGCGCGGTCGCGTAGCCTTTGTGCAGGGCGAAGCCGTAGTGCGGATAGCGCTGATCGAGCTCGACCAGCAGCCCGTCGCGATGCACCTTGGCCAAGATCGAGGCGGCCGCCACGGTCGCGCACTTCGCGTCGCCCTTGATGACCGGCTCTTGCAAACCGGTCCAGCTCTTGATGCGAACCGCGTCGGTGAGCAGGTACTCGGGCGCGAACGAGAGCGCCGCCAGCGCGCGCTCCATCGCCAGCACGCTGGCCCAATAAATGTTGAGCCGGTTGATCTCGAGGACGCTGGCCTCGCCGATCGCCCAGGTGATCGCCTTGGCTTTGATCTCGATCGCCAGCTCGGCGCGCAACTCCGGCAGCACTTGCTTCGAGTCGTTCAAGCCGCGCAGGTGCAGCGGCCCGTCGGTGACGACGCAGGCCGCGACGACCGGGCCCGCCAGCGGACCGCGGCCGACCTCGTCGATGCCCCCCACCAGCCGGTGGCCGTTGGCCCAGGCGCGCTGCTCGTAGGCGTGCAGCCGCTCGAGCCTGCGCCGCTCGCGTGCCACCGCGTTGCGTCGCTTGCGCCGGGCCTCCTCCGCGCTCGCCATCAGGCGGCCTCCGGCCGTTCGAACGTGATCCGCCCGAACGCCCCCGTGCCGATCTCGCGCAAGTACGCGCCGGCCGCGTTGTGGAGATCGAACTCGCCGCCGCGGCGCGCGAAGCCTCGTGCGCGAGCGAACTCCTCGAGGTCCGGAACGGTGAGCGCGGGGCGGTGCGCGCGCGACCAGGCGACGAACGCGGTGACGATCTCTTCGGGGTCGAACCGGTCGCGCGGCAACGCGCCGGTCAGCGCCAGTTGCCACTGGGCCTGCGGGGTCGCGATTTTCGGCACGAGGATCCCGGGCGTATCCATCACTTCCAATTTCGGCTGCACGCGGAACCACTGCAACGAGCGCGTGACCCCGGCTTTGTCCTCGGTCTTCGCCGCGGTCCGGCCGACCAGACCGTTGATGATCGAGGATTTGCCGGTGTTCGGGATGCCGACCACGATGGCCCGCGTCGTGCCCTTGGTCGCGACCGTCTCGGCCAGCGGAGCTTGCAGGCGCCGGACCGAGGTCGGGTCCTTCCCGTTGACCGGGATCGCCAGCCGGTCGTGCGCCGCGTACCACGCCACCCATTCCCGCGTCGCGTGCGGGTCGGCGAGGTCCTCGCAGCCCAGCACGAGGATGCGCCGTTTGCGCGCGGCCAGCTGGTCGAGGGCCGGGTTCGCGCTCGAGCGGGGCAGCCGCGCGTCGACGACCTCGATGACGACGTCGACGATCTTCAGCCGCTCGGCGAGCTTGCGCATCGCCGCGGCCATGTGGCCCGGATACCACTGGATCTGGGCGTCCTGGACGCCGCCGCCGCTGGGCATCAGATGCGCCGCGGCGGCCAGATGCCGACCACGGCTTTGCCGACGATGTCGCCGGCGTGCAGGACGCCCCAGTTGCGGGAGTCGTCGCTGTCGGCCCGGTTGTCGCCGAGCACGTAATAGGCGCCGGGGGGCACGACGACCGCCGGCGCGCTGCGGTGATCCGGAAAGCGCACGTAGGGTTCAGCCAGCGCGACGCCGTCGACGAGCACGACGCCTTGCCGGACCTCGACCCGCTCGCCCGGCAGCCCGACGACGCGCTTGATGTACGTCTCGGGGTTGGGTGCGTCGTGGCGGAACGCCACCACGTCGCCGCGCCGCACCGGGCCGAAGCGATATGCCAGCGTGTTGATGAGCACGAACTCGCCCGCGCGGACGCGCGGTTCCATCGAGAGTCCGTCGACTTGCGGCGTTCGCAAGAAGAACGCGGTCGCGATCAGCGCCAGCAAAACGAGCTGCGCGGACAACGAGACGGCGGTGCGCGCCTTCACCACGCGCACACCCTTCGCCATTTGGACCTCGACGCCTAGGCGGCTCGGGCGAAGCCCGAACGCGACGGGTTGCGCTATGCGCAACCCACTAATGCAGAATCCGGAACCGGTTGAAGGGGAAGAAGATCAGGAACGCGCGGCCGGTGAACGAGGCCTTGTGCCCGGCGAGCGGGCCGCTGGCGAACGTGCCCGCGTCCTGGGCGAAGCCCCAGATGTGCGAGTCTTCCGAGTTGTTGCGGTTGTCGCCGAACATCAGGTAGCAGTTCGGCGGAATGCGATCGGGCGCGGTCCAGTCGGCCTTGGGCGGGATGTTGGCCGTGGCCGGATCGAGCCGCTGCCCGTCGACCCAAATGCCGTAGTCGCGGATCTGCAGCTCGTAGTTGGGCTTCTCGGCGATGTAGGTCTCGTTCAGCGGCTGGCCGTTGCGGTAGACGACGCCGGCGTGCACGCGGATCTGGTCGCCCGGTGAGCCGACCACGCGCTTGATGAAGTCGTTCGTGCTCGGCAGCGGCGGCGGGAAGACGACGACGTCGCCGTCGCGCGGCTTGGTGAAGCGATACTCGAACTCGTTGACGAGCAGCACGTCGTGGATCTGGAGCGTCGGCTCCATCGATCCGCTCGGGATGTAGAACGTCCGCACCACGAACGTGATGAGGAACAGCGCGACCAGGCCGGCGACGATGAAGGCGTCGAGGTACTCGCGGATGACGGTGCGCGTCGACGGCGTCGCCGGCACCGTTCCGGTGTCGGCGATCTCGGTCGTGCCGCTGCCCACGGCGACGCGGGCCGGCCGCACGCTGATCGCGACGCGGATGACCGCGAAGAGGGCGATCAGTCCCAGGAGTTCGAGAGGTGTCACGGAGCCGCGGTTACTTCGCGGTCTTGCGTTCCTTGATGCGGGCCGCTTTGCCGACCTTCTCGCTCAAGTAGTACAGGCGCGAGCGGCGGACGATACCGCGCTTGGAGACCTCGATACGGTCGACGCGCGGGCTGTGGAGCAGGAACGTGCGCTCGACGCCGACGCCGTGCGCCACGCGGCGCACCGTGATCGCTTCGGCCAGGCCGCCGCCGCGACGGACCGTCACGACGCCCTCGAACATCTGGATGCGTTCCTTGCCGCCTTCCACGACCTTCGAGTAGACCTTGACGGTGTCGCCCGGACGAAACTCCGGGACGTTCGGCTTTTCCTGTTCCTTCTGGATCAGGTCGAGTACGTTCATGACAGCTCTCTGACGAACAACGCAAAGCACCACGCGGGCCGCGCGGGCAACCCCGGTAGTGTACCACGGACCCGGTACCCCGGCAAGGCCACGGGGTTTCGGGTAGCGGCCAGTTTTGATTCCCGAGGCGCCGCCTGCTAGGCTTGCGATGCCAACCCCGGCGGCCTAGCACGCCACGAACAGAACCGGTTTAGAACGCTCCGTGCGTTCCCGCCACGTGGCGGCCGGACGAGTCGTGGCTTGGGCGCATTCGCCAAAGCGTTCTCGCCACGCTAGCGAGCGCTATGACACCGAGGAATGCGACAAACCAAGGCAACCAACCGTGCGATCGGGTTCCGATGAGCGTGGCAATAACCACGACGACGACAGCGGCTAGCAACGCACTATAGAGGGACGGCAGCAACGAAGCTGTACTGCGCTTCGTCGTCTGGCGCTGGGGGGGCCGTGCCATTGTCATCATCCGAACAACGATCCTTTCCCCAATTGGCTACCCATATAGTCCAGAAGCGCGAGAACTGCGCCACAAGCGACGATGACGCAAGCGACGAAATTCAGCCGGGTGGCCAGGGTGGGGTCCGTAGCTATGATCCTTGGATTAGCTGCGACTGCAATTAGAATGGCTCCTAGCGCCAGCAGGAGCAACCCGGTGAGGAGCATCGGGGCCAGTCTTTACACTTGGCCCGCTCGCTCGCCTTGTGCTTCAAGGCGCTACGGGATCAATCCCTAAGACCAATCTCGACGAAGCCACGGATTCAAACTGGCGGGTCAAGCGGGCAAGCAGCCGGTAAAGTGCCCGCTTGCTTTGCCGTCGTGAACCAGCCTCGCGCGAGGTCGACCCTCTCCGCGGAGACAAGGTCCGAGCGATGCTGTTCGCTCGCGTCAAGCCGCTCGAGAGGATTATCGCCGAAGGGGCGGACTCCGGTCGTGGGCTGCGGCGATCGCTGGGGCCGTGGGCGCTCACGGCGATCGGCATCGGGGCCATCATCGGCACCGGCATCTTCGTGCTGACGGGCGTCGCGTCGGCGACGCGGGCCGGCCCGGCCCTTACGATCTCGTTCGTGATCGCCGGCATCGCGAGCGTCTTCGCGGCGTTCTGCTACGCCGAAGTCTCGGTACACCTACACCTACGCGACGCTCGGCGAGTTTCTGGCCTGGATCGTCGGCTGGGGCCTGGTCTTCGAGTACGGGCTCGGCGCGGCGACGGTCAGCGTGGGCTGGTCCGGCTATTGCACCTTCATCCTCCACGCGCTCTTCAATCTCGATGTTCCGCAAGCGTGGCAGCACAGTCATTGGGACGCGACGCCCGGCATCGCCAACGTGCCGGCCGCGATCATCGTCCTGCTCATCACGGCGTTGCTCGTGCGCGGTACGAAAGAATCGGGCGCGGTGAACGCGGTCATCGTGGCGATCAAAGTGGTCGTCGTGTTGTTCTTCATCGCGATCGGCGCCGGTCACGTCGATCCCGCGAATTTCCGTCTGCCGCCGGGACCGCGAACGTTCGCCGGCGGATACATGCCGTTCGGGTGGGCCGGCGTGTTCGGCGGCGCCGCCTTCATGTTCTTCGCGTACATCGGGTTCGACGCCGTTTCGACCGCCGCCGAAGAGGCGCACGATCCCGCGCGAGACCTCCCGTTCGGTATCCTCGCCAGCCTGATCGTGTGCACGGTGCTCTACATCATCGTCACAATCATCTTGGACGGAATCGTGCCGTTCTACAAGCTTAACGTGGCGTTCCCGGTGACGTTCGCGATGAACTACGTCGGGCTCGTGTGGGCCGGGATCATCATCGCGTTCGGCGCCATCGCCGGGCTCACGACCGTCATGCTCGTGATGATGTTCGGTCAGACGCGCATCTTCTTCGCGATGGCGCGTGACGGGCTGCTTCCGCGCGGATTCGTCCGACTGCATCCGGCGTGGCGAACGCCGGTCTTCTCGCAAGTCTTCTTCGGTGTCCTAATCGCGATCGCCGGTGCGTTCTTTCCGATCGGAATCCTCGGATCGGCGACCAACATGGGGACGCTGGTGGCGTTCGTCATGGTGTCGATCGCCGTGCCGGTGCTGCGCAAGCGCCACCCCGAGTTGGTGGGCCGCTTCGCGGTGCCGTTCGGTCCGCACCTCATTCCGGTGCTCTCGGCCGTCTCCGCGGTCTTCCTGATCTACTTTCTCAAAGTGGGCAACCCGCTCGTGTGGGGGTTCTTCCCGCTCGTGTGGCTGGCGTTTCTGGTCTGGCTCGCGGTGGGCCTGATCGTCTACTTCGGATACGGTCGGCGGCACAGCACGGCCGGCGCCGACGCGGACGCGATGCGCCGGCTCGCCTAGCGGAAGTAGATCATCGGGTTATCGGACCCGGTGTCGTCCTTGGTGCGCGGGCGCGCGCGCCATTTGTCGGGCCGGAAGAGGATCAGGTACAGGTCGCTGACCTGCCGGGCGAGCCACTTCATGCTGCTACCAGTGTACCACGAAGCCCAGCAGGTCGGTCAGGAAGAAGGCCGCGGCGAGCAGCGTCGACCAGGCGCGGATGCGCTTCTTGGCGGCCATCGTCTCGCGGTTCGCGTTGAACGACTCGACCATGCCGGCGCGGGCGCGCGCGAAGGCGGCGGTGCGGTCGTGGAGGAGCTCGAGCTCGAGGTCGTTCAGATCGGGCGCGTCGCGCTGGCGGTGGCGCATGATCGCGACGCCGACGAGCGCTACCGGTGCGAGCATCGCGACCGCCAGCACCCGCGCCGCCGGTGCCCCGGTGCGCACCTCGTCCGTCGAGAGCAGATACGTCATCGCGCTGAACGCCAGCACGCCCGTCGCGCTCAGGATCGCGTCGATCTCCTCCATGCTGCGGACCTGCGAGTCCAGGATGCTCTGATAGAGCGCGACGTCGTGCTCGTCCGGCAACGGAGCCGAGCGAGTACCGAACAGCGAGCGGACGATTTCGTCGACCCTGTACACCACGACGCGATCGTCCCACGCACGTGTGTCAGGGTCATGGCCGCCTGTCCTCAGCGATCGCGTTCGGCGTTGCGGGCGGTGGCGCGCAGGCGCGACTGCTCGCGGCGCCAGGCTGCGATCTTCGCATGGTCGCCGCTAAGGAGCACCGCGGGAACGTCGATCCCTCGGAAGGTCGGCGGGCGCGTATACGCGGGGTGGTCGAGGCTCTCGCCGTCGGCCCACGAGTCCATCTCGGCGGAGTCGGCGTCGATCGCGCCCGGGACCAGCCGGACCGTCGCGTCGAGGAAGGCCATGGCGGCGATCTCGCCGCCGGTCAGGACGAACTCGCCCAGCGAGACCTCCTCGATCGGATAGAGGGCCAGCAGCCGCTCGTCGACACCCTCGTAGTGGCCGCAGATGACGACCAGGCGGTCGAGCTGGGCCCACCCCGCCGCGTCGGCTTGGCGGAAAACCCGGCCGGTGGCGGACGTGAGCACGATGCGGCACCGCTCCTCGGCCGGAGCATCGGCCAGGATCGCGTCCAGGGCGCGAGCCAGCGGCTCGACGCGCAGCACCATCCCGGGGCCGCCGCCGTAGGGCCGCTCGTCGGCGCGGGCGCTCCCTTCGAGCGCATCGAGCAGGTGGTGGGTGCGAACGGTGACCAGCCCGTGCTCGACCGCCCGGCCGACGATCGAGAGCCCGATGACCGGAGCGAACATCTCCGGGAAGAGCGTGACCAGGTCGACGTGCAAGAGGCTCACGTGGGGTTCTTCGACCGGCTGCGGCGCTTGGTCCCGGGCCGGCCGCCGACGCCGTTCGCTCGCGGCGTCCGCGCGCTCGACCGCGGACGGCTGGACGAGGCCGAGGCGGCCTTCGCGCAGGCCGCGCTCGCCGCGGACGCCGCGCAGCTGGCGCTGATCGCCAACAAGCTCGCGATCGTGGCCATCCATCGCGGGCGGCGCGATCTCGCAGTAGCGCAGCTGGTGCGCGCGCTCGAGCTCAACCCGCGCTCGCCGGCCGCCATCACCACCGTCGGAAACCTGCTGCTCGAGGACGGCGACGCCGACGAAGCCGTCGCGCACTACGAGGCCGCCATCCGGATCGACGACGCCTACGGGCCCGCCTACCACAACCTGGGCGTCGCGCTGCACCGCGCCGGGCGCCGCGGCGCGGCGGTGCGGAATCTGCGGAAGGCCTCGCGGCTCGAGGGCCGCAAGAGACGCCCGTAATGGACCACGAGCAGCTTCGGCTCGGTTCGGACCTCCTGGACGCCATGCGCGTCGGCGTGCGCGCGGCGATCGAGAACGGCGCGCAGTTCGTCGCCCCGGCGCACCTGCTGGTGGGCGTGCTCGCCGATCCGCGCGTCGGTCCGGCGATCGCGGACCTGGTGCCGCGCGAGAAGCTCCTGCACGCGATCGAAGAGGCTCCCAAACGGCTGCCCGGCGTCGTCGAGGTGCCGGAAGGCACGCTGCCGGAGGGCGAACACGCACCGTTCGCGCGCTACGACACGCTGGCGTTTCACGCGCCGGACGGCAATCGCGTGCTGTACCTGGACGGCGAAGCGTTTCGTCTATTCATCGAAGGCGCGCGCCGCGCCGGCGAGGCATACCACACGCGCCATCTCGTGATGGGCTTCGCCGCCGAAGCCGTCAAAGACCGCGAGCTGCTCGAGCTCTTCGGCGCCGACCCCGCCAAGGTGATGTCCGCGATGGTGGACCTGGCCGAATAGGTGGCTTCGGCTTCGCCGAAGCCTTCGCGTTCGGGCTTCGCCCGAGCCGCACTCAAAGGTTCTTGGTCGAGATCGCGTCGGTTTGGGTGATGTCTTCGAGGTATTCGAACAGCTGCGGCAGCGTGATCTTCTCGAGCTCGCTGCGCAGGGCCATCCCCTCGCCGTCCTCGCCCTCGTCGCGCAAGTAGCAGCGCGACTCGACGCCGCCTGAGCCTTCGCTCAGGAACGAGACCGCGAAGCCCTTGCCCAGCGTGTCGTCGTAGATGCGCATCGCCGCCGGATTGAGGATCTCGATCGAGTGCGAGGGGCTGTTGGCGTCGAAGATCGTGATCGTCAAGTAATCGCGGTTCACGATCTCGATCGTACCGACCACGAAGGTGTTCTTGGCAGAGAAAAACTCGTGCCCACGCTTGTTGCGTGAACTCACCTCGTAAAACACGCGGTGCGCGACGAACCGGTTGAGGATCTTCCGCAGCGTCGCGATCGACGCCAGCGTTTCGGTCCGGTTGCCGCGGGTGTAGATGATCTTCAGGGCGCTGCCGGCCTCGAGCGATTGATCTCCGCGGCATCCCGGAAAAAGGACGCGGAGCGGGGCATGACGCGTTGCACGCGACCGGGAAGAAACCCTCCGAATGCTCTCGATCCCCGACATGGCGCTGCTCGGAGCGGCCGCCCTCATGCTCTTCGGCCCGGAACAGCTGCCCAAGGTCGCCCGCAAAGCCGGCACGCTGATGCGCGAGGTCCAGAACACCTCGCAGGCCTTCATCCGCGAGATGGAACGCGCCGCCGACGTGCCGCCCGCCCCGCCGCCGACACCGTCCACCATGGCCGGCGAGGCGCCGCACGCGGCGCCGTACGCGTACGATTTCCCCGTCGAGCCGGTCGTCGAGGCGCCGGTCCCCGCGCCGGCCGACGGGGCGGTCTGCGTCGACCCGTACGGTCCCCCGCCCGCACCCGACCCGCGCGCGATCGACCCCTACGGCGAAGATCCACCGGTGGCCGAACGGCTGGCCGAGCCGCGCCCGGCGATCGACCGCGAAGTCGCCTCAACCGCCGCACAAACGGCGCCATAGCTCGAGCACGCGCCGCACGTAGCGCCGCGTCTGGGGATACGGCGGGACGCCGCCGGCGCGCGCGACCGCGGCCGGTCCGGCATTGTACGCGGCCAGCGCGCGCTCGTAGCGCGCGGAACGCGGCAAGGTGCGATAGCGCGCCAGGAGCGCCGCCAGCTGCACGACGCTGCCGTGCACGTTCTCGTCGGGATCGCGCGCGTCGACGTGCAGCGCGGCTGCGGTCGCGGGCATGAGCTGGCCGAGTCCGCGCGCACCGGCCGCCGAGACGGCGCGCGGGCGCCACGACGACTCGACGGCGATCACGGCGACGACGAACCGCGCGTCGAGCCGCGCCGCGTCGGCTTCGGCGATCGTGCGCGCCGCCAACCGCCGCGCCTGCTGCACGTCGAGGGCGGGATCGAACGCGCGCAGCGCCGTCGCATACGCGACGACGAGCGCCCCAAACGCAACGAGCACGCCGCGAAGCGTGCCCGTCCGAACGTCAGCGCAGTTCGCGCCGCTCGCTAAATGTTGAAGTTATTCCGGATCTCGTTGATGCGGGATTCGACCAGGCCGCGGACCTGGCGGTGCAGGCGCTCTTTCTGGTCGTCGGGGAGGCGCTGGTAAACCAGGTACCCGGCGGCGGAGAGCAGGCCGCCCAACACGCCCACCAGGACGGTCTTGCCGGCGTCGGGCGCCGAGCCCTCGGGCTGGTAGCTCGGCAGTTGCCCCCCGGGGGGCGTGGTCGTGTCGCTCATCGTTGCGTTCCTTTCGACGGGCTCGTACCCGGATGCTCCCCGTCGTGTTTCTCGTGCTCGCGCTCGCGCGCGCAGGCGACCGCGTCGGGGAACTGATCGGCGATCTCGGCGATGCCGAGCTCGGCGGTCGCGACGATCGCGTGGACGTCGGCGCGCTCGCGGCTCTCGGCCGGCCAGCGCATCAAGAAGTCGCCGCTGTGGCGGTGGCCCGTCACCCGCACGCCGGCGACGTCGGTGAGGCCCGCCCAGGCGGCCTGCAGCAGCGCCGACGCGGCCGCGCAGGCGATGTCCTCGCCGTCCGGCGCCGTATCGGCGTGGCCGGTGGCAAACACAGAGGACAGCCGCTGCCGACTGTCCTCACGAAACACGACCCGGAGCATCGCGCTTACAGCGTGATGCGCTCGATCCGGACTTCCGCATAGGGCTGACGGTGGCCGTTCAGCTTGCGGACGCGCTTCTTGGGCTTGTATTTGAAGACCAGGATCTTCTTGTCTTTGGCGTGGCGCAGCACCGTGCCGGTGACCGTCGCACCGCTGACGAGCGGGGTCCCCACGGACACCTCGCCGCCCGCGTTCGACGCCAGGATCACGCGGTCGAACGTGATCGACGACCCGACTTCGGACGTGTGGAGGTCCGTGCGGATGACGTCGCCTTCGGACACGCGAAACTGCTTGCCGCCGGTCTCGATGATGGCGTACATAACCCGGGAAGTTTATCATGCGCCCCCCGCCCCGTCAACGCGGGATGGCGGGACCCCGAGCGGGTAGGAGGCTCCTCCACACGCTGCATTCAGGGAGACTGCGTGCCACCGATCGCCCCCTCGACCGCTCCACTCACGCTGCGGCTCAACGGCCGCGAGCGAACCTTCCTCGTCGAGCCCCAGGTGACGCTGCTCGACCTGATCCGCGAACGGGCCGGGTTGCCCGGCACCAAGAAAGGCTGCGACCGCGGCCAATGCGGCGCTTGCACCGTCCTGGTGAACGGGCGCCGGGTGCTCTCGTGCCTGGCGCTGGCGTGGCCGCATGCCGGCGACGACGTCGTGACGATCGAGGGCTTGGCCCAGAACGGCGCGCCGCACCCGGTGCAAGCCGCCTTCGTCGAGCACGACGCCTTGCAGTGCGGGTACTGCACGCCAGGACAGATCATGTCGGCGGTCGGTGCGCTGCGCGAGGGCCGCGCGACCGACGACGACGCGATCCGCGAGGCGATGAGCGGCAACATCTGCCGCTGCGGCGCGTACGTCAACATCGTCGCCGCGGTGCGCGCGGCGCGCGAGGCCGGCGCCTGATGCGGCCGTTCGAGTACGTCGTCGCCGGGTCGCCGGCCGACGCGCGCGCGCTGCTGCGCGAGGTCCCCGGGGCGCGCTACTACGCCGGCGGCACGACGCTGGTCGACTTGATGAAGGCCGAGGTCGAGCGGCCGCCGCGCGTGGTCGACATCTCGCGCCTGCCGCTGGCGGCGGTCGAGCTGCGCGCCGACCGCGTGCGCATCGGCGCCTTGGCGCGCAACAGCGACGTCGCCGACGACCCGACCGTCGGGCAGCACTTTCCGGCCCTCGCGCAAGCGCTGCGCAGCGGCGCGTCGGGACAACTGCGCAACGCCGCGACGGTCGGCGGAAACCTGCAGCAGCGCACGCGCTGCCCGTACTTCCGCGAGACGCGCTGGCGCTGCAACAAGCGCGAGCCCGGCAGCGGCTGCGACGCGCTCGAGGGCTTCAACCGCGGGCACGCGATCCTGGGCACGAGCGAGCACTGCATCGCGACCGCGCCGGGCGACATGGCCGTCGCGCTGGTCGCGCTCGACGCCGAGGTGGTGATCGAAGGCGAGGGCGGCGAACGGCGCGTGCCGATCACCGAGTTCTACCTGTTGCCGGGCGCGAGCCCCGAGCGCGAGACCGCGCTCGCGCACGGCGAGCTGATCGTGGCCGTCGAGCTGCGCTTCGCGGCCGTCAACGAACGCTCGCGCTACCTCAAGCTGCGCGACCGCGCGTCGTACGAGTTCGCGCTGGTCTCGGTCGCGGCGGGCCTGGCGATCGAGCACGGCGCGATCCGCACCGCGCGGCTCGCGCTGGGCGGCGTCGGCACCGTTCCGTGGCGCGCCCGCGACGCCGAGGATGTGCTGCTCAACGTCGCACCCGACGAGGACGCCTACGTGCGGGCCGCCGAGGTCGCGCTCGACGGTGCCGTGACCCGGCCGCAGAACGCGTTCAAGGTCGAGCTGGCGCAGCGGGCGATCGTGCGCGCGCTGCGCGGCGTCGCGGAGGGCGGGGCGTGAGCGTCACGACCGAACGGCCGCACGCCGGGCCGTACGTCGGTGCGTCGTTCGATCGCGTCGACGGCGGCCTCAAGGTGCGCGGCGAGGCGCACTACACGGCCGACACGCCGGCCGACGACCTGCTCCACGGGGTGCTGGTGCAGTCGCGCATCGCGCGCGGGCGCATCGCCTCGCTCGACGACTCCGCGGCGCGCGCGGTTCCCGGCGTCATCGAGGTGATGACCTATCGCAACGCGCCGCGGGTGAAGGAGCTGCCGTTCGACTTCGCGGCGCCGATGACCGAAGCGCTGGCGCCGCTGCAGGACGAGCGCATTCGCTACGACGGCCAGCACGTGGCGCTGGTGATCGGCGAGACGTACGAGGCGGCGCGCGACGCCGCCGCGTTGGTCGCGATCACCTACGCGAGCGAGCCGGCGGTGACCGCACTCGACGCGGCGAGCGAGATCGAGCGCCCGGCCGAGTGGTTCGGCAGCCCCTCGCAGGTGCGGCGCGGCGATCCCGACGGCGCGTTCGCGCGCGCCGCGGTCCAGCTCGACGAGCGCTACACGACCCCGACCGAGCACCACGTCCCGATGGAACCGTCGGCCACGCTGGCGTATTGGCAGGGCGCGAACCTGGTCGTCCACGACGCCACGCAGTACGTCGTCGGCACGCGCGGCGCCCTCGCGGCGGCGTTCGAGATCCCGCTCGAACGGGTCCACGTCATCTGCCCGTTCATCGGCGGCGGCTTCGGCTGCAAGGGTTTCTTCTGGGCGCACTCGCTGATCGCGGCGATGGCCGCGCGGCTGACGGGGCAGCCGGTCAAGGTCGTGCTGGCGCGCGAGCAGACCTTCACCTCGCACGGCTACCGCACCGAGACGCAGCAACGCATCCGCGTCGGCGCGACCCGCGAGGGCAAGCTCGAAGCGCTGCTGCACGACGTGCGCGGGGTGACCTCGCGGGTCGGGATGTTCGTCGAGTCGGCCGGGCGCATCAGCTCGTTCTTGTACGACTGTCCCAACGTCGCGATCGCGCACGAGGTCGCGCCGCTCGACGTGCCGACGCCGACGGCGATGCGCGCTCCCGGCGAGGCGCCGGGAACGTTCGCATTGGGCAGCGCGCTCGACGAGCTGGCCTACGCCTGCGGCCTCGATCCGCTCGAGGTGCTGCGGCGTAACCACAGCACGATCGACGCCGACGAAGGCGTCCCGTACTCCTCGAAGCACCTGCTCGAGTGCTACGCGCGCGGCGCCGACCGGTTCGGGTGGTCGTCGCGCTCGCGCGCGCCGCGCTCGATGCGCGACGGTCACGAGTACGTCGGCTGGGGCGTCGCGACGGCGACCTATCCGGCGCTCAGTGCGCCGGCGCAGGCGCGGCTGACCATCGACGCGCAGGGCATCGTGGAAGTCGCGAGCGCGACGCACGACCTGGGGACCGGGATGTACACGATCCTCACCCAGATCGCGGCCGATGCGCTCGGCGTCGCGCCGACGGCGGTGCGCGTACGGATCGGCGACTCGGCGTTTCCGCCGGCGCCGGTGGCGGGCGGCTCGATGAGCTCGGCCAGCGTCGGGCCGGCCGTGCTCGACGCGGCGCGCCGCGCGCGCGAGGAAGCCATCGCGATCGCGACCCGCAGCGGCGACTCGCCGCTGTTCGGCTACGACCCGCGCGACGTCCACGTCAATGACGGCGTGCTGCACGGAAACGGCGGGGGCGCACGGATGGCGTACGCCGACGTCGTGCGACTGAGCGGCACCGCCGCGCTCGAAGTCGTCGGCGCGTCGACGCCGCCCGGCGAGGGCCGCTACGCGTTCCAATCGTTCGGCGCGCAATTCGTGGAAGTGCGCTTCGATCCCGAGCTGGCGCGGCTGCGCGTCAGCCGCGTCGTCGGCGCGTTCGACTGCGGACGCATCCTCAACGCCAAGACGGCCCGCTCGCAGATGCTGGGCGGGATCGTGTGGGGGATCGGGATGGCGCTGCTCGAGGAGACGATCCGCGATCCGCGGACCGGCGCGGTCGTCAGCGACAACCTGGCCGACTACCACGTGCCGGTCAACGCCGACGTCCACGACATCGACGTCGTCTTCGTCGAGGAACCGGACCTCGCGTTCAACCCGCTCGGCGTGCGCGGCATCGGCGAGATCGGGATCACCGGCGTCGCGGCCGCGATCGCGAACGCCGTCTATCACGCCACCGGCGTACGGGTGCGCGACCTGCCGATTCTGCCGGAGAAGCTGCTCGTCACACTTCCTTGACGATTGCCGATCGGACGGGGGAGGGGGGGGCGGTAGGGGCGGCGCGAGGGGCTGGCCGAAGGTTACGCCATGCGGTCAGCTTTCGTCGCCCGTCATTTTTTCGTCCTCGCGAGCGCCGTCGTCGCGGCGGCCGGTCTGGCCGCGTGCGGCGCGGGCGGTGCGCGCAGTGTCCCCAGCGCTCCGAACGATCGACAGCCGGCGCTCGCGCACGCGAAGATCGTCATCACGATCCCGAGCGGAAAAACGACCTCGTCCGGCGCGCGGCTGCCGCGCTACCTCTCGCCCGCGACCGCGTCGATCGCAATCGTCTTTACGCCGACCGGGTCGACGCCCGGCGGACCGCAGACGTTCAACGCGTCGTTGACGCCGACGTCGAGCGGCTGTAGCTCCTCGCTCGCCTCGACCGTCTGCACGCTGAACATCACGCTTGCGGCCGGCACCTATCTGGGCAGCTTCACGACGGAGGACGCCAGCTCCAATCCGCTCTCGTCGGCGACCAGCGTCGCCATCACGATCGTCGAGGGCCAGGCCAATACGATCCAAGCGACGCTCGGCGCACTGCCGGCATCGTATGCGATCGCGCCGTACCCGGGCTCGTTCGGTGCGACGACGACGCAGGCCGTCGAACCGGTCTGGCCGTCCTCGAAGTTCATCATCAACGCGCTCGACGTCGACGGCAACGTGATCGTCGGTCCCGGCGCGCCGACGTACACGGTCGCGCTCTCGGGGCACGGCGCGCCCAATCCGCTGACGCTGGTGCAGCCGACGACGAGCGCGCCCAACGCGTTCACGATCAGTGAGAGCTCGTACGACGGCGCCGCGCAAACGCTGACGCTGACGGCGACCCTCGCCGGCGGTGCGAGCTGCGGCGGCGCCGTCGTCTGCTCGGCGACGTTCACGGTCGACCCGCAAGAGATCGTTGCGATGGACAGCTATCAGCCGGCCGGGTCCATCGTCTTCGTCGCCTATCCCGACATGAAGCTCCAACTCGGCGTGCTGCCGGCATCGACGACGGCGCAGGGTGTGGTCAGCGACGGCAGCGGCAACATCTACTTCTTCGACGCGAACAGCGAGCTGGCCAAGAGCGCCTATCCGTTTACGAGCAAGACCGATCTGCCCGTCGGGCTGGTCGACGCGGCGGCGGTTCGCCTGACCTACGACGCCGGCATCGGCGACATCGACGTGTCCGACCCGAGCAGTTTTGCGGTCATCTACCCGCCGTATTCGACCAGTTACTCACCGGTCAGCAACGTCTCGAACGTCGTCTACGGAGCGAATCCAGATCACAACGCGTTCCTCGTCGCCAACGGCGCCGGCGGTCTCATCGCGGGCACCTACAGCAGCTTTGCCGGGAACGGCAGCGATTCGTTCGATGCGATCTACTGCCCGACGGGGTTCGGCAGCGGCGCGACACATGACGCGTTGCTCATGACGTACAACGGCAGCGGCAACGGCTCGATCGCGATCGAATTCGTCAGCCCGGCGAGCAACGGCTTCGTGCAGGGCTTCCCGGCCGGCACCGAGATCGCGCAACAGGCCTATCAGATCGCCTGCGACTCCTCCGGTAACGTGACGGTCTACTACAACGGCGCGTTGAACGTCTTCGCGCCCAACGCGACGAGCCCGTTCCTCACCGTGCCGGCCGCCCTTCCGTATGCCAAGCCGTACGGGCTGACGACGGATGCGATCGGTGACGTCTTCTACGCGCAGCCGAACGGGCTGCTGGCCGTGAACCCGGGGAGCACGGCGAGCACGAGCCAGGCCGCGCTCAGCTTCACGCCCGGCAACATCGCGACCATTCCGTAGCCGGAGATCGCGACGGCCACTGCGTACATCCCACGGGTGACGGATTCGCGGTGGCCGGCGGGGCTGCAGATCGTCGTACTCGCGGGCGGGCGCTCCGAGCGCATGGGGCCGACACGATCAACGACCTGCGCTTCGCGCGCCTGATCGTCACCAAGCCGACGCCGGGGCCCGCTGAACTTCTTCACCCCCGGCGCGACCAGCCCGTTCTTGTCGGTCCCCGCCAGTCTGCCGTACTCGCAGCCGTACGGTCTGACCACGGACGCGATCGGCGACGTCTTCTTCGCCCAGCCGCACGGGCTGATCGCGGTCAACCCGAACAGCACGGCGAGCACGAGCCAGGCGGCGCTGACCATCACGCCGGGCAACATCACGGTCATCCCGTAGCCCGCGGGGCGTCCAGGAGCCCGCGGTCGCGGCGCGTACGGCGCCGGGCGGTAGGGGGCGGCGGGAGGGGCTAGCCGAAGGCTCCGCCATGCGGTGGTCCGCTTCGCTGGCCCGTCGTTTTTTCGTCCTCGTGGGCGGCGTCGTCGCGGTGGCCGGTCTGGCCGCTTGTGCCGCGGGCGGCACGCGCAGTGTCCCCGCCGCGCCGCCTGACCGGCAGCCGGCACTCGCCCACGCGAAGCTCGTCATCACGATCCCGACCGGGAAAACGACCTCGTCGGGCGCGCGGCTGCCGCGCTACCTCTCGCCGGCGACCGCGTCGATCGCGATCGTTTTCACGCCGACCGGATCGACGCCCGGCGGACCGCAGACGTTCAACGCGTCGCTGACGCCGTCGTCGTCCGGGTGTGTCTCGTCGCTCGCGTCGACCGTCTGCACGCTGAACATCGCGCTCTCGTTCGGAACGTACGTCGGCAGCTTCACGACGGACGACGCGAGCGGCAATGCGCTCTCGTCCGCAACGAACGTCGCCGTCACCATCGTTGCCGGCCAGGCCAACACGATCCAGGCGACGCTCGGCGCGCTGCCGGCATCCTATGCGATCGCATCCTATCCGGGCTCGTACGGGGCCACCACGCAGTCCGTCGTCGAACCCGTTTGGCCGTCCTCACGGTTCATCGTCAACGCGCTCGACGTCGACGGCAACGTGATCGTCGGTCCCGGCGCGCCGACCTACGCGCTCGCGCTCTCCGGTCATAGCGCCCCCAACCCGCTGGCACTGGTCCAACCGACGACCACCGCACCCAACGCGTTCTCGATCACCGCGAGCTCGTTCGACGGCGTCGCGCAAACGCTGACGCTGACGGCGACGCTGGCCGGCGGCGCGAGCTGTGGCGGAAGCGTCGCCTGCTCGGCGACCTTCACGGTCGAACCGCAAGAGATTGTCGCCATGGACAGCTATCAGCCCGCCGGCTCCATCCTCTTCATCGCCTATCCCGACATGCGTCTGCAGCTCGGCGTGTTGGCGGCGTCGACGACGGCGCAGGGCCTGGTCAGCGACGCGAGCGGCAATATCTACTTCTTCGACGCGAACAGCAAGCTGGCCATGAGCGCGTATCCGTATACGAGCTCGTCGGACCTGCCGCTCGGGCTGGTCGATCCCACCGCGGTTCGGCTCACGTACGACGCCGGGAGCGGCGACATCGACGTGTCCGACCCCAGCGGCTTCCTGGCCACCGTCCCACCGTACTCCGGCTCGAGCTCGCCGGTGTCCGACGTGCCGAACATCGTCTTCGGCGCGAATCCGCAGCATAACGCGTTTCTCGTCGCCAACGGCTCCGGCGGTCTCTTTGCCGGTTCGACCAGCAGCTTCAGCGGCTACGGCAACGACTCGTTCGACGCGATCTATTGTCCGACGGGGTTCGGCGCGGGCGCAAGCCACGATGCCCTGCTGATGACGTATAACGGCGCCGGCAACGCGTCGATCGCTGTCGAGTTCGTCAGCCCGGCCAGCGGCGGTTTCGTGCAAGCGTTTCCGGCCGGCAGCGCGATCGCGCAGCAGGCCTACCAGATCGCCTGCGACTCGTCCGGGAACGTGACCGTCTATTACAACGGCGCCCTGAACTTCTTCGCGCCCAACGCAACGAGCCCGTTCTTGTCGGTCCCGGCCAGTCTTCCGTACGCGCAGCCGTACGGCCTGACCGCGGACGCGATCGGCAACGTCTTCTACGCCCAGCCGCAGGGGCTGATGGCGGTGAACCCGGCGAGCGCGGCCAGCACGAGCCAGGCAGCGCTGAGCTTCACGCCGGGCAACATCACGGTCGTTCCGTAGCCCGCGGGCGCGCCGTACCAGGAGCCCACGATCGCGGCGCGTACGGCATCGCCGTGCCGGTGAACGCGCCGTTTCAGGTCGTCGTCCTCGCGGGCGGACGCTCGGAGCGGATGGGATTCCACAAGCTCGTCGAGCCGTTCGCCGGCGAACCGCTGGCGCGGCGGCTGGTGCTGGCGCTGCGCGAGCTGGCGCCGCTGGTCGTCGCGACGCCGCCCGTCGCCGACACGATGAACGACCTGCGCTTCGCGCGCCTGATCGTCACCAAGCCGACGCCGGGGCCGAGCGCGACGCTCGCGCTGGCGCACGCCGCGCTGCCGTACGACCACACGTTGGTCGTGCTGCCGGCCGATCTGCCGTTCCTCGACGCGGCGCGCATCCGCGCGTTCCTCGCGCGCGTCGCGCCCGACGTCGACATCGCCTATCCGGTCGTCCACGGCACGCCCGGCCATCCGGTGATCTGGTCGCCGAAGGCCCGTACGCGCATCCCGAACCTGCGCGACGACGAGCCGCCGGCGCGCGTGCGGCGCGATCCGGCGCTGCGGATCGCCGAGATGCTCGAGCACGACGAGGCCTACGTGACCGACGTCGATACGCCCGAAGCGTGGCACACGGCGGAAGCGAAGGCGAAAGCGCGCGCGCGCGAGCACGACCGCGGCTGAGCGCGGTGCCGGTGAAACGAGAACGGCCGTCGCACGCGAGGTGCGACGGCCGTTGCCGTGGTCGGGCGAGCGGCGCGCTAGGCCAGTGCGTCGCTGAAGGGCAGCTCGCGCACGCGTTTCCCGGTGGCCCGGAAGATCGCGTTGCCGATCGCCGGCGCGATCGCCGGCACGCCGAGCTCGCCGACGCCGGCGGGACTCTCCGTGCTCGGCACGATGTAGACGGCGATCTCCGGTGACTGGTTCATGCGGAGCACCGTGTAGTCGTAGAAGTTGTTCTGATCGACGACGCCGTTGGTCAGCGTGATCTTGGCGGTCAACGCCATCGCCAGGCCGTAGTTGAGCGCGCCCTGGACCTGCGCCAGCGCGATGTCGGGATGGATGACGCGACCGATGTCGACGGCGATGACGGCCCGCTTGACGATCACCTGCGAGCCGTTGAGCGCGACGTCGGCGACGATGGCCGAGTATGCGCCGCCCCACCAGCCTAGGGCCAGACCCTGGGTCGTGCCTGCGAGCGGATGCCCCCAGTTCGCCTTTTCCGCCGCGAGCTGCAGCACGGCGCGCGCGCGCGTCGCCTTCGGACCCAGGTTCGCCAGACGGAACGCCAGCGGGTCGGCGCCGGCCGCGTGCGCGAGCTCGTCCATGAACGACTCGGTGACGAAGCAGTTCCAGTTCGCGCCCGGCGCGCGCATGAATCCGACCGGGACCTCGTAGGGGTGGTCGGAGTAGTACGTCGCCGCGTTCGGGAACGCGTAGTCTTCGGGCGTGCACGAGCCGACGGCGAACGCGTCCAGGCCGTCCTTGAACAGCGGCGGCGCCCAGGTGCGCATGATTGACTTCTGCGCGGTGCGGTGCTCCCAGCCGCTGACGGTACCGCCGTCGAGCTTCGCTCGAACGACGCTGACCGCCATCGGACGGAAGGCGTCGTTCTTGACGTCGTCTTCGCGCCGCCACATCGTCTTCACCGGTTTGCCGGCCATGTGCTTGCCGACCTCGACCGCGTCGACGACGAAGTCCGGATGCAGCCGGCGTCCGAAGCCGCCGCCCAGGAACGTGCAGTGGACCTGCACCTTGTCGGCCGGCATGCCGGTGATCTGCATGCCGATCGCCTTGGTGCGCGACTGGACTTGTGTGGGCGACCAGATCTCGACGCCGTCGGGACGAACCCAGACAGTCGTGTTCATCGGTTCCATCGGCGTGTGCGCGAGGAACGGTCCCTTGTAGACCGCGCCGAGCTCCTTGCCGGGCGCGACCGCGAGGTTCGCCGCGCCGCGCTTGTCGGTGACGACGGTGGTGGTGCGCGCCAGGTGCTCGGCTTCGGCGAAGAGCTCCTTCGAGCTCTTGGTCATGCCCGGCTTCCAGGTGACCTTCACCTTCTGCGCGCCCTGGAACGCTGCCCAGGTGTTGGTCGCGACGACCGCCACGCCCGACGACACCGGGAAGACGTCGACCACGCCCGGTACCGCCTTCGCGGCGGTCGCGTCGTAGGAGACGACCGTGCCGCCGAACGTCGGCGACTTCTGGATGTTCGCGTAGAGCATCCCCGGCAGCACGACGTCGATCCCGAACTGCGCCGTGCCGCGGACCTTCGCGTCGATGTCCAGGCGCTTGGGCGACGTGCCGATGACCGTGTACTGCGCGGGGTCCTTGAGCGGGACGTTGGTGGGAACCGGCAGCGTCGCCGCGATGGCCGCCAGCTCGGCGTACGTCGCGTGGTGCGTGCCGGAGGTGACGACGCCGTTGGCCGTCGTGCAGCTGGCGGGTGAGACGCCCCACTGTTTGGCCGCGGCGGCGACCAGCATCGCGCGCGCGGTCGCGCCGGCTTGGCGCAGCACCGGCCACATGTCGGGCGTGCTGGTGCTGCCGCCGGTGGTGAGGTCGTGCGTGAAGAGCAGGTCGGCGTAGGCGTCCTCGGCGGGCGCCATCTCGACGACGATGCGGTCCATCGGCACGTCGAGCTCCTCGGCGACCATCATCGGCAAGCCGGTGTAGACGCCTTGCCCCATCTCGGACTTCGAGAGCATCACCTTGACGGTGCCGTCGGTGCGCACGTGCACCCAAACGTTGGGCGAGAACGCGTCGGTCGCGGGCGCGGCGAGCGCGCGCGCGGGCTTGAGCGCGACGGGCAGCATCGCGCCCAGCGCGAGGCCGGCGCCCATGCTCGTCGTCAGCTGGAGAAATGCGGCGCGGCGCATCAGGCGATCCCCGCGGCGCGCTTGACGGCCGCTTCGATGCGCTGATAGCAGCCGCAGCGGCAGATATTGCCGGTCAGTGCGGTGCGGATCTCTTCGTCGCTGGGCTTCGGCGTCTTGGCCAGCAGCGCCGACGCGGTCATCATCTGGCCGGGCTGACAGTAGCCGCACTGCGGCACGGCGTCGTCGACCCACGCGACCTGGATCGGATGCGTTCCGTCGGGCGAGAGCCCTTCGATCGTGGTGACCTTCTTGCCGTAGGCGCGCGACATCGGCGTCATGCACGAACGCACGGCGTCGCCTTCGAGATGAACGGTGCACGCGCCGCAGGTCGCGACGCCGCAGCCGAACTTGGTGCCGGTCAGACCGACGACGTCACGGATGACCCACAGTAGCGGCATGTCATCAGGGACGTCGACCTGATGGTCGACGCCGTTGATGGTGATGGTTTTCATGACTGCCCTCCCTGAGCGGGAAAGGGCTTCGTCAGACGGCCGCGGCGGCCATTCCCACGGCTGGGCCGTCGTCGAGGCGCAGGGTCAGTCCCTTGGCGGAGCCGCCGGTGCGCTGGAACTCCGAGAGATCGGTACACCAGACCCGGTAGCCGACGTCGTGCAGCCGCTCGCGCAGCCGCCGCGAGCACGCGTGCATGATCAGCGCGTCCCCGATCTCGAGCGCGTTGCAGGCCAGCTCGGCCGCGTCCTCGCGACCGATCTCGATCAGCCACCCCGGCTCGATCGCGCGCCGCAGCATCGACTGCGCGTGCGGTGAGAAGGCCTCCAGGTAGGCCAGGACGTGGCCGCTGCCCAGCGGGCAGAGCACCGCGTCGAGGTGGGTGAAGGCTTCGTCGGTCAACAGCAGCGGCAGCACGCGGCAGCCGACGATCTCCTGCAGCTGCAGGGTCGCGCCGCGTTCCGTGCGCCAGCCGTAGCCGGCATAGAGCAGCGGGCGAACCCGGTCGAACAGCGCGTCACCCGCGCCTTCGAAGTAGGTCTGGCGCAAGAAGGTCGTGGCGAAGCCGGCGCGTGCCAGGGCGGCCCGGTAGATCGGCTGCTCGCGGCGGCGTTCGGCGTGGCGGAAGCTGGCCAGAATCGCGAGGTTGCTGGTGAGGAGCGCCGCGTTGGCGGTGTAGACCAGGTCCGGGGCTTGCTCCTGCGGGTCGAGGCGGACGAACTCGGCTTCGCCGACGCAGCCGGCCAGCTCGACGAAACGGTCCCATTGCCGCAGGGCGTCCGCCGAGTAGCGGGGACCTTCGCGGGGCGGGCAGACCAGGAACCGTGTAGCCATCTCGGGTCCAATCCTAGCCTGCGGCGTGCCCGGTCGTCGTTCGACAAACGGTGCGACGTGGAAGGGGCCCGTGCGCCGCCGTGGGTACCGGGAGGACATGGAACACGAAACGGACGTCGGCGTGCGGCAGCTCCACACCGAGGCGGACGACGAGCCCCCGCTGACTCGCCGGGAAGCGGACGTCGCGGGGATCACCACGACCCCGGAGATGGTCTACGGCGAGTCCGACGAGGACCCCAACCGGGAAGACCAGCAGGACGTCCACCGCGGCAGCGAGGCCGAGGACTAGCGCTCAGACGTCGTCGACGTAGACGTCGTCACCCTCGACCCGGACGGGGTAGGTCGGGAGCGGGATGACGGCCGGCAGCGTGAGCGCCGCGCCCGTCGTCACGTCGAACAGCGCGCCGTGGCGCGGGCACATGACCCGGCAGCCCTCGAGCGTCCCTTGGTCGAGCGGGCCGCCGTCGTGCGTGCAGACATCCTCGACCGCATAGATGCTCCCGTCGACGTTGCAGAGCAGGATCTCGACGCCGGCGACCTCGACCCGTTTGGTGGTGCCGGGGGCGATCGATGACGCGGACGCGACGCGGTGGGGCACGCGCCCAGCGTTCGCGAAGGGCGCGCCATGACCCGTCCGCTCCTCATCGCCGCGGCGCTCGTTGCCGCCCTCACCGTCCCCGCGCTCGCCGCCAAGACCGTCACGCTGCCCGACGGCCTGAAATACATGGACCTCAAAGTCGGCAAAGGCCCCGTGCCCAAGCCGGGGCAGACCGCGGTCGTGACGTACGTCGGGACGTTTCCCAACGGCAAGAAGTTCGACGCGTCGGCCGATCACGGCGGAACGTTCTCGTTCCCGCTCGGTCAGCACCAAGTGATCTCGTGCTGGGACGAAGCCGTGGCGACGATGCACGTCGGCGGCCATCGCAAGATCGTGTGCCCGCCGGCCATCGCCTACGGCCCGCGCGGCGCCGGCGGCGTGATCCCGCCGAACGCGACGCTCGACTTCGACATCGTCCTCGTCGGCGTGAAATAAGCGCACGCGTTCGCGACCGCGAGCGCGTCCGTCAAGGAAAAGTCGAGACCGACCGGCTGCCGCGCCCTTTTGCGCGTTTTCGTGCGCTGCGGACGGGAATTCGGGCCGGGCGAGGCCAAGCCAAACCGCGATGAACGCTTTGCGCGGCGTCGGCTTTTGCGTTGTACTGGGCCTGAGTCTGGCCGGGTGCGGCGGCTCGCGCGCGCTGCCCGCGCCCGCGAAGAGCGCGAGCGCGCACCAGCGGATGCCGGTGACGATCGAGATCGACGTGCCGAAAGCGTCCGCCGCAGCGGCGCGGCGCGCGCGGTACGTCTCGCCGGCGACGACGCAGATGACCATCGACGTCCAAACCGGCTGTCCCGGCAGCTGCGCGGACGTCTCGGGCTATCCGACGACGGTCGGGCTCACGCCGACCTCGAACGGCTGCACCAGCACGCTGGCGAGTACGTCGTGCGAGCTCGCGATCGCGTTGACGCCGGGAAGTTACACGCTGGCGCTCACCACCGCCGACGCCAGCGGCACGACGCTCTCGTCGGCGCAGCAGATCGCCTTCACGGTCGTCGTCGGTCAGGCGAACAGCGTTTCGCTCACGCTCTCGGGCGTGCCGACCGCGATCACCGCCACGATGCCGACGGCGAGCTCACCGGACATCTACGTCGCGACCGTCGACGCCGACGGCAACTACATCGTCGGTCCGGGCGCGCCCACCTTCACCGTCGCGCAAACCGGCGGCGCCGGCGGGGTGCTGCTCACGCAGCCGACGGCGACGAGCACCAACGAGTTCGTCGCGAAGCCGTGGGGCGCCGGCACGACCGCGCTGCAGGTGACCGCGGCGTTCAGTGGGACCAACACCTGCGCGCTGCCGGGGGCGGTGTGCACCGCGAACTTCACGTACACGGCGACGATCGCGTCGCAGACGCTGGTCGTTCCGAGCTATGCTCCCGCGGTGCAGCTCTTCGCCCCGCCGTACACCGGTGCTGCCGAGACGGCCTTCAGCGCGGGGATCGGTCCGATGGCGATCGCCGTCGACCCGCTCGGCAACATATACGTCGCGAACGGCTTCGACGAGGACACGGTCAGAAAAATCGCGCCCCCGTACACCGGCACGGCCGAGACGCTCATCAACGCGGACGCGCAGTGGAGGGGCCTCGCCTTCGACGCGAACGGCAATCTCTACGTGACGGATACGAACGGCTTCGGGCGGTGGCTGCCTCCGTACCAGGAAAGCGATTTTCAGGCCCTGGATCCCTCGGTGAACGCGGGACAGGGAATCACCTTCGATGCGAGCGGCAACCTCTGGGTCGCAACCGGATATGGCGGAACCGTCAACGAGTATGCGGCGCCGTACACGGGGAGTGCGGCGCTCACGTTGGTGCACGGGACCTATCCCCAAGACGTGGCCTTCGACAGCAAGGGCGATCTCTTCGTCTTCGATCAGGACAGCGATGACGGCTTGGGCTACGTGCGCGAATATGCCTCACCCTACACGGGCGCCGCGGTCCTCTCGCTCGGCCCGTTCAATTACGGCTACCAGGGCGGCGGCGTGGCGCTCGACACCGCGGATAATCTCTACATCGCGAACGGAGACGACAACGCCGACGGCGGGATGGCGATCTACGCACCGCCGTATACGGGCTCAGCGACGTACAGCTACTTTGCCGGTATCCCCGGTCGGATACGCTTCCTGAACACCTACACGACCTCGATCGCGCCTTCGTAGCCGCCGGACCGGCTCGAACCGCGAATCTGTGCGGTTTCGCTGATTTCCGCCCGTGGTACGGGAGGGAATACGGGGTCATCGGGTTCAACGGCGCGCCGCATGAGCGCTTTCCGTGTCGCTGTCTTCGCTTTTGGCGCCTCCGTGCTGCTCGCGGGCTGCGGAGGAGGTGGGCATTCGATGCCGGCGACGCCCCGGACCACGAGCGTCCATCAGCGGCTGCCGGTCACGATCAAGATCGACGTCCCGAAGGCCACGAGTAGCACCGCGGCGCGCCGCGCCGCGTACGTTTCGCCGGCGACCACGCAGATGACGATCGACATCCAGACGGGCTGTCCGGGCGCCTGCACCGACGTCTCCGGGTACCCGACGACGGTCGCGCTCACGCCGACCTCGGGCGGCTGCACCAGCACGCTGGCCTCGACGTCGTGCCAACTCCAGATCGCGCTTCCGCCCGGTAACTATACGATGACGTTGACGACCGCCGACTCCGGCGGCACGACGCTCTCCACCGCGCAGCAGATCGCGTTCACGATCGCCGAAGGGCAGGCCAACACCGTCTCGCTCTCGCTTTCCGGCGTGCCGGCGTCGATCATCGCGAGCGTGCTCAATCAGAACGCGGCCGCCGTGCTGGTCGAGGCGCTCGACGCCGACGGCAACATCATCGTCGGGCCGGGCGCGCCGACGTTCACGGTTGCACAGACCGCCGGGCCGACGGCGTGGCTCGTCCAGCCGACGACCACGAGCCCCAACGAGTTCCTCGCGACGCCCTCGGCGCCGGGTACGGCGACGCTGCAAGTGACGGCGTCGTACAGCGGGACGAACGTCACCAACGCCTGCACGCAGTCGGGCGCCGTCTGCACGGCGACGTTCGCCTACACCGCCACGCAAGCGTCGCAAAACCTCTTCGTCCCCAACGAGTCCGGGAACGACGTGACGATCTACGGGGCGCCGTTCACCGGCGCGCCGACCACCACGATCAGCGTGAACGCGGCGTACGCCGTGGCGCTCGACTCCAAAGGCGACCTCTTCGTGTCGAGCTTCGCGTCGGGAAGCGGCGGGGTCGTCACCGAGTACGCGCCGCCCTACAGCACGGCCACCGCCACGATCGCGAGCATCGGGTACGGCTTTCCGACCGGCCTCGCCGTCGGGGCCGACGGAACGCTCTACATCGCCAGCGATTTCAACGGCACGATCTCGAGCGTCGCACCGCCGTACACCGGAACGCCGCAGACGGTGATTTCGGGGCTCAACAACCCGAACGGAATCATCTTCGACGCGAGCGGCAATCTCTGGATCGCCGACACCGATGGCCAAGACGTGCGTGAATATCCGCCGCCGTACACCAACGGGTTTACGAGCATCTCGCCCGGCGGGTATCCGAGTGACGTCGGTTTCGACACCAACAAGAATTTGTTCGTCCTCGCGTACGCGAACAGCACGCCGGAAGCGCTCGAGTACGCGCCGCCGTACACGGGCGCCCCGACGGCGACGATCACCGGGGGTGGCGTGTCCCAAGCCGGCCTCGCGCTCGATCCGGCGAACAACCTCTACATCGCGGACCAAGACATCACCGACGAGAGCTTCAAGATACTCACCCCGCCGTCGTACACGTCGGGGACGCAAGACACGAGCGGGCTCTATGGGCCCGGGCTGCTCCGGATGTTCACCTCGGTCACGGTGTCGATCTCGCCGTCGTGAAGCGGCGCCGCGCGCTCGTCAGCAGACCGGCGAACGCGCGAGATTGCCGACCGGCAGGACGGAGAACGTGAAGCCCGGGCCGATGGTGATGTTCTTGCCCCAGCGCACGGCGTTGACGCCGCTCATCACCAGGCCCGGCACCGGCAGCGGAACGCGTGCAAGTCCCTTTTCGATCAGCGACTGGTCGGGGCTGTACGCGAGCGGCAGGGTCGGGTTCATCGCGACGTCGAGCCGCGTCGCGCCGGCACCATCGGGCTTCTCGACGATCAGGTAGCGCGGCTCGAGCGCGACGACGCCGTTCTTGTCGTGACGGCCGGCTGCGGAGGCCGCGCGGATGATCCCGTAGCCGAGCGTGCCGGCTGGGATCACCATCCCGTCGTCGAGCGTCAGCTCCTCGGTGGTGCGAAAACGAAACGGATCGCCCACCCGCGCGTTGGCGGAGGCGACCTTGTCGAGCATCTCGGCGGGGATCGCGTAGGCGCACACCTTGACGGCGCGCGCCGGCGCGGGGAGGGCGAGAGCGACGAGCGCGAACGCGCTCAGCGCGAGGCGCCGCATGCGGTCGGTGCTAGCCGACCGCCCCTTCCATCTCCATCTTGATCAGCCGGTTGAGCTCGACGGCGTACTCCATCGGCAGCTCCTTGACGAAGAAGTCGAAGAACCCGTTCACGATCATCGCCGTCGCGTCGGCTTCGCTGAGCCCGCGGCTGCGCGCGTAGAACAGCTGCTCCTCGCCGATCTTCGACACCGAGGCCTCGTGCTCGACCGTCGAGCGCTGCTCGTCGACCTTCATCGTCGGCAGCGTGTCCGACTCGGACTTGTCGTCCATCAGCAAGGCGTCGCAGCGCACGCGGGTCTTGGCGCCGACCGCACCCGGATGGATTTCGACCAGGCCGCGATACGTCGTCTTGCCGCCGTGCGCGGTGACCGACTTGTTGGTGACGACCGAGGTCGTGTTCGGCGCGGCGTGGATGACCTTCGCGCCGGCGTCCTGATGCTGGCCCTGACCGGCGAACGCCGCCGAGAGGATCTCGCCGCGCGCACCCTCGCCCATCAAGTAGATGGCCGGGTACTTCATCGTCAGGCGCGAGCCGATGTTGCCGTCGACCCACTCCACGGTCGCGTTGCGCATCGCCTTGGCGCGCTTGGTGACCAGGTTGTAGATGTTGCGGTACCAGTTCTGGATCGTCGTGTAGCGGATCGACGCGCCGTCCATCGCGATCAGCTCGACGACCGCCGAGTGCAGCGAGCTGGTCGAGAACTGCGGTGCGGTGCAGCCCTCGATGTAGTGGACCTTCGAGCCCTCGTCGGCGATGATCAGCGTGCGCTCGAACTGGCCCATGTTCTCGGTGTTGATCCGGAAGTAGGCCTGCAGCGGCATCTTGACTTCGACGCCCTTCGGGACGTAGACGAACGACCCGCCCGACCACACGGCCGAGTTGAGCGCGGCGAACTTGTTGTCTTCGATCGGGATGACGGTCGAGATGTACTTCTGGACGATCTCCGGATGCTCGCGCAGCGCCGTGTCCATGTCGCAGAAGATCACGCCGTCCTTCTCGAGCTCCTCGATGACGGAGTGATAGACGACTTCCGACTCGTACTGCGCCGAGACGCCGCTGAGGAACTTGCGCTCGGCCTCGGGGATGCCGAGCCGGTCGAAGGTGCGCTTGATGTCGTCGGGGACGTCGTCCCAGTTCTGCTCGGTGCGCTCGCCGGCTTTGACGAAGTAGCGGATGTTGTCGAAATCGATCTGGTCGAGCAGCTCGGTGTCGCCCCACGTCGGCATCGGCTTGGCCCGGAACACGTCGTAGGCGCGCAGACGGAAGTCGAGCATCCACGCCGGCTCGTTCTTCATCGCCGAGATGCGCTCGACGATCTCGCGCGAGAGCCCCTTGTCGGACTTGAAGACATACTTGTCTTCCGAGTCGTGGAACCCGTGTCGGTACTCTTCGATCAGGACGTCGGGCGATGCGGCCATAGGTCTCCCAGGCTACCGGCCCACGCTGGACCGGTCAAGATAGTGCAGGGGTTTCTGTACTATCTAACCCGCTTCCCCCGCGGATCGTGCCGTCGCGAGGTTTCGGCAGCGGCCGAGCGCACGGCCGCCATGAGGACGTCGAGGTCGTCGAGCCGGGTGCGGTGATTGATGAAGCAGGCCCGCAGGGCCAGCCGGCCGCCGAGGCGGGTCGTGCTCGGGACGGCGGCGCCGCTCTCCTGGACGGCGACGGCCACGGCGGCGTTCAGGCGGTCGAGGGCCTGCTCGTCCAAACCCGCCGGGCGCACGCGGAAGCAGACGACGTTGAGGAAGACCGGCGCCAGCAGCTCCAGGTCGGGGCTGGCGTCAACCCGGCGGCCGAGCTCGGCGGCCAGGTTGCAGCCTGCGGCGATCGCGCGGCCGAAGCTGTCGATGCCGTAGTGGTGCAGGGTCAGCCACAGCCGTAGGGCGCGAAAGTCGCGCGAGAGCTCCAGGCCGTACTCGGCATACCAGGGCGCGCCCGCGGCGGTGCCGCGGTCGGCCGGCGTGAGGTAGTCCGGCGACTCGGCGAACGCGCCGCGATGGGCGGCCTCGTCGCGGAAGAGGACGCAGCCGACGGCGTACGGCGCTTGCAGCCACTTATGGGCGTCGAACGCCAGCGAGTCGGCGCGGTCGATGCCCGCAACCAGGTGCGCGTGGCGTGGGCTGGTGATCGCGAGCGCGCCGAAGGCGCCGTCGACGTGCAGCCACAGCCCCTCGCGCTCGCAGAGATCCGCCAGCGTCGCGAGCGGGTCGAACGCGCCGGTGTCGACGGTGCCCGCCGTCGCGACGACCAAGAACGGACGCAGCCCGGCCGTCCGATCGGCGGCGATCTGCGCGCGCAGCGCGTCGACGTCGATCGCGAAGCGGTCGTCGACGTCGATCGCGCGCAACGACGAGCCGCCCAGGCCGGCGATGCGGATCGCCTTGGCGATCGAGCTGTGCGCGCCGCGGGCGGCGTACGCGACCAGCGGCGCGCCGTCGACGCCGCGCAGGCGCGCGTCCGCGCCCAGCGCACGATCGCGCGCCGCGCAGACGGCCAGCAGGTTCCCCATCGACGTGCCGGTGGTGAGGATCCCGCTCGCTGACGGCCCGAAGCCGAACAGCTCGGCGAACCACCCGACGACCGCGCGCTCGACGTAGACCGCCGCGTGCTCGCGGCCGCCGACGTTGGCGTTCATCACCCCGGCCAGGAACTCGGCCAGCGCGCCGGCCGGCGTCCCACCGCCGTGCACCCAGCCGAAGAAGCGCGGGTGCAAATTCCCCGTCGCATACGGCATGATCAGCTCGCGGAAGCGCGCGTACGTCTCCTCGAGCGGTTCGCCGGCGCGCGGCAACGGCTCGCGCAGCGCGCCTTTCACCGCCGTCGGCACGGGCTGCCACGCCGGACGTTCGCGGATGGTGGCGAGAAAATCAACGGCGTCGTCGACGGCGCGGTGGACGAGCGCGCGGAACGCGTCCCAATCGGCGGGGTCGAGCGAGGTGTCGCTCATCGGCCGATGCGCCGCCGCACCATCGCGTCGAGCGCGACGTAGATGCGCGGCACGTACTCGCGCTTGTACGGGAACAGCTGCGGGTCGTCGAGCGAGTGGATCAGCAGCGCGTTGTCGGCCTCGAAGATGACCAGCCGCCCGTCGCGATCGATCGCGCAGTCGATCCCCACGTAGTCCAGCGCCAAGCGTTCCGCGGTCTCGCGCAGCGCCTCGGCCAGCGCGCCGTGGAAGACGCGCTCGAGGTCGGCCAGAAACGCGCGTTCCTCGTCGCGCATCCACTGGTGCTCGGTCATCGGCGCGTTGTAGTAGTGCACCATCCAGCGCGGCGAGATCGCGAGGTGGAACGGGTAGGGCTCGCCGTCGACGAACACGATGCGGTACTTGCGGTAGAACCCGTCGGCGCTGGCGTAGTCGATGAACGGGCTGACGTACAGCTCGGCAGCGTCGTGGCCGGCCAGATACGCGGCGCGTTGCGCGTCGTCGTCGATCCGTTCGAGACCGTGGCCGCCGTGGGCGTCGAGCGGCCGCACGATGTGCGGCGTCGGGAAGCCGTGCCGGGCGTAGTCGCCGCGGGTCATCCGGGTCGTCGTCACCACCCGCGCTCGCGCGCCGGCGAACGTCCGCGCGAACGGGATGCGGCCCAGCAGCGCGATCCGCGCCGGGTCGTTGAGGACCGGCCGCTCGCCGGCGGCGAGCGCCTGCGAGAGGAAGGTCAGCGCCGGCTGGGCCGCCTGCGACTCGCCGGCGGCGACGAAGACGGCGTCGTGGCGCGGCAACGGCGGGACCGCTCCGGTGGGGTCGACGTACCAGCGATGGATGGTCACCTGCGCGGGGTCGAACAGCAGGTCGACCGGCGTGTTGGCCGTCCACGGACCGGGGACGCTCGGGACCAGCAGGGCGTAGGCCTCGCGGCCGCGCGCCGGGGTCGAGTGGATGGGCGCGATCGCGATCGCCGCCGCTTGGTGGGCCAGCGCCAGCTCCGGTCGGCCGAGGATTTGGGCGACCTCGTAGATGCCCAGGTGCGCGCCGACGGCCCGCGCGTCCAGGGCGACGGCCTGCTCGAACGCCGCCAGCGCCTCGTCGTGCCGGCCGGCGGCGGCCAGCGCCCGGCCGCGTTCCGTCAAGCTTCCCGCAGCGGCGGGCGGGGTGGGAACTTCCGGTTCGACGGGCATGTTCTCCATAGGTCGTCACACAATGTGCGGTGGCGTGGGACCCGGTTGCCGGGTTCTCGACCCAGGCACTTTACAGGCGACCCCCCGGGGGGTACACTTGGCGTCGGACTTTTCGACGACCCCCGGCCGTTACGAACCGGGGGCGGCGTAGTCACCGAACAACGGTTTAGGGGACGGCGCGCCCTACGCGCCATCGCAGTGGACCGTCCGTGCGGCAAGAAGAAGGGGCCGTGCCGGCAAGCGTTCGCTGATAGGTCGACGACGAGACGGTGTACCGCACACGTCGGACGACGCGCCTGGAGGTGGGATTCTCCCAACCGAACCCGAGGAGTCACGAACAATTGAAAGCACTCGGCACGCACATCGTCTGCGAGCTGTCCGGCTGTGATGCCGCCAAGCTCACCGACGTCGAAGCAGTCCGTGAGATGATGCAAGCGGCGGCCCGCGCTGCCAACGCGACCGTCATCGAGACCGCCTTCCACCGCTTCCAGCCCCAAGGGGTGTCGGGCGTGGTGGTGATCCAAGAGTCGCACCTGTCGATCCACACGTGGCCGGAGACCGGCTACGCAGCCATGGACTTCTACACGTGCGGCGACCACACCGATCCGTGGGCGGCGTGCCAGTACGCCGCGGAGGCGCTCGACGCCAAGCAGATGTTGACGACCGAAGTGAAGCGCGGAATCGAAGCGAGTTCCGGCCGTTTCACCCACCTCGTCACGACCGAGCACGATACTCGCGAGCTGGCCGCCACGGCCTAGCTCCTCCTCGACCCAACCGGAGGGAGAATTGGACGCCCGCTGTCGATCGGCAGCGGGCGTCGCCTTTCGCGGGGACGAAACCAGAACGCGATGGATCGCGCGCGTCCCTGTTCCGCTCGTCTGGTGCTGGCTGCCCTGGCCGTGGCGTGCGCCTCGCTGGTCGCCTGCAGCGGCGGTGGCAGCAGCGGGACGACGCCGCCGACGACGACGGTCGGGCCTACCGCGACGCCGACCCCGGCCGTCACCCCGACGCCGACGCCCGAGCCCACGCCGACGCCGCAGCCGAGCTTCACCTCGACCAGCTCGTACTACACCGCGACGCCCAACCCGACGATCGGCTTCACCAACAGCGGACAGACCGCGGTCGTCACCGTCAGCGAGACGGGCTACAGCGGCACGTTCAGCGTGGTGGCCGGCACGCAAACGAACGGGACGAACTGCACCGGCCCGATCGTCACCGTCTCGCCGTCAACGGGGACCGGCACGTTCACCTTTACCTCCGGCGGCGCGAATGCGTGCGGGACGCAGACGTTCACGTTCGCCGACACGAACCTCACCGAAACCCGAACGTTGACGGTCGCGCTGACGCAGACGAGCCTGGGCGTCCAGGCCAAGCACCGCAAGAAGCACTGAGCCGCCGCGCGGCGCGCGTCAGTGGCCCGGGCCGACCGCCACGCAGCGCTCGAGCGCGACGGCGTGCACCCCGACGCCGCGGGTCAGCGTGAGACTCCGGCCGCGGAGCAGCCATTGCATCCCCGAACCGACCAGCAGCACGCTGCCGTCGGGGTTGTCGGACCGCGCGAAGACGGAGGCTCGCCCGTTGTACAGGATGCTCGCGGCATGCGGCGTCAACCCGACCGTCACCGCGCCGCCGTTGCTGCAGCGGTACAGCAGCGAATAGGACGGGCCCAGCGGGCGGTTGGGCGCGGGCGTCGGGGTCACGCCGACCGGCGGCGGCGAAGCGCCGGCGGCTTGCGCGAGCAGCACGGCGGCGAGGACGAACGAGGGTGACATGCCGCGCTCGTGTTCGCGCGCCGAGCGACGGCACCCCGCGCGGCAGGGCCTTTGCGGCACGCGGGGCAAGCGGAGGTGCGCCATGCCGAAAACCGAGCAGTATCAGTGGTACACCGAGCAGTTCGCGCCCAGCGAGATCCACGCGCACGCGATCGACGAGGCGTACTACGCCGGCCGCACGCCGTTCCAGTCGGTCGCCGTGCTGCGCACGCCGGTGTTCGGCAAGCTGCTGGTCCTCGACGGCGACACGCAGTCCTCGCAGGCCGACGAGCGCATCTACCACGAGACGCTGGTGCACCCGGCGCTGGCCGCGATCGACGACCGCGCCGAGGTGCTGATCCTCGGCGGCGGCGAGGGGGCCACGCTGCGCGAGGTGCTGCGCGATCGCTCGGTGCGGCGCTGCACGATGGTCGACATCGACGGCGAGGTCGTCGCGCTCTCCAAGCGCTACTTGCCCGAGTGGTCGGCCGGCGCATTCGACGACCCGCGCGCGCGCGTCGTCATCGGTGACGCGCTGCGCTTTCTCGCCGAGGACGCCGGACAATACGGGGCGATCATCAGCGATCTGACCGAACCGCTGCCCGACTCGCCGTCGTTCCCGCTGTTCAACGGCCAGGTGTTCCGCGACGTCAAGCGCCGGTTGGCACCGGGTGGCGTCTACGTCCTGCAAGCCTCGACGGCCGGCTTCCACAACATGGCGCTGCACGCGAAGATGGCGCGCTCGCTGCGGCCGTTCTTCCGTCACGTGCGCAGCTTCTACACCCACGTTCCGGCGTTCGACAACGACTGGGCGTTCATCGCCTGCAGCGACGCGGTCGATCTGCTCGACCTCGATCCGGAGCGCATCGACGGGTACGTGAACGGGCTGCGCGGCGAGAACTGGTTCTACGACGCCGAGACGCATCGCCGCTTGTTCGCGCTGCCGCGCTATTTGCGCGCCGAGCTCGCCCAAGCGGGTGACGTCTTCGCCTGAGCTTCAGTCGTCGGCGTCGAGCGCCGCGCGTACCGCGTCGCGCAGCGCCGGCGTCAGCCCGGCCGCCCGCCGTTCGAGCGCGGCGTCGAGGCGCTCCAGCAACGCGCCGAGCCGGCCGTGCAGCGTCTCGAACCCCGGCAGGTCGAGCAGCCACGCCGGCGGCCCGGTGCGCAGCGCGGCGCGCAGCTCGAGCGCCGAGACGATCTCGTCGTTGGTCGCCGACGGCAGGCTCGCGACGAAGCGTTCGGCCAGCTCGACGTCGGTGCGCACGCTGGGACCGCGGCCGTAGGCGCCTCGCGTGGAGGCGATGACCTCCGCGTCGCCGATCCGCTTGCGGATGCGGTTGACGTAGACGCGCACCGACGCCAAGCCCGCCTCGGCCGACGCGTCCGGCCATAGCCGGTCGGCCAGCGCGTCGACGTCGATCGCGCGCGGCTGCAGCGCGATGTGCGCGAACAGGGCGAACTCGCGGTGCGAAAGCGGGACCTGACGCGTCTCGGTCCACACGGCGCCCTGCAGCAGCTGCACGAGCACCGTCCCGGTCGGAACTTGGACGGAGCGATAGCGGCGCAGGAACGGTTCGAGCGGCTCGTCGCCGGGGCGTGCCGCGAGGTATCGGCCGTAGAGCGAGTCGCGCGAGAGCGGCGTCATCAGCGCGCGCGCCTCCTCGAGCAGCTGCTGCTGGCTGGGATCCGCGACCGATATCGCGAGCCGGGCCAAGATCCGCGGCCCGGCGTGGCGCGACGCGTCGGCGGCGGCCAGCGCGCCGTCGAGCGTCGAGCGCCGGATCGTGGCGTTGGGCGTCGCGGCGGCGGCGATCAGCAGCGAGAGGGCGCGCGTCGCGGAGCCTTCGTTGTCGGGCAGCGTCCCCAAGCCGTCGCCCGACGTGCAGCGCAGAAAGTGAGCCATGCCGCGCTGAATCCCGCCGTCATGGTCCGCGAGCGCCTGCAGTACGTGCACGAGCGAACGGAAGAGGTCGTCCTCGCCGGCCAGCCAGGCCGCGATCGCCGCCTGCTGCAACGCGAAAGCCCACACGGACGGGATGCCGTTTTCGGCGACTGCGATCGCGCGCGCGAGCGTTTCGCGCTCGCTCTCGCGGTCGCCGGCGTTGGCGTAGGCCGGCGCGACCAGGAAACACAGCGCGGCGACGTAGAGGTAGTCGGTCGCTTCGAGCGGCGCGAGCGTCGCGCGGAGCCGGTCGACGTCGAGCAGCTCGAGGTCGATGACGCCGCGCCAGACGCGCAGCGCGTACTCGAGCAGGCGCGCCGGCGAGGGGGGATCGATCGCGACGAACCGTTGCGAGAGCTCGAGCAGCATCTCGTCGTAGTCGTCCCAGAGCCCCTCGAACCCGAGCACCATGCCGAGCGCCGCGCCGACGCCGACCACGATGTCCTCGGCGCAGTCGTCGGCGAGGCTCGCCCACAGCGCGCTCGCCTCGAGCCGCCACTGCTCGAGCGAGGTCGCGTAGATGCGATGGGGCATCGCCATCACCCACAAACGCGGGAAGCGCATCAGCGTCGCGCCGTCGAGCGCCTGCGCGAGGTCGGCGACGTGGTCGCGCAGTTCGGGCGGTGCGGCCACCATCTCGTCCAACGCTCCGGCCGCGCCCTCCGTGTCGCCCACGGCGAAGGCGATGCGCGCCGCCAGCAGGTCGTCGTGCGTCTCGCGCAGCGCACGGACGGCCCGCGCCGCGACCAGGGCCCGGCGTGCGGCGTGATTGTGGAAAACGTGCGAGACGATCAGGGGATGGAGGCGATAGCTGCGCTCGGTGCGCTGCACGAAAGGCAAGCCCCGCAGCACCGCGCGCGCTCGATCGATCGGGATGCGCAGCGCGGCCGCCGCGCCGTGCGTGTCGATCTCCTCGACCAGCGTGAGCAGGCACACCACGTCCATCGCGGTGTCGTCGAGCGAGGCGATGACGTCGGCCTCGAGGTAGGTCCCCAATCGGCCGTGCTCGACGTCGTCGAGCTCGCGCAGCAGCCGGTCCAACGGCCCGACCTGCGCTGCGTGATGCAAGAGGCCCAGCGCGAGAGGCCAGCCCTCGGTGAGGCGCTCGATGCGATCGAGGGTCGACTCGTCAACGCGCTCGCCGAAGAGATCGGCGATCTCGCCGCGCGTGAAGCGAAGGTCCGGTTCGCCGAGCACGAGCACGTCGGTCGGCCGAAGCGAGCGGGAGAAGGGGACGTCCACGGCGGCGCGGCTGCACATGACGACGAGTCCGCGCGTGCCCAGATCCTCGAGGCATGCGGCGAGCAGCGCGCGAGCCGTCGCGTCGAGCGCGTCGACGTTCTCGAACAGGTACACCGTCTGCGGGTCGGCGCAGCGCCGCCACGCATCGAGCGCCGCCGCCGCATCATCCGCACCGTGGAGCGGGAGCGATGCCGACTCGGGTTCGCACGCGGCGAGCACCGCGCGCGCAAACGCGGCCGCGTCGCCGGCGCCGGCGGCGTCGATCGTGACGACACCGCTCGCGCCTGCTTGGGCGATGATCTGCGAGGCTAGGACCGACTTCCCGAAGCCCGCCGGAGCCCAGCAGACGACGATTCGCGGACGCGTTGCAGCGATTGCGTCCAGCTGCATACGGCGAACTAGGTTTTTCACAAAAGGTAGCGAGGGCTTGCCCGCATTGGGGCCCGGCGATTCCGCTCCAGGACCCAGGCGGGAAGCGTCCGAGGAGTACACGGGAGGTCGCTCTCTTCGGGGTGTGAGGCCAGTCACACTTCCGGCGCGCCCACGAGGAGCGCCAGCCCCTTTTGGCCTCGCGTCCCTATGACCGAGATCACACTTTTCTGTTATCCCACCAGTTATCGCTCCGTTAGGTGGGTGGCGGTACGGTGAGCATCCATCCACGCGCAGGCTCGGTTACGGGCAGGTCCGTTGCCGCGCCGGAATGACGAAGGGGACGGAAGGTAGCTGTGACGGCGATAGACCGCCTGTCGAATTACCATGTCCGGGAGCAGACAGAGCCGCTCTCCATTCCATTGGCCCTGGCCCACGACGTCTTCGGCGACGCGATCGTGGTGCGGACGGGGGCCGGCTTTCCGCTGGCCATCGACCTGCGGGCGCCCGACCGGGGTGCAAGCGTGCTGCTGGAGCCGTCGTACGAGCCGGGGCTGACCGCTCTGCTCGAACGGCTGCTGCTGCCGGGCCGGTTCGTCGTCGATCTGGGGGCGAGCGTCGGCTATCTGACGGTGCTGGCCGGTCGCGCCGTGACGCCCGACGGCACGGTGCTGGCCTGGGAAGCGAATCCGGCGGCGTTCGACCTGCTGCGCAGCAACGTCCGCCGCAACCGGCTGGAGACCGTCGTCCGGCTGATCCAGGCCGAGCCGCACGACCTGACCGGGACGACGGCGATGCGGGCCGGGTTCGGCGTCGCGCTCCCGGTCGAAGCGCGCCGGCTCGACGACGAGCTGCCGCCGGGCGCCCGGATCGACGTTCTGCTTCTCGACGCCGGCCGCTTCGGCCGGCGCGCGCTGCGCGGCATGCGGCGGGTCGTGCACGAGAACCCCGATGCCGTCTATATCTGTACGGCGGTTCCGCGCGGCGCGCACGACGTCGTCGCCGAGCTCTCCTCGGCGTTCGGCGCGACGATGACCGTGCATCGGGTCGGAACCGCGGGCGAGCTGACCCCGCGCGAGGCGGGTGCGGGCGTCGGCCGGCCCGGCGAGCGCCGCACCGAGACGCTGGTCTTCGCCGGTCCCGCGCGGATGGCCGAATTCGGTGAGGCCGGCGTCGTGCATCGCATCCTCCCGCGCTCGCGCGTCATCCGCGGGAGCATGGACGGATGAAGGTCGCGACCGGCGTCCCGCCGCGGACCGAACGTCCCCGTGCAGCCGTGATGGTGCTCAAGCCCGCCGTCCCCGTGCGGCAACCGGCGCCCGCGGCGGAGTGGGGGCCGCTGCCCGTCATTTGGGACGACGACGCGCCGATCGCATCGTATAAGGGCCGGTTCATCGACGTCCGCGCATGAGGCGCCGCCGGTCCGAGCGGCGGGAGCCCGCGCTCACCGAGGTACACATCGACAGCCCGTGTGACTGCCTTGGACAGGACTTCGCCAGCTTGCTGTGCTACGATGTGTGCCCCACGTCACACTCCGTGGGTAAAGCTGCCGGCCGGGTTGGCGGACGATCACCGTGCGCACGGGCGCCACAGCTACTCACGGCCTCGGAGCGAAGATGGCGGCCGACGATGTAACGAATCGGAAGCTGGTACAGCGCAAGCAGCTCGTAGAGACGATCTTGCGCGAGCGGCCGCGCGTGGTCTTTTGCGCCGCCCCGGCGGGATACGGAAAGTCGGTCCTGGCCGGTCAGCTGTTGCGGACGGCGGGCGGCGCCGACCCGCTTGACGCGTCGGAGCTGGATATGCCCGCCCTGATGGCTGCCCTCGGCACCCGTACCGGAGGGGTGGCGGTCGTCGACAACGCGGAGCGCCTCGAGCCGGACGAGTTGACGGACGTGCTGCACTTCGCCGGTCCCCGGACGAGCCTGGTCGTGTGCGCGCGCACGTATCCCAAGGCGGTCTTCTCGCGAACGTTGCGGCCGACCGACGTCCTGAGCATCGGCGAACGAGACTTGCGCCTGGCCCGCGCCGAGATCGCGTCGCTGTTCGATCACGCGCTCGACGACGCGCTGCTGGCGCAAGTGGAGCGGTTGACGCTGGGCTGGCCGATCGCCGTCCAAGTTCTCCTGCGGGCCGCGCGGATCGGCCGGCTGCAGGCGCTGATCGACGAACCCGACGATCTGGAGTTCCGTCGGCTGCACGGATTCATCCGCCAAGAGATCGTCGGACCGCTGAACGACGGCGCGCTGGAGCGGCTGTGTACGATCGCCGCGCTGGAGCCGACGACGCTCGACGAGCTGGCGACGGTCCTGGGCGGTGAACCCGAGCACGTATTGAACGCGACGCGCGCGCTGCCGCTCGTGCGCGAAGAGCGCGGACGGTTTTCGCTCCACCCGCTCCTCGCCTCGTTCGTCCAGCGTCACGCCGGCCGGCGGAAGAACGAGGCGGCGCAGCGCGCCGCGGAGGCGTTGCGGCAACGCGGCCAGGTCTTGCGGGCCGCTCACGTCGCGCTCGCCGCGGGCGAGGCCCGCCGCGCCGCCGACTTTGCCGAGGGCGAGGTGCGCGCGCTCGCATCGCCGACCCAGGAGGTGGCGGAGCTGGTCCGGCGACTCGATCTGGGTTCGCTTCACGACCACCCGCGGCTGTGGGGGATCGCGATGCGTCATCGCGATCACGAGTTCGCGCCGCTCGAGGTGCTCACGCGTGCGTTCGCGACGTGGGACCGGCTCGACACCGCCGCGTCGGCGGAGACGATTCTCGACGTGGCCGACGTCATCCGGGCGGCACTCGCGCGCGCCGGTTCGTGGGACGAGGTCGAGGCGTTCGAGCTGGAGTGCGCGTCACGTATGCAGGCTCGCGGCGTGCTCGACGAGCCGCGCGTCGCGACCTCGGCGCTCGTCGCGCGAGCGCGCGCCGCGGTGGCCCGCGGGGACGCATTCGACGCCGACGCGGTACAGCGCGTGCTCTCGACCGAGCTCTCCGAGGTCGTGCGGGTCGTCGCGCTGATCGACGTCGTCGCCCCGGCGGCGGCGGCCGCCGCGAACCGCGGCGCGGAGCGGCGGGCGCTCGAAGACGCGATCGTCCGGTCGCGCCGGACGTGCATCCACGCGCTCGTCTCGCGTGCGCTGTTCGCCGCCGCGGCGACGGCCTGGCTCGCCGGTGAACAGCCGCTCTTCGACCGGTATGTCGACGGGCTGCGTGCGCTCGTCGAGGAGCACGGTGCCGACGATCCGGTTGCCCGCCGGCTGATCGGCGCCGCGGCCTGCCGCGTGGTGCCGCTCGATCACCGCATCGGTCCGGCCGAGTGCGCTCTCACCGCGCTCGTCCTGGCCGCGCACCTGCCGGACGGCCCGGAGCGCCGCAGCCAGCTCGAAGACGCGGTCCGCGACGCGGACGCCTCGGGCCAACTGCGCGTGCGCGTTCTCGCACGGCTCGCCGCCGCGTCCGCGGCGCTCGATGCGGACCGGCTCAGCGCCGAAGCGCGCACGCTGGCCGCGGCCAGCGCCGACGTGGCGCTGCAGCAGGCGATCGAGAGCGGGAGCGGCACGCTGGCGTCGTTTCTGCGCCGCTTCCCGGCCGGCGGCTCGGCGGACCCGCCCGAGGCCGAAGAGCTCTTCGAGGTTCAGGTACTCACGGGCCGCGTCGTCCACGACGGCGCGATGGTTGCGCTCTCGCCCAAAGAGTTCGCGCTGCTGGGGCTGCTGGCCGTTCACAACGAGCCGGTCGAGGCCGAGACGCTGCTCGAAGCGCTGTGGCCCAACGCACCGCTCGACGACCGAACGGTGGGACTGCGCGTCTACGTCAACCGCTTGCGCAAACGGCTGGGTGATCCGCGCGTCGTCCAATCGACGCAGTACGGCTACGCCCGCGGGCCGACCGTGCGCACCGACCTCGACGAGATCGCCGACTTCGTCGCGCGCCTGCCGCGCGACGGCGGCGATGCGGCGACCGTCGAGCAGGCGATGCGATATCTCCGTTCGCTCCTCGCCGGTCCGGCCACGACGCTGCTCGACCTTGTTCCGGTCCCCTCGGTCTACGCCCGCATCAACCTGCAGGCTGAACGCATCGAGGCGTGGCTCCAGGAGCGGCGTACGACCTTTCCGATCCACCTGCGCATCGCGGTCGACGCCGTCCTGGAGAGCGAAGAGGAAGAACCGCTCACCCCCTGAGGGCGGCTACAGACGAACGATCTTGTGACGGTTCGTCGCGACGCCGGCGGTCGCGTTGCGCGCGTCGAGCACCGCGGTGCTCGACTCGACGACCCGTTCCCACGCGATGTCGCTGTGATCCGTCAGGATCACGGTGCAGTCCGCCGCGCCGAGCTGCGCGTCGTCCAACGGGATGCTGCGACGGAACTTCCCGCGCTCGTCGACGAACGACGCCACGTGCGGATCGTGGTACGTCACCGCCGCGCCGGCCCGTTCGAGCAGCTCGATCACCTTGACCGCCGGCGAGCCGTGCCAGTCGGCCCCGTCGCGCGCGTTGGCGACGCCGATGACGACCACGTCGGCATACCGGAGTGACCTGCCGCGCTCGTTGAGGATACGGCCCAGCTTCTCCACCACGAAGTACGGCATGCGCACGTTGATCTCGCCGGCGAGCTCGATGAAACGGGTCGTGAAATCGAACTGGCGCGCTTTCCAAGCCAGATAGAACGGATCGAACGCCGCGAAGCGTCCGCCGGCACCCGGGTTCGGGTCGAAGCGCGTGATGCCGAACGGACGGCTCGCGCCGTCGACGACTTCCCAGACGTCGATCCCCATGCGGTCGCAGAGCAACGCCAGCTCGTTGACCAGCGCACCGTTGACCGCGCGGAACGTGCTCGCGAAGATCTTCGCCATCTCGGCGACCCGCGGCGAGCTGACCGTGAAGACGCGCTGGCCGGTCTGGCCGTAGAAAATCTGGGCGATCTCCCGACAGCGAGGCGTCGCCCCCGCGACGATCTTCGCGCCGGGCGGCGCGCACTGCCGGTCCTCGCACTCGGCCGCGAAGGCGAGAAAGTACTCCTCGCCGACGATGAGCCCGGAGCGTGCCAAGATGGGCAGCAGCACCTCTTCGGTCGTCCCGGGGTACGCCGTGCACTCGAGCGTGATGAGCTGCCCCGACCGCAGCTGCAGCGTGATCGCCTCACCGACGCTGCGCAGCCGCGAGAGATCCGGATCTTTGTTCGCCGTGAGCGCGCTCGGGACGCAGATTTCTACCACGTCGCAGCGCCCGAGCTCCGCGAAGTCGGATGACGCGCGCAGCGCACCTTTCGCGACGGCCTGGGCGAGCTCGCCGGCATCGACGTCATCGTAATAGGTCACGCCGGCGTTGAGCGCGTCGACGCGCGCCTCGTCGAGATCGATTCCCACCACGCTGTAGCCGATGCGCGCTCTCTCCAACGCGACCGGCAGGCCGATACGCCCGATACCGACGACGGCGATACGCGCCGTGCGGTCGTGGATTCGATCTCGCAGGCGCGACCCGCGAGTGGAGAGGCCGAACTCCACGCTATCGATCAACGTCCTGATCCTCCCGGCTCTGATCGGATCATACCGGCTGCATACACTAGAAGACGGCGGCCCGAAAATCGGATCGCCTGATGGCGCCTATGCTACGGCTTCCGGTGTAACCGCAGCGTTAACGCCCGATCAGGGCGGCCGAGCGGCCGCGCGTTAACCGACTTGTAACGGACGATGACCTACGATGGCTCCACACCTGCGGGTCGAGGTGCATCGAGGTGCAGCATTTGCACTCGGTGCTTGTCGTTGTTCAGCCGACCGGCAGCGGGAGGGACCGTGCAGACAAAATCGATGAACGCGTGGAAAATCGGCGCGCTGGGCTTCGGGCTCGTCGTCGCCTCGGCGCTCGCCGCTTGCGGCGGCGGCGGGGTCGGCGTCGCGCCGCACTCGGGCGCGACTCCGACCACGGCACCCACCGCGACGGCGACGCCGACGTCGTTGCCGATTCCGAGCGCCTCGCCGTATTCGGTGACGCAACAGCAGGTCGGCGTGCCGATCGCGACCGCGCCGCCGTCGGGCCAGCCGACCGCCGCTCCCGTGCCGGTCTCGCTCGCGAACAACGGGACAGGAACCGCCGCGACGCTTCAAATGCCCCCCGCACAGTCGCCGGGGACCGAAAGCATCACGGCGACGCTGCAGGACACGGCTCCCGCATCGATTCCCGTGCTCGACCTCAAGCGCGCGGCGCAAGCGATTCGACGGACGCAGGCGACCGGCAACGCCGTGCCGCTCGTGTACCTGGCCCTCTACTGGGCCTCACCGATCACGTTCCTGACCACGCCCGGCTTCTCGCTCGTCGTTCCGCAGGCCGACATCGTGTCGGGTGCGTCGTACTATCTGGCCCTGTACGACCCGACTCGCCCATCGCTCGGGTGGCAGTACGGCTTCGAGGGCCCGGCCACCGTGTCGGGAACGACCCTGAACTTCACCGGCGGCAGCAGCGCGTTCTCGTTCGCGCCGGACGTCCAATACTGGTTCGCGGCGATCGCGATCCCGCAATCCGTCGGCGCGCCGACCCCGGCGCCGAGCATCGCGCCGACGTCCGTCCCCACCCAGTCACCCCCGCCGCCGCAATCACCGTCGAGCGGGATGACGCTGGTCTTCGACGACGAGTTCACGGGCGCGGCCAACGCTCCGGTCGACACCACCAAGTGGACCGACGACACCGGGCCGTGGTCCGAGAATCAGGAGCTCGAGTACTACGCGAACGTCACCAACCCGAGCGCGCCGAACTACGCGCCGCAGTACGCGGAACAGGACGGCAACGGGCACCTGGTGATCACGGCGAACGCCGGCAATCCGTTCAATGCCACCTGCTCGTACGGCCCGTGTCAATACGTCTCGGCGCGGTTGACGACTCGCGGCCTGTTCTCCCAGACGTACGGGTACTTCGAGGCACGCATCCAGGTGCCGGCGGGGCAGGGCCTGTGGCCCGCGTTCTGGATGACGACGCCGTCCGGCGCCAACGAGGGTGAGATCGACCCGATGGAGATCATCGGCTCGGATCCCTCGACGGTGTTCGGCGCGCTGCACGGCCCCGGCTTCGACACGACCGGTCCGCTGACGGTGGAGTACACCGTGCCCAACGTCGTGCTCTCGCAGGGCTTCCACAGCTACGGCGTGCTCTGGACCGCCAGCAGCATCGGCTACTACTTCGACAACGCGCTGTACGCGACGGTGACACCGTCCACGATTCCGACCGGCGGGACGTGGGTCTTCAACCAGCCGTTCTACCTCGTTCTCAACCTGGCCGTCGGCGGCGACTTCCCGGGCGCACCGAACGCGAGCACGTCCTTCCCGGCGACCATGCTCGTCGACTACGTCCACGTCTATCAATAGAGAGGAACATGTACTCCTTTCGGCTTGCGCGGACGCTGCTCGCGGCGGTGGCGTCCGTCTCCCTCGCAGCCATTCCGCTCGGCGTCCTCGCCGCCGATGCCCCGGTCCACGTCGGGGATCAGGTCTACGTCAACGTCTACAACCATCCGGAGCTGTCGGGAACCCACGTCGTCGACAGTACCGGCAACATCATCCTGGTGATGGCGGGCATCGTTCACGTGGCCGGCGATACGCCGGCGAACGCGGCCCGCCGGATCAGCGCTCGCCTTCGGCCGTACCTCCCGTTCGCCGCGGTCGAAGTCCAGCGCCAGAGCGAAGGATCGTCGATCACGATCGCGGGCTGGCCCTTCCCGCTCAATGACGGCGTCGCGAAGTACTACCCGGGTCAGACCTTGGCGGGCGCCATCGACGCGATTCGGATGACGGGGCAGACGCCGGAGCTGGTCGCGCAGAACGCACCGCCGGCGTTCGACCCGTACCACTCGCAGATCGACATGCGCGCGGTGCGAGTGGAACGCGACGGTGCGCTGCTCGGCACGTACGACATGGTCGCTCTGGCCGCGGCGGGCGAGTCCGGTCCGCAGTTGCGACCCGGCGACGCGGTGCTGTTCCATGACAAGCCCATCGCGGTGCAGGTGAGCGGTGCGGTGCGCCAGCCGGGGTTCGCGCACTTGGCTCCCGACGAGCCGCTTTCCGACGCGATCGATCAAGTCTACGGATTGACCGACGCCGCGCGGACGGCCGGCATCATCCTCCGGCGAAACGGAACCGACACGTCGATCTCGATCGCCGACCCGGCGTTTCGCGAGCCGGCCGTGAACGGCGACGTGCTCGTCGTTCAAACGGCGCCGCAAGTGACCGTCGCCGGGATCGTACTGCATCCCGGAACGGTCACGCTCAAGAGCGACGTCTCGCTGCTGGCGGCCGTCTTCAGCGCCGGCGGCCCGGACAAGGACGGCGACCTCGGGCACGTCCATGTCGTGCACGACGGCGTCGTCGAGATGTACGACGTGACGCTCGTCGCGCGCGGCGACATGTCCGCGAACCCTCGATTGGCCGACGGCGATCAGGTCTACGTACCGCACGGAAAGCGGATCGACAACACGATCCTCGCCTCGCTGGCTTCCACGCTGCGCTGGATCCTGTTCCCATGATCATGCGCCGCCAGACCGTTTCCGTCCCAACCGTTCGGTCCGATCACCACATCGGCGTCGTGCCGGAGCGGGACGACGACGTCCCGCACATCAGCTTCGTCTACGGCAGCCGGCGCTCGGCACGCGTCGCACGTCGCATGCTGGACGTTTTCGTCGCGACCGTCGTGCTGGTCGTCACCGCGCCGCTGCTCCTGCTCGCGATCCTCGCGATCCTTGCGGAGGATCGCGGGCCGGCCCTGTTCGTTCAGCACCGCGTCGGACGCTTCGAACGCCTCTTCGCGATGTACAAGCTGAGAACCATGCGCGTCGACATGTGCGGCGACGAGTTCACGCCGTCGACTTCGAGCGACGCACGGATCACTCGCGTCGGGCGCGTCTTGCGTAAGACCTCGATCGACGAGCTGCCTCAGCTGATCAACGTGATTCGCGGCGACATGACGCTGATCGGGCCGCGCCCGGAGATGCCCTTCATCGTGCGCGAGTACGCGCCGTGGCAGCACTTGCGGCATCTCGCCGCGCCCGGCCTCACCGGGCTTTGGCAGGTGACGTGCCGCTCGAAGGTCCCGCTGCACCGCCCGGAAGCGACGCTGCTGGACCTCGAGTACATTCGCCGCGCATCGGCGTCGACCGACCTGAAGATCTTGCTCGAGACCGTGCGGGTCGTCGTGAACGGCCAAGGAGCGCACTGATGATGCGGCTCGCTCAGGTCAAAGACGTTCTCGTTCGGCGCCGGCGTCCGTTCGCGGTGGCGTTCCTCGTCGCGGCGCTGGTGCTCGACGCGCTCGCCGTGCTCGTCGTTCCCACCGAGTATGCCGCCCAGTCGTCGGTGCTGATGGCGGCCGGCGGCGACCACGACACGCCGGCCGACGCCACGTCCTCGACCAAGCCGATCCTCTCGGCCGACTTGCCGTATCTCGCCACGACGCCGACCGTGCTCACGAACGTGGCGCGCGACATCGGGTGGGGCCAGGACCCGCACGCCCTGCTGCGCCTCATGCACCATATCAAGGCGAACCTGTCGGCGCCGCCGGCCGGGGCGATCGCGCTCTCACCGGGAGCGATCGTCGTGATCCGCTTCACCGGGCTCTCGTCGGCGGACAGTGCCGCCGGCGCGAACGCCGTCGCCGACGAGATGACGCGCTTCTACCACGACCGCGCGACGGCGCGGTTCCGCGTGCTCACGGCGGATTTGCAGCAACAAGTCGAGGCCCGTCGCGCGCGCATCAACCGGGTCGATACCGAGATCCAGCGTCTCACCGCCGCCGCGCCGTATTTGGCCGCGCACGACGATGCGCACTCGTTGAGCGCCCAGTACCAAACGCTCGCCGAAGAGCGAGCCGAGGTCGAGGCGGTCGCGAAGGGAGAAGCCGCGGCCGCCTCGGTGACGAACCGGCGGCCGGCGGAAGCCGAGTTGGCCGCGCGCCGCGAGATCACCGAGAGCGATCCGGCGTATCGTGACGTCGTCGATCAGTTCGGGCGCGATTTCGCGCGCCTCGCGGCCGTGCAGTCGCAGTACTCGGACGCATATCCCGGCTTGCCGGAGCTTCGTCACACCGTGGCTGGCGAGCGCAGCGCGGTACAGGGCCGGCGCGCCATCCTGCAACAGAAACCCCCCGCGCTCGACACGGGCTACGCCGCGGCGCTCGGCGAGGCGACCCGTGCGCAATCGGTCGCGGCGGGTGACGCCGCGAAGCTGCAAGGGCTGAATCAAGTACTGCGCGAGACGCAAGCCGAGCTGAACACCGGCAAGACGCTGGCGTCGCGATTCGACGATCTGCAACGCGAACGCGACGTGCAGACGTCGGCGTACGGCGTGCTCTCCTCGCGTCTGGCCGAAGCGCGGGCCGACCAGGCGCAAGCGGGCTCCATCGGCTCCGTCAGCGTGCTCGACCGCGCCCCCTACGGCAAGCCGGTCTTCTACACGGTGCTGCCCGTGCGGATCGCCCTGGCGCTGCTCCTGTCCCTGTGCATCGCCTTCGCGATGATCCTCTGGCTGGACCGGCGCGAGTATCGCATGTGGTCGGTCACGATCGTCGAGACCGTCTACGGCGCGCCGGTCGTCGCGACGCTGAGCTGAAGGGAGGCGATCGTCATGGCAATTTCTCTGGACGAGCAACTCCGGATTCTGCGGGTCGCCATCGAGGCCGAAGTCGGTGCCCCGACCATGATCCTCGTCGCCTCGACCGACGACGACGACGGCTCGGGGTTGGGGTTGGGGCTGGCAAACGCGTTCGCCGCCGCCGGACGTACGACGGCGTTGCTGCGCCTGGACGCCGGCGAGCAGCGCCCGGCGGTCGCGCTCGGACTGCGCCTCGCGGAGCTGAAGGCCGAATACGACGTGTGCGTCATCGAGACGGCGCGCATCTTGGAGAGCAGCGTCGCGCTCGATGCCGCTCGGATCGTGGACGGCGTGATCCTGGTCGTCGGAATGGGGCGGCGGGTGCGCCGTGCGGATCGGGACGTCGTGCCCGCCCTCTCGCGCTTCGGTGCGCGCGTCCTGGGCGTCGTCGCCGCCGAGCCGCGGCGCCTGGCCGAGCTGGCGGCGGAGGGCGCGCAAGGCGTCGATATCGTCACCCCGGGCCGCGGATCGCTGCGCGTCGTGCACGGTGAGACGGTGCCATCGTCGACCGACTCGCACAGACTCGTCCTGGAGCGCTGAGCGGCGGCACATGGCCTCGATCGTCGTCGGTGGAGCGGGGTTTCTCGGAAGCGCGTTGGTCGAGGTGCTCATCGCGCGCCGCCAGCCCGTGGTCATCGTCGACACGCTACAGTCGGGATCGCTGACGAACACCGCGACCGCCATCCAATCGGGGCGCGGAGCCTTCGCGTTCTGGAACTCGCCCGCGTCGCTCGCGCAGGTGAGGCAGGCGTTGGAGGTGCTGCACGCGCGAGCGAAGGTCGTCTTCGACCTCGCCGATGCGCCCGCGACGAGCACGCGTATCGGCGCCGAGCTGGCCGTGCCCGTCGTCGCGTTGCGGCGTATACGCGAGTCGCCGCCGGGCATGGAAGCCCGCACCGCGAGCGCGCAGTCCGAGAACGCGTTGATCTGCCGCGGCATCGCGTACGGGCCGCGCATGCGCCGCCGGCCATCGGCGCTCGTCTACGAGCTGTTCGCGGCCTGCGCCGCCGGGGAACCGCTGCCGATTCGCGGCATCGAGGGAGTCCCGCTCGAGGTCAGTTCGTCGCGCCGCATCGCGCACGACCTCGTCGAGTGGGTCGAGGCCGGCAAGCGGCATGCCGCCAATCTCCGTGAAGCCGATGCCGTCGTCACGACGGCCGAGTTTGCCGCTACCCTCTCACTGGTCGCCGGGATCGCGATGCGGACGCGGCCCGCAAACCCCGCGAGCGTTCCGCTCGCGACCCACCAGGTGCCGCCGGCGGCGGCCGACGCCGGTCAGCTCGAGAGCTCGCTCGCCGAAACACTGGCGTGGTTTCGCGGGCTGGAAGCGGCGAGCGTTTCGCTCGCCGCCGGAGCCTCGCCGTGAGGCTTCCACCGGTCGTTCGCCATTTCGGCGGTTACTTCGCGGGCCGGATTCTTCCCGCGCTCGTCACCGTGCTCGCCGTTTCACTGTACACGCGACTGCTCGAACCGGGCGCGGTCGGTCTCTATGCCCTGCTCGCCAGCATCGCTCTGTTCGCCGCGGTCGCATTCTATTGGGTGCGCGTCGCGATGCTGCGCACGCTCGGCAGCACGCTCGTCATGGATCCGGCTCTGGCCCGGACGGTGCTGGTGTCGTTCGCCGGGACCGCGCTGGTGCTCGCGCTCGTCGAGGTCGCCGCACTCGCGGCGTGGGGGCGGTTCTCGACGACCGCGATCGCGCTGACCGTTGCGGCCACGATCGCCAACGGATGGTTCGAGCTGACGATCACCGTGCTTCAGGCGAAGCGCGCGGTCGGCGCGTACGGCGCCCTCAGCGTGACGCGCGCCTTCACCACCGTCGTCGTCTCGTTGTGCTGCATCGCGATGGGTCTGAAAGGCGAAGGCCTGCTGCTCGGCTTCACGCTGGGAAACGCCAGCGCGTTGCTCGCCGTCGGGCAATGGGCGCCCGCGATGAGCGGACGGTTCGACCGCGAGCTGTTTCACCGGCTCGCGCACTTCGGCTGGCCGATCACCGCGACCGGGGTCCTCGCTCAGCTCAACGTGACCTTCGACCGGCTTCTGCTCGGGGTGACGGCCGGAACCGCGGCGGTCGGAATCTATTCGGTGGCGTTCGACTTCTCTCGCCAGTCCGTGTACTTGCTGATTTCGGCGACTGCGCTTGCCGGGCAGCCGCTCGCGATGCGGTTGCTCGACACGGACGGCGCCGAGGCGGCGCGCGCGCAGCTGCGGCAAAACGTGCGGCTGATGCTCGGCTTGGCGATTCCGGCCGTGGCCGGCCTGGTCGTCCTGGCGGGGCCGATCGCGCACACCTTCTTCGGTCGCCATTTCCAGAACGGGGCCGAGACCATCATCGCGCTCGCCGCCGTCGCGACGGCACTCTACGGCTTGCGCACGTTCTACTTCGATCAGGCGTTCGAGCTCTCGCGGCGCACGCGCCCGGCCGCGCTCATCAGCGTGGCGGCGACGGCCGCGGGGATCGTCTGCAGCCTGGCGCTGATTCCGCGCTACGGCGCGTACGGTGCCGCCGGGTCGTCGCTGATCGCGAACGCGCTCGGTATCGGCTTGAGCGCGGCATGGGGACGGCGCTTCTTCCCGCTCCCCTTCGGCGCCGCGGGGTGGGTCCAGGCCGGCGTGGCGACGTTCGGCATGGTTGCCGTCTTGCTGCTGATCCCGGTCCACGTCGGCCTCCCCTGGCTCGCGCTCGCGTGCACCGCCGCCGTTCTGGCATACGGCGGCTGCTATGCGATCGCCGCGCGCACCCCGCATGCCGTGCTCGGGCACGCCGTCAGCGCTCGCGCCAACGGGTCGCTCGAGACATGACCGTCGACACGGCGTCGGCCTATCTCTCGCGCCGGTTTCCCTCATACGACGTCTTCGGCGCGCGCATCACGCCGACGACCGCACACGACTTGCTCGAGATCGTTCGCGCGCACGTCGAGGCGAGCGAGCAGTGTATCGTGGCCTCGCAGAATCTGCACGGCCTGCGCGTCCTGCAGGACGACCTCGCCTTTCGCACGCTGCACGGGCTGCCCGAGACGTACGTGCACATCGACGGGATGCCGATCGTCGGACTGTGCCGCCTGGCCGGCGTGCCGGCCCGACGCGATCACCGCGTAACGGTCCTGGACGTCATCTGGCCCTTGCTGCATCTCGCGGCGACGCTGCGTTGGCGCGTGTTCTGGATCGGCGGCACGGCCACGGTGCAGCGCCTGGGCCTGGCGGCAGTTCGCTCGCGCGTGCCCGGTCTGGAGGTCGACGGCGTCTGCGGCTACTTCGATCCAGGGGACGAGGCCGGTGCGGACGTGGCCCGCCGACTGGCCGAGTACCGGCCGCACGTGGTGCTCGTCGGCATGGGGATGGGACGACAGGAGCGCTGGATCCTCAGCCACCGGCACACCGTGGCGCCGGCGTGCTTCTTCACGGTGGGGGCGTGCTTGGAATACGTCGCCGGCACGACGCCGACGCCGCCCCGCTGGATGGGGCGCCTGGGGATCGAGTGGCTCTTCCGTTTCGCGGCCGACCCGGCCCGGTTCTGGCGCCGCTACCTGGTCGAACCCTGGCTCGTCGCCGGGATGATCTTGCGTGCCCGGCGTCGCGAGGAACGGGTGCGGTGAGCGTGCGTCCGCGTGAGCTCGTGATCGTGAGCGACTTCTTGCCCGACTACCAGATCGCGCTCGAACGGTCCGGACTTTCGACCTACGTCAAGACGATCGTGGCGCGCTTCGCGGCGCGCGGCTGGCACGTTACCTGGCTGCTGCTGCGTCCGCGAATCACCACCGTCGTCCTCACCGATGCGCGCTTGCCGTACCGGCTCGTCTCTCCGGCCCTGCGCCGCGTCGGGAGATATTCGGTGCTCTGCTCGCCCGTCGCCGTCGCGACGACGTTCGCCTATCGCGTGTTCGACGTGCTGCCCAAGCCGCTGCGCGCCGCAATCGAACGAGCCCGGACGTCGTTGCGGCGCGCTCGCGGCTTCTCGCATGTGCTCGGAACGTTCCTCTCGCCGCGCGAGCGCCGTTTCGTGCGCGAGTACACCCGACGCGCCCAGCCGGACGTCATCCTGTACGACTCGATCTTCAACTATTGTGAAGGCGTCCGAGCGCGCAGTGGCTGGGTCATCACCCACGACGTGAAGATTCAGCGCGCCGAATCGCTTCGCGATCGCGGTTTCGAGGTTCGGCCGGCGGGTTTCTGCGCCGAGACGGAGCGAGAGGTGCTCTCCGCCGCGCGAAACCTGATCGCGATCCAGCGCGAGGACGCACAGACGTTTCGCCGCTTCGTGCCCTCGGCGCGGGTGGTGGAGCTGCCGATGGCGATCGACGTGGACCAGCGTGTGAGCGCACCGCGTCGTCCCGGCCGCTGCGTGTTCGTCGCGAGCGGGACGCTGCCCAACGTCGACGGCATTCGCTGGTTCTTCGAGTCGTGCTGGGAACAGATCCGCGCGCGCGTTCCACACGCTCACCTCGAGATCTACGGGACGATCTGCTTGCGCCTCGACAGCGTCCCGGAGAACGTGACCCTGATGGGATTCAGCCATGAGCTGACGGAGATCTTCTCCGGCGCGACGGTCGCCATCGCCCCGCTTCTCGCCGGCAGCGGGCTCAAGCTGAAGGTGGTGGAGGCGATGGCCTATGGCGTACCGATGGTGACGACGTCGATCGGCGCGCAAGGACTGCTCGACATTCAGCCTGCGCCCTTTGCGGTCGCGAACGAGCCGGGCGAGTTCGCCGACGCGGTGGCCAGGATGCTGACCGACGACGAGGAGCACGCCCGAATGGTCCGGGCCGCGCGTGGCGCCGCGCCGCGCTTCAGCACCGCCCGCGTCTTCGCGCCGCTCGAGGCTGCGATCGCCGATGATCTCGAGTCCACTCGCACGACGCACACCACAAGCGAGCAAAGCGTGATAGCGATGAGCCGATGAATACCCCTGACATCTGCCTGATCGTGACCACCTATAAACGGCCGCGCCTCCTGCGTACGGTCATGGCGAGCCTGGGCCGTCAGACCGGAATCGCGCTCGAACGGGTGGGCGTCGTCGTGCTCGACAACGATCCGGAGGAAAGCGCTCGCGCCCTCGTCGAGGAGATCGGGAGCACGATGCCGTTCCCCGTCGACTACGCCGTCTGCCCGCGACCGGGAATCGTGAACGTCCGCAACGCGGCGCTCGCGATCGGCCGCGAGCGAGCGCCGTTCTTGATCATGTTGGACGACGACGAGGTGCCCGAACCGCAATGGCTGGCGGAGCTGATGCGTGTCCAAGCCCAGACCGGCGCGGCGGCGGTGATCGGTCCGGTGCCGCGACTCGTCCCGGCCGGCGCGCCGGCGTGGATCCGTCGCGGCGCATTCTACGACATCCCGACCTTCGCCGACGGACAGCTCCTCGACGACGGCTGCACCGGGAACGGTGTGTTCTGGCTCGCCTCGCCGGCCATCGACGGGCTGCACTTCGACACTGCCTTCGCCAACGCGGGCGGAAGCGATCAATTCTTCTTCCGGCAGCTTCTCGCGCGCGGGGGGCGGGTCGCGTACGCGGCCAACGCGATCGCGCCCGAGTACGTCCTGCCGCAGCGGCTGTGCGTGACATACATCTTGCGGCGCGCCTTCCGGCGCGGCAACACGCTCTGGTACTGCGACCTGCGGATCCACGGAACGGCCGGCGTGATCGCCCTGCGGCTGTGCAAGGCGGCCGGCCGGATCGGCTTGGGTCTGGTCACGTTCGTACCGCGAGCGATCGTGCGCGGCAAGACCGGCGCGGTGGAGGCGATGGTCGACGTCGCGCGCGGGCTCGGAGCCTTCGCGGGCCTCTTCGGCGTCGTGTTCCAGGAGTACGATCAGGCCAGCACGATCAAGTACGGCGCGGAAGTCGCTTCGTGACCCCCGACGTGTGCCTGGTCGTCCCGACCTACCGGCGGCCGAAGCTCTTGCGTTGCGCCTTGGCCGCCTTGCGGCATCAGACCGACGTCGAGCACGCCCGGGTCACGGTCGTCGTCCTCGATAACGATCCGGAAGAGAGCGCGCGCGCCGTCGTCCGGGAAGCCGCCGCGCTGCTCCCGTTCGCGATCGAATACCTGGTCGTGCGCGAGCGCGGCCTCTCCAACGTGCGCAATGCCGCGCTGGCGGTCGCACGGGCGCGCGCGCCGTTTCTCGCGATGCTGGACGACGACGAGATTCCGGAGCCGCAGTGGCTCGCGGAGCTCCTGCGCGTGCAGTCGCTGACCGATGCCGCGGCCGTCAGCGGCCCGGTCCTGGCGCTGGTGCCCGCGTCCGCTCCCGCCTGGATCCGCCGGGGCGCCTTCTACGACATGCCGCGCTTTCACGACGGCGCCCAGCTCCGCGACGGCTGCACCGGCAACGCGCTCTTGCGGTTACGTGCGCCGGCGCTCAACGAGATCGGCTTCGATCCGGCCTTCAACGCGGCCGGCGGCGAGGATCAGTTTTTCTTCCGCGAGCTGCTGGCGCGCGGCGGCGAGATCGTGTACGCGGCGAACGCCGTCGCCACCGAGCAGGTGATGCCGAACCGGCTTTGCGCGGCGTACATCCTGCGGCGCGCGTTTCGCCGGGGCAACACGCTGTGGTACTGCGACCTGCGCATCCTCGGCACGGCGCGCGTGATCGCCATGCGGGTGGCCAAGGCGCTGTTCTGGGTGACGTTCGGCCTCGCGAGCCTGCCGGTACGGCTCGCCGTTCGCGGCCGCACCGGCGCGGTGGAAGCACTGGTCGACTTCGCCCGTGGCGCGGGCATGCTCGCCGGCGCGTTCGGCGTGCTCTTCCTGGAGTACGATCGTCCGAGCACGCTTCGGTACGGAACGGAAATGTGACGATGACGTCATCGTCCTCGCGCCTAGCCGCGGAGCCGACCCTGCTCGATCGCCTGTTCGTCTTCGCAGTCATCTTGCTGGGCATCCTCGTCGTACGCATCACGACGCCGGACCAAGAGTTCAGCGCGCTGGTCGAGACGAGCTCCCCGCTCTCCGAAGCCGTCTGGGGCGGACTCTACGTCATCGCCGTCGTCGGCCTGGCGCGGCACTCGGCCGGCCTTGCCGCGCTGATCCGTTCGTCGTGGCTGGTCGTCGCGCTGGTCGCGCTGGCGGTCCTCTCGACGCTGTGGTCGGACGATCCCGGAGCGACGGCGCGGCGGGCCATCGGATTGGTCGGAACCACCGCGTGCGCGTACTTCATCGTGTCGCGCTTCACGCTCGAGAGCTTCATCGATACCTTCGCCGTCGTCGTCATCGCGGCAGCCGTGCTGAGCTTGGCCGTCGTCATCGTCTCGCCCGACGCCGGCTTGATGCACCTGGAGTATGCCGGCGCGCTGCGCGGCATCTTCGCGCACAAGAACCGGCTCGGGCTCTTCCTGGCCTTCGGCATCATCACCGTCGCGATGGCCGCCTGGCGCCGGCGCGGGGCGCCCTCGGCGTTCTTCTGGGCGGGTGGAGTGCTGTGCCTGGTCGAGCTCGCCGCCACGCGCTCGGCGACGGCGCTCCTGACCTTGCTCGTCTGCGCGGTCGCCATGGTCGTCGCCTTCGCGGCGAACCGGCGACGCGCGCGTCCGCTGATCGCCGGCATCGTGGTGCTGGCCGTAGCGCTCGTCGCGGGCGCCGCCTTGGCTACCGACGGCACGCAGAACCCCGTCTTCGCGCTGCTCGGCCGCGATGCGACGCTCACCGGGCGGCTCGAGATCTGGACGCACGTCGTGCAGGCGATCGCGGCGCACCCGCTCGTCGGCTACGGCTATGACGTGTTCTGGGAGCCGGGTGGGTCGTTCTTGCAGTTCAATCCGGGAACGTCCGGCTGGCGGCCGTTCCACGCGCACGACGGGTATCTGGAGCTCGCGCTCGATCTCGGGCTCGTCGGTTTGGCGATGATGGTCGTCGTGCTCGGCCAGTCCGCCCGCGCGGGCTGGCGGTTCGTGATGCGCCGCTACACCTTCGATCGCGCCTGTCCGCTAGCCGCGCTCGCGTTCTTCGTCACGTTGAACATCAGCGAGGCGTACATCGCGAAATACAACGACTTCGACTGGATCGTCTTTCTCACGTTCTTCCTCTTCACGCTGCTGCCGGAGACGGCCAGCAGCACCGCGCAGCCGCGGCGGGAGCCGGCGCCGGCGCGCTTCGTGATCGGCGCCGGCGGGTTGGTGCGCTCGCGGACGGCTCCGGTGCGTCGGCCGACCGGCATTCGCTGACGGGCGGTCGCGGCCGGCGTGAGCGGACCGATGGGATCGTCAATGGACGGGACAAGCGCCCGCGGCTTCGTAGCCCCGAACGTACCGAATCGTCGCCGAGGTGGGGAACGTCGTCGACGCGTCGGGCGTTCCCGGCCAGCTTCCGACGCCGCCGACTTGCAAGTTCGCCAACAGATACATCGGCTGATTGGAGATGTTGCCGACCGTGCCGGTCACGCGTCCGTCGACGTAGTACGTGATGGTCGACGGCGCCCAGGCCACGCCGTACGAATGGAACCCGTCCGGGTTCGCCTCCGTCGAGACGATCTGCTGCGTCGACTTGTCGACGGCGTGGGTCGTCTGATACACGCGCGCCGGCTCTTGCCCCAGGATCTCCATGACGTCGATTTCCGGCGGATAGCCGATGACGGGCAGCATCCAAAACGAAGGCCAGAGTCCGCGACCGCGCGAGAGCCGCATGCGCGCCTCGAAGTAGCCGTAGGTCTGCGAGAAGCTGTGCGCCGTCGTGATGACGCCGGAAACGTAGGCCGGTCGTCCCGGCAGCGCGGCGACGGCCGGCGGTGCGACCCGCGCGGTGATCGTCAAACCGTCGCCGGAGACCGAGAAGGGGTTCAAGCCGAGCGAAACGCCGTGTTGCACGCCGAAGCCGGGATCGACGTACATGGCAGCGTCTCGCGCTCCGGGATTCATGCGTCCCCAGGTGTAGGCGGTATCCCACACGCCGCGTCCGGTGGCCGGATCGTACGGCCGAAACGAGGAGAACTCGTCGTCGAAGGTGACGACGTAGCGCGTCCCGTTCAGGCAGAGCGGCGACGGTGTGCCGGTGGTGGCCGCGACGTGATGAGCCCGGACGTAGCTTGCCGACAGCATCGCAACTCGATTTCGTGTCCCGCTTCGCTAGCCCTGTTGGGCGAAGAGAGCGGATGACGAGGATGCTGCTCGCACTCGCCGACCACCGCAACGACGCGTCGTGGGCCGCGCGGCTGCGTCAACGGCGTTTCGCGCTCTTCCTGGATTTGCTCGCGCGCCTGCCGCGTCCGATCTCGGTATGCGACGTCGGCGGGACGACCGAATTCTGGCGCGGGCTCTCGCTGCCCGACGAGGACGACGTCTCGGTCACCGTCGTCAACCTCGAACGGCAACAGCCCGCGGGCGAGCGAATTCAAACGCTCGTCGGCGACGCACGCGAGCTACCCTTCGACGCCGGCAGTTTCGACGTGGTCTATTCGAACTCGGTGATCGAACACGTCGGCACGTTTGCCGATCAGCGGCGCATGGCGCGCGAAGTCATGCGCGTCGCGCCGCGCTATTTCGTCCAAACGCCGTCGTACTTCTTTCCGATCGAACCGCACTTCTTGGTTCCGGGCTTCCAGTTCTTGCCGTTCGAGGTGCGCGCGGCGCTGCTCGTGCGGCGCCGGCTGGGCTGGGTCGCGCGCGCCGAGTCGATGGAGCGGGCGCGAGAAGAGGTGCGGTCGGTGCGGCTGCTGCGGCGTTCCCAAGTGCGCGCGCTCTTCCCCGACGCGAAGATCCACGTCGAGAAGATCCTCGGCCTGACCAAGAGCTACGTCGCCTACGGCGGGTGGGAGGGCCCTACCAGCCCAACAGACGCGCCACCATCTCGGCGCGGCGGCGCGAGCCGGTCTTGACCACCAAGCTGCGCACGTGTGCGGCGACGGTCGGCGCCGCGATCGTCAGCTGCCGGCCGACCTCCTCGAGCGAGGCGCCTTCGATCAACAGCCGCGCGACGGCCAGCTCGCGGGCGGAGATCCGGTAGCGCTGCGCGACCGCGTCGAGGTCGGTGCCGGCCCGCACGCGTTCGAGGAAGAGCGCCAGCCCGACCGCGCCGTCGCGCTCGAGCGGAACGATGCGAACGACCAACGACGGCAGCGGGAAGATGATCTGCTCGCCGGCGGTCTCCAGATCGAGGCCGTCGAGCGCGTCGCGCGCCGCCTGCTCCACGATCGCCGGTAAGCCGCCGGGCGCGTCCGGTGCCCGCTCGGCGTCGCGCCAGGCCGCGAAGGGATCGGCGACCGTCGTCGACTGAACGGCGAGCTGCAGATCGGTGACGTAGGCGCAGACGGGCGCGCGGCGCCGCACGACGGCGCGATCCGGCGTGTCCCCGCCGGTCACGCTCGTTCGAACGGCCGTTTCGCGCGCCGCCTTCATCGCGACGCCCTACCGACTGAAGGCCCTCTCGTCCTGCCCGCTACGGGTGGGAGGCGGCGTCCAGCGTCGCGCGGGTGGTGAGGATCCCGGCGACGTTGCTGGCGGCCTGCGCCGCTTCGGCGGCGAGCTTCACCTTTTCCGAGCTGCGGCGCAGGGCGAAGTCGCGCACGACGTCGCCGAGCGCGAAGCCCAGTGCCATCCCGGCGGTGCCGGCGTGGGAGAAGGGGCGCATCATGCCGTTGCGCTCGTAGGCCCCGTTGATGCGCAGCGCGCGACCGCTCTGCACCGCGTCGATGCCTTGCAGCACGTAGAGCGCCATGCGCGAGAGCGCCGGCAACGACGAGGGCGGGCGCGGCTGCACGATCTGCAGCGTGACGGGGTCGGGCCGGAAGGCCGAGACGGTGGTGCTGGTGTCGGCGAGCGTCGCCGGCGCGGGCGCCGCGGGCGTCGTCGGGTCGGCGAAGACGGGCCGGCCGGCGGCGAGGGCCAGGGCGGCGAGGGCGGCGGCGAGCGGGCGGGCGGCGGTCACGATGCGGCTCCGAAGGCGGCGAGTGCGTGAGGGTCTCGCCTAGAACATCGGAGAGAGCAGCCGCGTCTATAATAGTTTTTACTAGTAGAAAGTTTAAAGTTTGTGCTAGATCACGGCTGCTCCACGGTCAAGCGACCGCTCGCCGCGAGCAAACCCGGCGGCCTGCGCGCGAGGACGGCACGCGAGCTTCCGCGCATTCCCGGACCGTCATGACCGACTCCGGAGCCCTCCGCCGTACCGCTTTGCACGACGCCCACCTGGCCTTGGGCGCACGGATGGTCCCCTTCGGCGGCTTCGAGATGCCGGTGCAGTATTCGAGCATCCTGGCCGAGCACGACGCGGTGCGCAAGCGCGCGGGTTTGTTCGACCTCTCGCACATGGGGCAGTTCGAGCTGCGCGGCCACGACGTCGGCTCGTGGGCCGAGACGCTGACCATCAACACCGTCGCGAACATGAAGCCCGGTCAGGCGCGCTACAACGTCTTCACCAACGCCGCGGGCGGCGCGCACGACGACGTCATCTTCTACCGGCTGGACGCCGACCGCTGGCTGCTGGTCGTCAACGCGTCGAACGCAGACGCGATGTGGCAGCATCTGATCGCCGAACGCTACGGCGACGTCGACCTGCACAATCTGCACGGCGATCGCGCGCTGATCGCGATCCAGGGGCCGCGTTCGGTCGAGTGGCTGCAGCCGAACGTCGACGCCGACCTCGCCGGGATGCGCTATTACAGCTGTGTCGAGACGAAGGTACGCGGGCTCGGCGACCCCGTGCTCGTCGCGCGCACCGGCTACACCGGCGAGGACGGCTTCGAGCTGTTCTTGCCCGGCGAGGACGCGACCGGCGTGTGGGATCTGCTGCTGGCCCAGTGGCGCGAGGACGGACTCTTGCCCTGCGGGCTGGGCGCGCGCGACGTGCTGCGGCTCGAAGCCGGGATGCCCCTCTACGGCAACGAGCTGAGCGAGACGATCACGCCGCTGCAAGCCGGAATCGGTTGGGCGATCAAGTTCCAGAAAGCCGCCTTCCGCGGCAAGGAAGCGCTCGAGGCGCAGCGCGACGCCGGCGACTATCCGCGCATCGCCGGCCTGGTGATGGACGGCCCGGTGCCCGCGCGCAGCGGCTACGCGGTGTTCGCGAACGGCGAGCGCGTCGGCACGGTGCGCAGCGGCTCGATCGGTCCGTCGGTCGGCAAGAACGTGGCCACCGCGCTGCTGACCCCGTCCGCCGCGGTCGAAGGAACGGCGCTCGAGGTCGAGGTCCGCGGCGCGCGTCATCCCGCGCACGTCGTCGCCCTGCCGTTCTACACGCGCCCCAAGGCGTGACGGAGCGTGGCGCGCCACGCCGGCAGGTGCCGCGGTCGCCCGGAGCCTAGCTAGACGCGACATGGCAGACACCGCGCCGGCAGGCTTGCGCTACAGCAAAGAACACGAATGGGTCGCGCTCGAGGGTGACGTCGCGACGGTCGGGATCACCGATTACGCGCAGTCCTCGCTGGGGGACATCGTCTACGTCGAGCTGCCCCGGGTCGGCGGCACGCTGACCCAGTTCGCGAACATCGGCGTCGTCGAGTCGGTGAAGGCCGTCTCCGACATCTTCACCCCCGTCGGCGGCGAGGTCGTCGGGATCAACGAGGCCATCGAGGGCGATCCGGCGGTGGTCAACCGCGACCCGTACGGCGAGGGCTGGTTGTTCAAGGTCAAGCTCGCCGACGTCGGCCAGATCGACGAGCTGATGGGCGCGACCGCCTACGAGCAGCTGATCTCCGAGGCGTAGCCCCCGGGGGCGAGGAATCCCCGCCGGTCACCCTTTTCTCCACCAACGGCCCGCTTGCGGGCCCCGGAGTCGTCCCATCTACACGCCGCACACCCCCTCGGACATCGAGGCGATGCTGCGCGCCGTCGGAGTCGGGTCGTTGGACGAGCTCGTCCGCGTCCCGGACGCGGTCGCGCTGCGCGAACCCCTCTCCCTCATGCCGCAGCTCAGCGAGATCGAGATCGCCGAGCGCTTTCGCCGCTTCGCCGACCGTACCAGCGCCCAGGAGTACGTCAGCTTCCTGGGCGCCGGCGCGTACCGCCACTACATGCCGCCGGTCGTCGGCGCGCTGGCGATGCGCGGTGAGTTCCTGACCTCGTACACGCCGTATCAGGCCGAGGTCTCGCAGGGCTACCTGCAGGCGATCTACGAGTGGCAGACCTACGTCGCGCTGCTGACCGGCCTGGACGTCGCCAACGCCTCGGTGTACGACGGCGCGACGGCGCTGGCCGAGGGTGCGATCATGGCGGTCAACGCGACCGGCCGCAAAGCCGTGCTGATCTCGTCGGCCGTGCACCCGAACTATCGCGCGGTGCTGCGCACCTACGCCGAAGGGCTCGAGCTCGAGATCGACGAGGTGCCGTTCGCCGCCGACGGCCGCACCGATTGGAGCGGGCTCGACGCGGCCCTCGCGAGCGGCCGCTACGCGGCGGTCGCGGTGCAGTCGCCCAACGTCTTCGGCGTCATCGACGCGCTGCCCGACGGCGCCGGCGCGCGCATCAGCGCGGCCAAGGCCGTTCCGATCGCGGTCGTCGCCGAAGCGCTCTCGCTGGCCGCGCTGGCACCGCCGGCCTCGTGGGGCGCCGAGATCTGCGTGGGCGAGGGGCAATCGTTCGGCAACGCGGTCGCCTACGGGGGCCCCCACGTCGGCTTCATCGCCGCGACCAACGCGCACCTGCGCCGCGTCCCGGGCCGGCTGGTCGGCAAGTCGGTCGACGCGCAGGGCCGCACGGCGTACGTGCTCACGCTGCAGGCGCGCGAGCAGCACATCCGCCGCGAGAAAGCGACCTCGAACATCTGCACCAATCAGGCGCACTGCGCGCTGTGCGCGACCATCTACCTGGCGGCGATGGGGAAGACGGGGCTGCGTGACTGCGCCGCGCTCAACGTGGCGCGCACGCGCGAGCTGCGCGCCAAGACGACGGCGCTGCCGGGCTTCGCCGCGCGCTTCGACGGGCCGGTCTTCAACGAGTTCGCGCTGCGCGTCCCCGGCCGCGCCGCCGACGTGCTGGTCGCGCTCGAACGGCACGGCATCCTCGGCGGTCTGGACCTGGGACGCTTCTATCCCGAGCTCGACGACTGCATCCTCATGACGGCGACGGAACTGATCGGCAGCGCCGACGTCGATCGCCTCGTCACCGCCCTCTCGGAGATTCCGGCCCGTGCCGCAGCCCACGTCTGAAACGCCCCTGATCTTCGAGACCGGCCAGGACGGTCGCGCCAATCGCTACCTGCCCGAGGGGCCGGACTTGGCCGACCTGCTCCCGCGCGAGGCGCTGCGCGAGGACTTGCCGCTGCCGGACAACAGCGAGCTGGACGTCGTGCGCCACTTCACCCGGCTCTCGCAGAAGACGTTCGGCATCGACACGAACTTCTATCCGCTCGGGTCGTGCACGATGAAATACAACCCGCGCATCAACGACGCGATGGCGAACCTGCCGGCGCTGCGCGACCTGCACCCGTTCGCGCCCGACCACGCCGCGCAAGGCGCGCTGGCGGTGATGTGGGAGCTCGAGCGCGCGCTCAGCTCGCTGTTCGGGATGGCCGCGTTCTCGCTCAACCCGGCTGCCGGCGCGCACGCCGAGCTGACCGCGCTGCTGATCGCGAAAGCGTACTTCCGCGCCCGCGGCGAGACGGAGCGCACCGTCGTCATCGTGCCCGACACCGCGCACGGCACCAACCCCGCCTCGGCCGCGATGGTCGGGTTCACCGTCCTCTCGCTGCCCTCGGACGCGCACGGCCGCGTCGACCCGGCCGATCTGCGCGCGGTCGTCGGCCCGACGACCGCGGTCTGCATGATGACCAACCCCAACACGCTGGGGCTGTTCGAGCCGCGCATCCACGAGGTGTCGGACGTCGTGCACGAGGCCGGCGGGCTGATGTACTACGACGGCGCCAACGCCAACGCGCTGATGGGCAACACGCGCCCCGGCGACATGGGCTTCGACCTCATGCACCTCAACCTGCACAAGACGTTCTCGATCCCGCACGGCGGCGGCGGCGCGGGGGCGGGACCGGTCGGCGTCGCGGCGCACCTGGTCGAGTACCTGCCGACGCCGGTCGTGCGCGCCTTCGACGCCGATCACCGCGACGTCGACGCGCCGGGCTGGCAGGAGAGCGCCGAGCTGCACTTTGCGCTCGACTTCGATCGCCCCAAGGCGATCGGGACGATGCGTTCGTTCTGGTCGAACTTCGCGCACATGGTGCGCGCGCTGGCGTACTGCTACGCCAACGGCGGCGCGGGCCTCGCCCAGGTGTCGAAGCTGGCGGTGCTCAACGCGAACTACCTGCGCGTTCACCTGCGCGACGTGATCGACGTGCCGTACGACGAGATCAACCGGCACGAGTTCGTCGCCTCGGCGCAGTCGCTCAAGCGCGAGACGGGCGTGCGCGCGCTGGATCTGGGCAAGGCGCTGCTCGACCGCGGCTACCACGCGCCGACGGTCTACTTCCCGCTGATCGTCCCCGAGTGCCTGATGATCGAGCCGACCGAGACGGAGTCGAAGGAGACGCTCGACGGGTTCATCGCCGCCTTCCGCGAGCTGATCGCGCAGGCCGAGACGGACCCCGACGCGCTGCTGGCGGCGCCGGTGACGACGCCGGTCGGACGCGTCGACGAGACGCGCGCCGCGCGCCAGCCCGATCTGCGCTGGCGGCCCTCGGCGAGCTAGGGTGAGCGTGCGCGGCGCGCTGGCGAGCCTGGCGCTGGCCGGCGCGCTGCTGGCCGGCTGCGCGCCGGCGCATCCGCCGCGCACGGTGCGCGTCGCGATCGCCCTCGAGCCGCACTCGCTCAACCCCGACTTCTCGACGCTGGTCGTCGAGAACGAGATCGCGGGCGCGCTCTTCCAAGGCCTGGTCCGGATCGGCCGCGGCGAGCGCGTCGTCCCCGACGTCGCGCAGGCGCTGCCGAGCCGCGCCAACGGCGGCATCTCCGCCGACGAGCTGACCTACACGTACCGCTTGCGGACGGACGCGCGCTGGAGCGACGGCGTACCGGTCACCGCCGACGACGTGGTCTTCACCTACGGCGTGCTGACCGACCCCAAGCTCGACGTGCCCAACGACGAGCTGGCCGCGCTGGTCGCGTCGGTCCGCGCGCGCGGCGCGCACGCGGTCGTCATCCGGCTGCGCCACCGCAGCGTCGACGCGCTGCGGCTGCTGTTCTGCAACGGCGCGCACGGGAGCATCTTGCCGGCCCACGTCCTGCGGGGCGTCGACCTCAACCGCACCGACTTCGACCGCCGCCCGGTCGGCAGCGGGCCGTTCGTGCTGGCGCGCTGGACGCCGGGCGTCGAGGTGCGGCTGGCTGCGCGCCGCGCCGCCGGCGCGCCGCCGCCGCGCCTGGACGACGTGCGACTGTTGGTCATCCCGGTGCCGACCACGGCCGTCGCCGCCTTGCGCGCGGGCGAGATCGACTACGCGCGCCTGCCGCCGAGCTTCGACGCGCGCCTGCTCGGCGACGGCCTCGTCACCGGTATCGTGCACGGCCGCACGCTGGTGTACCTGAGCTTCGCCACGCAGCGCGCGCCGTTCCGCGACGTGCGCCTGCGGCGCGCCTTGGCCGCGGTGCTCGACCGCGATCGCATCGGCCGCGCGGCGACGACCGGCTTCACCACGCCCGCGCGCACGCTGGTGCCGCCGGACGAGCCCGGCTACGTCGCGCCGGCCGGCGTGCCGCGCACCGACCTCGCCGCCGCACGCGGCGCGTTGGCCGCGCTGCATCCGCACCCGCTGGTGTTGACGCTGTCGGCGGGCAGCCCGTCGATGGAGGCACGCGCGGCGCAGATCGCCGACGCGTGGGAGCGCGCCGGCGTGCGCGTGCAGCTGCGCGCCTTGGCCCCCGCGGTGATGTTCGGCGATCCCGGTCCGCTGTACGAAGGCACCTACGAGGTCGCGCTGACGAACTGGACGTTCGGACCGGGCAGCGATCGCAGCGATCAGCTGGCGAGCTGGGCGCGCGCGCCCAAGGGCGAGAACTTCGCGCAGTACGCCGATCCGCAGGTCGACCGGTGGTGCGTGCAGGCGGTCCAGGCGCCCGACGAGCGGACGCGCGCCGCCGCGCGCGCGGCGATCGCGAACCGGGTCGCGCGCGACGTGCCGTACGTTCCGATCGACTGGCCGCTGGGGCGCTACGCGCGCACGCCGCGGCTGCACGGCGTCGCTCCGCAGCCCGACGGCGAGGACCTGTGGAACCTCGCCGAGTGGCGGATCGACTCAGACCACGCGTAGCGCGCGCGCCGGCTTGCGCTCCGGCCCGACGATCCGCTGCGCGCGGTAGTGCTGCGACTGCCGCGCGGCGCGTTCGGCCAGCGCGTCGTCGCCGGCTTTGCGCGCCGCCGCCGCCAGCGCGGCGAAGGCACGGTCGGCGGTCATCGGCGCGATCGCCGCATCCGCGTCGAGCAGCGTGAAGGACTGCGCCAGCCGCGCGCGCGCGTCGCGTTCGCCCAGACCGGCCGCGATGCGCGCTTCGAGCAGCTCGATGCGATCGCTCCAGTGGAACTGATCGAAGGCGAAGTCGCGCGGTAAGCCGCGCGCGAGGTCGGCCGCGCGGCGCAGCGCGCCGGGATCGCCGCGCTCGACCAGCAGACGCAGCGCGTACATGCCCAGCGCCGGATTCGTGCCCGGCGCGTCGAGCCCGCGCCGGCCGACCAGCGAGGCGAGCACGATCTCGGCGGCGTCCAGATCGCCGCGCGCGAGCACGATGTTGAAGCGGGTGGCGGTCAGGTTCCACGCCAGTGACCAGCGCGGCAGGCGCCAGCGCGAGGTCTCCAGATCGGCGTGCTCGATCGACGCTTCGCCGAGCGCGACTTCGGCCAGCGCGTCGTCGTAGCGCTCGAGCGCGAACCACACGTCGGCCAGCAGATCGTGGACGGTGCCTTCGGCCAGTGAGCCGGTGCGGCGGGCGTACGACTCCGCCAGCTTGCGCTGCGCGAGCGCCTCGTCGAACCGCCAGCGCATCGTGTACAGCCGCGCCAGCCGATCGGCCGCGCCGACGGCCATATCCCAGCGTTCCATCGCGACGGCGTGGTCGACCGCTTCGCGCGCCGCCGCTTCGGCCAGGTCGAACTCGCCCAGCCGGCCGTAGGCGATCGCGGTCGTGATCGACGAGGCGACCAGCTCTTCGCGTTCGCCGCACTCGCGCGTCAGCCGCACCGCTTCGTCGGCGTCCTTGGCCGCCGCGTGCAGCTCGTCGAGTCCGACCGGCGCGTCGCTGACGAGCTGGTTGGCGCGGGTGGAGAAGGCCTGCGCCAGCAGCTTGCGATCGCCGCTCGCGCACGCCTCGTCGACCGCCGCGCGCGCCGCTGCGAGCGCGCCGGCGCGATCGCCCAAACGGAACGACGAGCTCGCGATCGCGCGATACAGCCCGGTCGCGAGCGCGCGCGTGCGCTCGTCGGGAACCAGGCCCGCCACCATCGCCAGCGCCGCGCGATAGCGCGCGACCGCATCGTGCAGGGCGTCGGCGTACAGGGCGATGTCGCCGGCGCGGCGGTACGCGACGGCGGCCTCCCAGCGTTCGCCCAGCGCTTCGTGGTGCCGCGCCGTCCACAGCGGTGCCTCGCGGTCGGGCCAGCGGGCGACGCGCGCCGCGAAGGCGCGGTGCAGCGCCAAGCGTGTGCGCCGCGTCGCCAGTCCTCCGGCGACCTGCGCGACCAGGTCGTGCGCGAAGGCCAAACCGTCGGGGCGCTCCACCAACAGCTCGGCGCGAATCAGCTTCTCCGCGACGGCGTCGAAACGTGCCGCCTCCCAGCCCAACGCGGCGCACAGATCGTCGTCGTCGGCGTGCGGCTCGATCGCCAGCGCGGCGGCGGCGAGCACGGCGTCCTCGCCGAGCGCGCGCAACGGCGCGGCGATCGCGGCGCGCAGCGAGTCGGTCGGAAGCGTGCCGGCGTCGATCGTCCGCACCAGCCGCCAACGCTGAGCGCTGCGCGCCAGCACGCCGGCGCGGCCCAGCTCGGTGACCAGGTGCGCGACGTAGAGCGGAACGCCGTCGGAGCGGCGGTGGAGCGCGTCGGCCAGCTCGCCGACGTCGCCCTCGACGCTCACGTCGAGCGCGGCCAACACGTCTTCGCGGGTCAACGGGTGCAGCCGCAGCTCGTCACCGCTCTCGACGGAGAGCAGCGTGCGCAGGGCCTCGGCGGCGTCGGGCCGCGTGGCCACCACCGGCACGACTCCCTTGCGGCGCAGCTGCGGCGCCACGTCGCGCAGCACGGCCTGCGCGTCGCCGCTCAGCCAGTGCGCGTCGTCGAGCACCAGCACCGCGCCGGTCGGGAGCGCATCGGCGAGCGCGCCGGCCAGCGCGCTCGTGACCGGGTGGCGAACGTCGGCCAGGACCGCGCGTTGCGTCGTCCCCGTCAGCGCCTCGAGCAGCGAGCTCCACGGCTCGAACGGACGCGCGTCGTGCGGCAGCGCGGCCAGCGCGTGAACGGTATGGTCGGCGCGCCGCAAGCGATCGACGAACGCGCGCAGCAAGCTGGTCTTCCCGATCCCGGCTTCGCCGACGACGAGCGCGCACGCGCGGCCCTCGCGTTCCGCCGCGCGCGTCTCCAACCACGCCAACGCGTCGCTGCGGCCGACGAACGGCAGGCTCGGGCCGGCCGCGTCCTCGCGGCCGGCGGCGCGCAGCGTCTGCACCAGCGCGGCCAGATCCGGCGCCAGCGACTCGCCCAGCTCGTCGAGCGCCGTGCGATGCGCTTCGATCAGGTCGAGCGCGCGCGCGGTACGGCCGGCGCGGCGTTCTTCGTCGGCCAGGACGCGGACGGCGCCGCTGTCGTAGGGATCGCGCTGAAGCGCGAGTCGCGCCGTCTCCGCCGTCGGGCGCGCGACGAACAGCGCGCAGACCAGCGCGTCGTAGCGCCGCGCCAGCTCTTCGCGCCGCAGCACGACCCATTCGTCGAAGATGCCTTCGAGGAACTCGCCGGTGACGAGTCCGACCGCTTCGGCCAGCGCTTCGACGGGGCCGGCGGGATCGACGCGCAACAAGTGCGCGGCGTCGGAGGTGGTCGGCGCGATCCATTGCACGACGCTGCGCTCGCGGCTGAGAAAGGCGTCGGGATCGCAGCCGCCTTTGCGCAACACGTCGCGCAACGACCACATGGCGGTCTTGAGGTTGGCCCGGCCGCGTTCGGGATCGATCTCCGGCCAGAGCAGCTCCAACAGGCGCTCGCGCCCGATCGCCGCGCCGCCGCTCAAGATCAAATAGGCCGCGAGAGAACACGCCTTGAGCGTAGGCGGGCGTGGGATCTCCGTGGCACCGATGACGAGCTGAAAGCCTCCGAACGTACGGAGGTAGGAGCTCTGCATGGGGTGGTGATCTTTCCCTGCGGGCGATTTGACCGAGCGTTGACCGAGGCGAGGCACCATCCCTCACGACCCGCCTGCGTGTGCGCACGTTCGTCACCGGGGAAGGCGAGCCCGGCCCGGCCGCTCACACGGTTGCACGTTCGCGCGCCGGCCTTGCGCCATAAGACGTGTCCGGCACGGGGGTGTCGGACCGAGCCACGGAGGCCGTCGTCTCGGAAGAGACGGCGGTCTTCGTCTGCTCGGCCGTTGCACGCGCGGTTTTCTAACGGGGAAATACGGAGGTGCGTCGTATCCCGGGGCCATGGCCAGGCGGACCTCCCCGACGCTGACCGAGGCGGAGTATCGTCTCATGGACATCTTGTGGGATTTGGGCAGCGGGACCGTCGCCGAGATCCACGCGCGTCTGGGTGAGCGGCCGATCGCGTACACGACGGTCCTCTCGACGCTGACGATCTTGGAGCGCAAGGGCTACGTGCGGCACACGGTGCGCGGCAAGGCCAACGTCTACCGGGCGCGCGTCGAACGCGACGACGCCCGCCGCAGCGTGGTCGAGAACATCCTGACCACGTTCTTCGACGGCTCGGCGCGCGCGCTGATGCTGAACCTGCTGGACTCCGAGCGGCTGAGCCCGGACGAGGAGCGCCGGCTCCGCGCACTGCTCGAGGAGCACACCTGAGCGGGCCCGCCGCCGTCGAAACGGCGGCGTTGGTCGGCCTCGGTGCCAGCCTCGCGCTGGCCGCCGTGGCCGTCCTGACCGCGCGCGCCTTCGACCGCGCCGCGGCGCGCGCGCGCGTCCTGACCGCCTCGTTCGGGCTGTGCCTGATGGTGGCGCCGCTGGCCTGGCTGGTCGCGGAGCTGCGGCCGCCGGCCGCCCCGCCGGCAGCCGCCGAGACGCTGCTGAGCGGGACCGCGGTCCCGCTGCTCGGCGCGGCGTTGTTGATCGCCGCGGTGCTGCTGGTGGAGCTGGTGCTCGACGTCGTGCGACTGCGCCACATCAAGCGCCGCGCGCTCCCGGTCGGCGAGACCGGCGTACGCGGCGCGCCGATCGGCGTCTCCGCGCGGGTCGGCAGCCCGACCGCCATCGGCTACCTGCACCCGGCCATCGTCGTCCCCGCCGGCTTCCGCCGGCGGGTCGACGAGGGCGAGTGGCGCGCCGTGCTGCAGCACGAGTGCGCGCACCTGCGCCGCTATGACGACTGGGCCAAGGCGCTGCAGAGCGTCTTCACCCGGGCCGGGTGGTGGCTGCCGGGGCTGTGGATCCTCGGGCGCGCGCTCGACCTCGAGCGCGAGCTGGCCAGCGACGAGGACGCCGCGGCCGCCGGCGGCGCGCACCGCTACGCGGCCTGCCTGTTGCGCTTGGCGACCGTTCCGGCGGCCGACGACGCCGCGCTCGCGCTGTGGAACCGCCGCTCGCACGTCGCGATCCGGGTCGAACGCCTGCTGCGCCCGGCCGTCGTCCTGCGCCCCCTCGCCCGCGCCCTCGGCGTCGCCGCCGGCGCGGCCGGCACGGTGGCGGTGCTGGGCGTGACCCTGCTGGCGGTTCCGGCCGCGCGCGCGCCGCAGGTCGCCGAGCGGCCCGTGCAGCTGGCCGTCCTCGCGCCGCCGCACCGCCGGCTTCGCATCGCGCACCATCGCCCGCACGCGCGGCCGGCCCATCGGGCTCGCCCGGTCCAGCTCGCCTGGGCGAAGCCGCCCGCCGCCGCGCTCCCGCGCCCCGCCGCCCACCCGGCCCTCGCGCCCGCGCCGCCGAGCGTGCCGCGCGCGAGCCGTCCGCGCCGCGCCGGGAGTCTCGCGGCGGCCGCCGCACCGCAGGTCGCCGCGCTGCCGCCGACGCCGCGCCGAAGCTTCAGGCCGCAGGCCGCGGTCGTTCGGGACGCCGAAGCGATCGTGGGGAGCGCTGGCGGAGCGCCGAGCGTCGGGCCGATCGCGACCGACGAGAGCGACGTGACGAGCTCGGCTGCTCCGCGTAGCGGAGCGGCCATGATCAGGCTCTCGCACCCTCCCTCGCCCTAGGCCGGGGGCTGGCGCCCTTCTTGGGCCGGCACGCTATACTGGAAGAACCAGCCCGGGACGTCGGGCTGGATCTATCTGAAGGCAACGATGCGCATCAAATACGAGGTCTCCGCCGGCGGGCTGGTCCTGCGTGGGGACGGAAACGGTTTGGAGGCCCTCTTGATCGGCCGTGGGGAACCGCGCGTCTGGTCGTTGCCGAAGGGACACGTCGAGCCGAAGGAGACCCACGAGCAAGCGGCCCTGCGCGAAGTGCGTGAGGAGACTGGTTGCTGGGCCGAGATCCTGACCAAGCTTTCGGACATCCACTACTGGTTCTTCCTGAACCGGACCAAGCACAAGAAGGACGTCCACTTCTACCTGATGCGCTACCTCTCGGGCGACACGGCCAACCACGATCACGAGGTCGACGAGGCGCGCTGGTTCGAGATCAAGGCCGCCAAGAAAGCCCTCAAGTACATCAACGAGAAGCGTTTGGTCGACCTGGGCCTGGAGTGGCTGGAGCGCGAAGGCGCCGGCCAGTTCGAGCCGGAGACCGTCACCGCCGGACCGTCGGTGAGGGACACGAGCGCGTAATTGTCGGCCCCGGTCCCCGTCGTCGACGAGCGCGCGCTGCGCGTCTCGCTCGACGTGTTCGACGGTCCGTTGGACCTGCTGCTGAACCTGGTCAAGGAGCAGCAGCTCGACATCGCCACCGTTCCGCTGGCGCGCGTCGCCGACCAGTACCTGGCCTACGTCCACGCCATGGAGGCGCTCGACGTCGAGCTGGCGGCCGACTACCTCGTCGTCGCCGCGACGCTGGTCTTCCTCAAGTCCAAGGCCCTGCTGCCCCCCATCCCGGTCGAGTTCCAGGGCGATCCGGAGGAGTCGGCCGAGGCGGTCGAGCAGCGCTTGCGCGAGCGGCTGATCGCCTACTCGAAGTACCGTGACGCCGGGACCGACCTCAAGGCCAGGGCCGCCGAGGCCTCGGCCTTCTACCTGCGCAGCGAGGGCGGCGACCCGACCGGCGAGTTCGTGCAGCGCTATCAGATCGACGCGGCGAAGCTCGCGGGAGCACTGGCCGCGGCACTGCGCGCGGCGAAGCCCGAGAAGCGGACGATCGTCCGCGAACGGGTCTCGCTGGTCGAGCAGATGGAAGCCGTGGCCCGTGCCGTGCGCCGCGACGGCCGCGCGTCGTTCTTCGCGCTGTGCGCGAACCTCGATCGCGTCGCCATCATCGTGACGTTCCTCGCCGTGCTCGAGCTCGTGCGCCGCGCCCGCGTGCGCGTCGAGCAGAGCGACGCCTTCACCGACATCGCGATCCTCCCCGTCCCCGAAGAAGACCGTGCAGCCTGAACTCGTCGACACCGGCAAACTGCAGCGCGATTGCGAAGCGCTGCTCTTCGTCGCCAGCGAAGCCCTCTCGATCAAGCAATTGGCGAAACTGACCGGCGCGGAAGAGGCCGAGGTCAGCGTCGCGTTGCAGAAGATCGACGAGGAGTTCGCGCATCGCGGCGTCGTGCTGCGCGAGATCGCGGGCGGCTACCGCTTCGCGAGCGCGCCGGCGGCGCGCGAGGTCGTCGAAGCGTATCTGCTGCCCCCCAAGACCAATCTCTCGCCGGCGGCGCTCGAAACGCTGGCCATCGTCGCCTACACCCAACCCTGCACCAAAGGTGAGATCGAAGAGATCCGCGGCGTGTCCGCCGACTCGGTGATCGCGACCCTGGTCGACCGTCGCTTCTTGGCCGAGTCCGGCCGCAAGGAGTCGCCGGGGCGGCCGATGCTCTACAAGACGACGCCGGAGTTCCTGGAGGCCTTCGGCCTCAAGCGGCTCGACGATCTGCCGACCATCGACCTCGAAACCGCGGCCGGCCCGCTCGAGCTCGCGCTGCCGATTCCGACGGTACCGACGACGCCGGCCGCCGACGCGATCGCGTCGATCGAGTCCGAGAGCGTCGCGGACGTCGAGGACGCGGCGGCCGAGCAATCACCCCAAGAAACGGAGACCCAGCCATCAGCGGTATGACCGCACGTCTCGACCCCGCCGCCACGTGGGCGCGGATCGACCAGAACTGTCAGCGCGTCGCGCTGACCCACGAGCTGATCCAACCCGGTGAGCGGTTCCGGCTCACCGTCGACCAGCGCAACGCCGTGCTCGCTCTCGCCGAAGGTCTCGACGAGGGCCACTATGAGTTTCTCCTCAAGGCGCCGACCGGCTCGGGCAAGACCGAAGTCCTGATGCGCACGCTGGTCGACACCGTGCTCGCCACCGACGGCGGCTACGGCGTGGTCGTCGCGCCGACGCGCGATCTGATCCGCCAGCACTACACCTATCTGACCGAACGGCTCGAGGGGACCGGCATCGGCGTCGGGCAGATCCACGGCGGCGCGTCGCCCGCCGAGCGCCGCGCGGTCGAAAACGGCATCGCCGACGGGACGATCAACATCGTCGTCGGCTCGGCGATGATGCTGACCATCGAGCGCTACTGGGACATGATCGATCGCAGCGCGCTGCTGGTGATCGACGACGTCAACGCGTTCGACGAGCGCGAGCACCTGCGGCTGCTCGAAGACCTCGACTGCCCGATGATCTTCGCCACCGCGACGCCCGACGAGCTGCGCCGCTTCCTCGAACGGATCGGCGCGCTCTCGCGCGTCGTCTCGATGAAGAAGATGCCGTTCGACGTGCTGCCGACGACGATCCACAAGGTCGAAGGCGTGTGGGGCGAGCCGCCCGCCGAGCAGCTCTCGCGCGCCGACGCGCTGATTCGCGACCACCTCGCGCGCGGCTCACGGGTGTTCGTCATCGGCCGCACGCGCAGCGACGTCCCGCGGCTGGCGGAACGGCTCGAGCACACCTACGGCATCCCCGTGCAGCAGCTGCGCGGCGACATGGCCGACACGCACGAGCACGGCAGCCGCAATCGCCGCAAGGGCGTCAAGGTCAACGAGGTCGGCACGCGCGTCGAGATGATGAACAAGTTCCGCGCGCAAGCACCGGCGGTGCTGGCGGCGACGAACTTGGTCGGGAGCGGGATCGACATCCCGGCCGCCGATCTGATCGTCATCACCGACGCCGACGCGTTCGGCGAGTCGGAGGTCGAGCAGCTGATCGGCCGCGTCGGCCGCCGCGAACGGCCCTCCGACGCGGTCCTGATGACCTCGACCACCTTCGAGCGCAACCCCTCGCGCGCGATGGTGCCCAGCGGGCGGGCCAAGAGCTTCATGCCGCGCGGCACGCGCGCGCGCCAGTTCGACTTCGGCCGCCGCCGTTGACCGAGCGGTGACCGATCTGCGCTACGGTCTGCACGTGCGCGTCGGCGGCGGTCACGAGGCCGCCGTCGCGTATGCGGCCAAGCTGGGCTGCACCACGCTGCAGTTCTTCAGCGGGAACCCCAAGACGTACCGGGTCGGCGCCATCGACGCGCCGGCCTTCACCCGCTTCGCGAACATGCGCGAGGCCGCCGGGATCGCGCCGGTCGCGATCCACACCTCGTATCTGATCAACCTCGCCAGCGAGGACCCCAAGACGCGCAACGGCTCGCTCAAGCTGCTCGAGAACGATCTCGCCGTGGCCGCGGTCGGCCGGGTCGCGTACGTCAACACGCACCTGGGCTCGTACGGCAAGCGCGACCGCGCCGCCGGCTTCGCCGCCGTCGTCGACGGACTCGAGCACGCGCTCGAGCGGATCGACCCCAACGTGTACCTGGTGCTGGAGAACAGCGCGGGCGCGGGTCAGCTGTGCGGCGGGACCATCGAGGAGCTGGGTCGGTTCATCCGTACCGTCGGCCACCCGAACCTGCGCGTCTGTCTGGACACCGCGCACAGCTGGGCCGCCGGCTACGCGCTCGACACGCGCGAGGGCGTGGCGCGCTTCTTCGACGAGGTCGAGCGCGAGATGGGACTCGACCGGGTCGTGATGTTCCACTTCAACGACACCGAGGTCGAGCTGGGCGGCGCCCGGGACCGCCATCACCACATCGGCGAGGGACGCATCGGGATCGAAGGGTTCCGCGCGATCGTCGCGCATCCGGGAGTGCAAGGAAAGATCGCGATCCTCGAGACGCCCGGCGAAGAGGCCGACGACGTCCGCAACGTGACCGCGATTCGCACGCTCATGGAGGGAGTGGGAGTATGAACGATCGGCGCACCGCGATCCGCGTAAAGGTCGACGTCGCCGCGCGCTACCGTCGTGACGGCGCGCCGGACGAGCGCGCCGCCCGGATCGACAACATCTCGCGCAACGGGCTGTTGCTGATCGCGGACGAGGCGATGGCCGAGGGAACGCACCTGCGCATCGCGTTCCACGACCAAGCCGGCGCGGAGCACACCATCGTCGGTGAAGTCGTGCGAACGGCACCGATGGGCGGACTGGGCGTCTCCTTCGTCCACGTCGAAGACGAGACGCTGCGCTACGTACGCGAGGCACTCGGCGTGCCGTGATCGGAGGAGCGGATGAGCGACGACGGTAACCGGCGAGCCAGCGAACGGGTCAAGGTCAGCATGCCCGTGCGCTACCGCTACGGCGACCAGCCCGAGCGCACCGGCACCATCGACAACATCTCGCGCACCGGCCTGCTGCTCGTGGCCGGCGAGACGTTCCCCGAAGACACCGTTCTGACGATCGTGCTCGAAGGCGCCGGCCAGCGGCACGAGATCACCAGCCGCATCGTCCGCTCGAGCGCGATGGGCGGCTTCGCCGTCGCCTTCATGGAGGTCGGCGCGGACGCGCTGGCCTACGTGCGCGAGGCGCTCGGGGTTCCATGATCCGGGGGACGGTCGTACGATGATCGTCCATTTCGACCTCGATGCCTTCTACGCGTCGGTGGCGCAACGCGACGATCCGTCGCTGCGCGGCGTGCCGCTCGCGATCTCGGGCTCCTCGCGCCGGGCCGTCGTGTTGACGGCGTCGTACGAAGCGCGGCCGTTCGGCGTGCGTTCCGCGATGCCGCTGTACCGCGCGCGCGAGCTGTGCCCGCAGCTGGTCGTCGTGCCGCCCGACTTCACCCGCTACCGCGAGGCCTCACGCGCGGTGTTCGCCATCTTCGAGGAGGACGGCCGCGCCGTCGAAGGGCTCTCGCTCGACGAGGCGTTCGTCGACGCGCGTACCGACGACCTGGAGGCGGCGTGCGCGCTGGCCGAGCGCGTGCGCGCGCGCATTCGCGCCGAGATCGGGCTGACCGCCAGCGCCGGCGTCGCGCGCGGCAAGATGATCGCCAAGATCGCCAGCGATCTGCGCAAGCCGGACGGCTTGACGGTCGTCGAGCCGGGCAGCGAAGCGACGTTCTTGGCGCCGATGCCGGTCGGACGGCTGTGGGGGATCGGTCCGAAGACGCAGCCGCGTTTGGAGGCGGCGGGGATTCGCACCATCGGCGACGTCGCGGTGCTCGCCGACGAGGCGCTCTACGCGCTGTTCGGCCGCAGCGGGCCGTTCTTTCGCGATCTCGCGCGCGGGATCGACGAGCGCGCCGTCGATCCGTCGCGCGAGCGCAAGTCGATCTCGACCGAGGAGACCTTCGAGTACGACGTCACCGACGAGCAGCGCATTCACGCGCTGCTTCGCGAGCAGGCCGACGAGCTGGCGCGCGATCTGCTCGCCAAGGGACTGCGCGCGCAGACGGTCGGGGTGAAGATCAAGCGCGCCGACTTCACCGTCACCGGCCGGCAGACGACGCTGGCGGTCGCGACCAACGACGCCGACGCGATCCACGACGCCGCGCGCTGGTGCTGGCAGCGCTCCGAGGTCGCCGGAACGCCGATCCGGCTGCTGGGGACCCGGGTGGCGTCGCTTACGGATGAAGAAGCGCGCGAGCTGCGGCTGTTGTGACCAGCTCGACCGGCAGAGCCGTGCACGCGAACGAGGGGTTGCGCACGTCGCTGCCCGCGTAGCGCAGCGGCGCGCCCGCGAACGTCACCACCTGCGCGCCGGCTTCGACCGCCACGGCGTGGCCGGCGGCGATGTCCCACCAGCAGGTCGTACCGAAGCGCGGGTAGAGCTGCGCCGTCCCGTCCGCCACCAGGCCCAGCTTGAGCGACGAGCCGGCCGTGACGGTTTCGTGCGGCGGCAAGGCGGCCAGGAACGGCTCGAGCTCGGCGCCGCGGTGCGAGCGGCTCGCGACCACCACCAGCGCGCCCTCGCGACGGACGTGAATGGGCCGCGTCCCGTGCGCGTCGGTGCGGGTCGCGCCGCGGCCGCGCGCGGCGGCGTAGGTGCGTTCGAGCGCGGGCGCATGGACGACGCCGAGCACCGGCGTCCCCTCGTCCACCAGGGCGACGTTGACCGTGTACTCGCCGTTGCCGCTGAGGAACTCGCGCGTGCCGTCGAGCGGATCGACCAGCCAGAAGCGCGCCGGCGCCGGGCCCGCGGGCCGCGGGCTCTCCTCGGAGATGACCGGCGTCGCGGGGTCGAGCTCGGCCAGCGCCGCGAGCAGGATCGCGTTGGCGGCCAGGTCCGCCTGGGTCAGCGGCGAGGCGTCGTCCTTTGTCCACACCGTGCAGTCGCCGGCCGCGAACGCCAAGATCGCCGCCCCGGCTCGCACGCACGCCGCTTGGACGTCGACGAGCAAACGGTCGATCGGCTCGAGGCCGGCCTTCGGTTCAAGAATCGTCAAGCCCACCTTAGAGGTAATCGGCAGCCCAGCACGGATCTGCAGCGTCCGCTTCGACCCGGGGCAGCGTCTCCCGCCAGGCGGCCGCGAAGGTTCGGTCGAGCGGAAGGACCATCGTCAGGCTGCTGCGCCGCGGGCGGACCGCGCCGCGCGGCAGCGCGCCGCGCAGCGGCGCCGGGGGGAGCCAGCCGCCGATCTTGCGCAGGTCGCCGGCGGCCGCGCGCAAGAGCGAGCCCAGCAGCGGCGCATCCTGCGCGCGGGCCAGCGCCAACTCGTCGAGCGCGAAGACGTCCGCGGTCGGAATGCGCCGCCCGACGACGTACGCCGCCAGCGCCCGGCCGCGCCGGACGCCCAGCCGCAGCACCGGCGAGCCGTGCTCGCGCGATGCGGCGCGCAGGCGCTGCCACTCCCATTCGAGCGGCGTGCGCACGAACGCGAAGTGCCGGCGCGCCTCGCTGGCGGCGAAGACCCGTCGCATCGCCGCGTCGTCGTCCGCGCCGAGCGTCTCGACCGTCACCCGCGGTCCGGCCAGCCCGTCGGCGCGCAGGGAGAACGCGCGCGCGGGCAGCTTCACGAAGCCGAGGTGCTCGTAGAACGTCGCGCCGATGTCGCTGAAGAGGTAGGCGAAGGCCGTGCCCGCGGCGCGCTCGGCGTCGAGCAGCGCGCCCAGCAGCGCGGTCGCGTACCCGCGCCCGCGCAGCGCGGGCGGGGTGAAGACGGCGCCGATCCCGGCGGCGCGGTAGCGGCGATCGCCGCAGCGCAGCACGCGATCGTACCGCTTGCACGAGGCGACCAGCTCGTCGCCCACCCACAAGCCGACGGTGCGAAAGCGCCGCCGCCCCCAGGCCGAACCGGCGATGCCGCGCAGCTCGGCCGCGTACTCGTCGAAGCTCCGCGCGCCCGCCCACAGCTCGGCCGAGTGCGGCAGCACGTCGCGGACGTAGGCGTCGGTGCTCAGGGGTGCGAGGCGCAGCACGATGCGGATAGGTCTCCCGGGTAATGCTCGCGGTGGCGCAGCGGGAGGTTCGCGTCCGCCACTAGGCGCGGTTCGCGAGCAGCAGCTCGATCTCGTGCGCGAGCTCGGGCGCCGCGATGCCGCGGGTCGGACGGCCCGCGGCCGAGACCGTCACCGTCTCGTCGGCGCGTCCGAGCGCGGCGGCGAACAGCCGCCGCTGCTCGCGTACGTATGCCGCGCGCGGCTTCGCGTGGTGCTCGTACCAGGTGAACTTCGCGGTGCGCGCCGCCGGCGCGTCGCCGGCGTTCTCCTTCGGGATCATCCCGTAACTAGGGCTGAACAAGAACGCGTCCGGTACGTAGTACGGCGGAAACGCGCCGGCGCGCGCGTCGACGACGAAGACGTGCGCGAAGCGGCGCGAGAGGACGCGCTCGACCGAGGCGACGACGACGGCGTCGTCGCGTTCGTCGATCAGCTCCGGACCGCCCTCGGCCGCGGCCAGCCGGTCGCAGTACGCCAGTGCCGCGCCCAGGTCGGCGAAGGGGTGGCGCGCGGCGTAGGCGGCGAGCTGCGCGATCGCGCGCTCGACCAGCGTGACGCGGAAGCGCGTGCGCGCCGCGGTCTCGCCGGCCAACGGCGCGAACAGCCCGCCGTCCTCGGCGATCGCGCGCGCCGCGCCGGCGACGTCGGTCGCCCGCAGCCAGCCCGTCCAGCGCGCGCGGCGTTCGCGGAACGCGCGCACGCGTTCGCGCGCCACCGCTCCGAGATCGTCGTCGCGCTCGCCGCGCAGCACGTTCGTCGCCAGGCGCAGATCGCGGCGGCGGTCCCAGCGGCGGTCGCTTTGGTCGTCGTCGGGCAGGGTGAAGAGCGCGGGTTGCGGGCTGGCCGGTTCGCCGCACAAGGTCGCGATCGAGGCGTCGGACAGGCGCACCATCGGCGTCTGCAGCGCGCGCAGCAGCCAAACGTGACGGAACGGGTCGACCGCGCTCCACCACAGCGCGAGCGCGTCGAGCACGTCGTGACGCGCGAACAGCACCGGATCGCCGGCCAGCGCGAGCGGGACGTCGCGCGCCAGCAGCGCTTCCTCGTAGGCACCGAGCGTGCGCAGCGTGCGGTGCAGCACCGCGATACGGCCGGGCGGCGTGCCGCTCGCGAGCAGCGTGACGACGCGCTCGGCGATCGTCTCCGCTTCGGCGAGGCGGTCGCGCGCGCGCACCACCCGCACCGCCTCGCCGGGCGGGAGCGGGCGCGCGGGGTCGGCGTCGATGACGGCGTACGCGACCTGCGCGATCAGCGGCGGCAAGGCGCCGCCGGGCAGCGCGACCGTCGTCGTGGCGTGCCCGAAGATCCGCTCGGGCCGCGCGCCGGCGAAGGTCTGCGTCGCCGCGCTCGGATCGCCGGCGACGGTCACGCCGTGCAGCGCGTCACCGAACAGCGCGTGCAGGAAGCGCAAGCCGGCCGCGCTCAGGTCGTGCGCGTCGTCGACGAACGCGACGTGCAGCCGGGTGCGCAGCGCGCGCGCGATGGCCGGCTGCGTCTCGAGCAGCCGCGTCGCTTCGACCAGCGCGTCGACCGCGGTCAGGCAGCCGCGCCGCACCTGCTCGTCGACGTACGCGCGGTACAAGCGCGCGACGATCTTCGCCAAGTCGAGCTCGCGGCGGCGCTGGCGGTCCAGCTCCGAGCCGTCGACGGCGAGCGAGGCACGATGCTCGTCCTTGGTGGCCGCGACCAGCGCCGGCGAGGCGAGGTTGGGCGGATTCGCGTAGAACGTCGCCGCGCCGCGCTTGGCGGCGGTCAGGAACGCTTCGTCGTCGATGCCGGCGTCGCGCAGCTTGCGGATCAACCGCAAGACCGCGTCCGCGAAGCGGTCGGGCGTGCGCAGTCCGGCGATCTCGGGATCGATCTCGGTGCCCAGCCAGTCGCTCCACTCGGCCGAGAACAGCGGAGCGGCGGCACGCTCGAAGATCTCTTCGGCGTCGAGCGCGTCGACCAGCTCGAGGTCGAGCGCGAGCCCGGTCTCGAACGGGTGCGCGCGCAGCAGCTCGAGCGCGAACGTGTCGAGCGTCGCACCACGCACCGCGATGCCGCACTCCGCGGTGATGCGGGCGGCCAGCGCGCGGGCGCCCTCGGCGCGCGCGGCCGTGACGATCGCGGCGCCGGCGAGATCGGGATCGGCGGCGCGCAACGCCGCGAAGCGCCGCGCCAGTGCCGCCGTCTTGCCGCTCGCCGGCGGCCCGGTGAACGCGAGCAGGCCGTGCGCGGCGGGCAGCGCGATCGCTCGCTCCAATCCGAGCGCCGCGATCACGATGCCGTCCCGAAGGCGTCGAGGATCACCCGACGCGGTTCTCGCCCGGCGCACCCCGTCCCCGTGCGCCGGGCCCGATTGTGGATCGCTGTGGACGGAGTGGAGAAGCTACTGCACCGTGAAACCGATGCTCGCGGAGTTCCCCTGGTCGTCGCGCACGGTGATGATCACCGAGCCCGGGTTCGCCGTCGCCACGACGAACGTGTTGCCGACCTGCGAGACCGACGCGACCGACGCGTTGCTGCTCGACGCCGTGAACGGTCCGGTATATCCCGTCTCCGTCGGCGAGAGCGTCACGGCGGTGGCGCCCAGCCCGGCCGCGCCGTCGTTGACGCCGGTGGGGTTGAGCTGGATGACCGGCTGCGGCGAGGCCGGCACGGTGACCGGCAGCGTCGTCGTGTTGCCGCTCGGATCGCTGAACGTGATGGTCGTGTTGCCGGCTTGATTTCCGACCACTTCGTACTGACCGCTGCCGGTCGAGACGATGGTGGCGGTCGCGGGGTTGGCGACGCTGGTGGTCGGCGTCGCGCCGGTCGAATCCGTTTCCGCGACGTTCGCGAGCTGGTTGAGGTCGACCGTCAGTGCGACCGGCGTCAACGAGATCGGCGCGCTCGTCGGCGTCGAGGTCGGGCTCGAGCTGGGTGCGGTCGTCGGATTGCCGCTCGGTGCGGTCGTCGGACTACCGCTCGGTGCGGTCGTCGGCGTGCCGCTGGGAGCGTTGGTCGGCGCGGGCGTGCTGCCGGGCGCGGTGACGGTCAACGTCGTCGACGCGCTGTGTCCGTTCTGGTCGGCGACGGTAATCGTCGCGGTTCCGGGCGAGACCGCGGTCAGCGTGAACGGCCCGGTCCCCGACGCCGGCGAGACGGTGATCACCGCCGGGTTCGACGAGGTGGCGGTGTAGGTGCCGGAATAGCCGGGCTCGCTCGGCGTGAACTGCGTCGTCTCGCCGGTCGTGAGCTGCGTGTTCGCCGGCGTCGCGGTCAGCGAACCGAAACCGACGGTGGCGCTGACGGTCAGCGGTACGCTCGAGCTGTGGCCGTTCGTATCGGACGTCGTGATGGTCGTCGTGCCGGGCGCGAGTCCCTTGACGGTGAACGGTCCGGTACCCGACGACGGCGTGACGCTCGCGACGCTCGGCGCCGACGAGGTCACCGTGTAACCGCCGCTATAACCCGATTCCGACGGTGTGAATGCGCGTGTGTCGCCGACGGCGAGCGGCGCCGCGGCGAGTCCGGTGAGCGCGGTGATACCGCTGGCGCTCGACGAGGGTGTCGGTGTGGTGGCTGGGATTGGGCGAGACGTTCCGCCGCCGACTCCGCCGCCGCCGCAACTCGCCAAGAGTGCGGCAGCGACGATCGTCGCTGCGATCGACGTCGTCCGTGTGAGATGCACCGAAGTGTGGCCTCCTTGCCCGAACGACTTGCTCGGGTAGCGTTTCAACTACCGAGAATCGCCTGCGACAAAACGCACAATGACACTCCGTGCATCACTATTTTGCGTGCAGCAGAAGGCCGCCCCGTCGGTGAAGTGTCAGCGACCGAACCGTTCTTCGAGCACGCGTGGACGTTCTCTGCACGCGTTGCCGTACGCACAATAGCGGCATGCGTCCGGATCGTCGGTGGCCGGAAACATCGCGCGCTCACCGTGCGAGAGCTCGTCAGCGAGCGCGATCATCCGCGCGCGCGCGCGCTCGAGCTCGGCCACCGAGATCTCGCCGTAGCTGCCGTTCGCTCGCGGCGGCCGTGAGGTCGTGACGACCTCGAGCTCGACCGGGACGACGTCGAGCAGCGCATCCTTGAGGGGGACGAGCGCGAGCTTGGTGACGACGTCGCCGGCGGCGGTGCGCGCCCAGTAGTAGAACGGCAGCTGGAACTCGTGGAACGACCGCACCGCGTCGAGATATTCTTGCGCGCTGGTCGCGATCGAGCCGGTCTTGTAGTCGACGACGGTGACGGTGCCGGTGCGTTCGTCGCGGTCGAGCCGGTCGATATAGCCGATGAAGCGGTGACCGCCCAGCTCGATGTCGGTTTCCGTCTCGCAGCCGATGACCGCGAACGGCGAACGGCGCGCGCGCTCGAGCAGCCAGCTGAGATACTTCTTGGCGGTGCGGCGCGCGCGCCGCTTCTGCAGCTCGAACTCGACCGGCGCGTCGAAGCGCGTCCGGTAGCGGTCGAAGGCGCCGTTCACGCAGCCGTCCAGGAACATCGCCAGCGCCGGCGCGTCGACGGCGTCGAAGCGCGCGTACACGTGATGGAAGTCCTCCAACGCGGCGTGAAACGCGATCCCGTAGAACGACGCCGACGAGCCCTTGTCCTCGACGGCGGCGCAGGCGTAACGAAACCACCACTTGCGCTTGCACTCGGCGTACGCGTTGAGCGAGGACGCGCTGAACGAGAGCTTGCGCGTGCGAACGGGTTCGGGCGGCTCGTCGGCGAGCTGCGGCGCGGGCGCGACGTCGGGCGGCCGCTCGGCGCGGCGCGTCGCGTCGCCCAGCTCGGCGTCGATCTCGGCCAGCACGTCGTCGGCCTGCCAGGCCGGCGCGAACGCGCGCGCTTCGTCGAAGTCGGCGGCGACGCGCACCAGCGCCGCGCGCGTCGCCGGATCGGCGATCGGAAACGCGGCGCAGGCCGCAGCCAGGACGCCGGCCGCCGAGGCGTCGGGGATACGATACGCGTCGGCGAGCGTGGTCAAGCCGTGCGCGAAGCGGGTCGCGTCGGCCGACGCTCCCTTCGCGATGACCTCGAGCAGCGTGCTGCGCTCGCCGGCGGCGGCCAGCAGCGCGCCCGCTTCGTCCGGAGCGACGCCGCTCTGCGGCGCCAGCAGCGCCGCGCGTGCGTCGGCGTCGCGCTGCCGGTCGGCGAAGCGCAAGAGCGCCTGCACGCCGGCGACGGCGTCGAGCGCGAGCGCGGCCGGGACCGCCGGACCCAGCTCGACGGCTTCGCACGCGACCCCGGCCAGCGCCGCCAGCCGGCGCCACGCGAACGCGTCGTCGGCGTCGCTCAAGAGCAGCGCGTCGACGCGCAGCACCTCGGCGTTCAAACGCAGCCCGTCGGCCAGCGCGAGGTGCAGCGCGGCGCGCACGTCGAGCAGCTCGGCGAAACTGGTCAGCGTGCGTACGTGATTGGCCAGCGCTTCGAGCGACGGCGGCACGGCGCCGCGGTCGAGCGCGTCGACGACGCGCGCCGCGAACGAGGCGCTGGCGCGCACGTGCGCGGCGACGACCACGTCCTCGCGGGTCGCCGCCAGCCGGCGCACGATCGCGCGGCGGGCGCCGTTTCCGAGCACGCGCCGCCCGACCAGACGGCTCAGCAGCGCGGCCGGCGCCAACGCACCGTCCGCCGGCAACCGCCGTTCGTCGACCAGGAGCACGCCGTCATCTTCGCCGCGGAGCGGCCGGCCGACCCCCGGCGCCGCGCTCGCTCCCGGGATCTGTGGACGGGCGTGGAAAGGGTGGAGGGTGGAGACCAAGCGACTCGTCGTCGGAGTGTCGGGCGCCAGCGGGAGCGTCTACGCGTTCGCCGCGCTGCGCGCGCTGCGCGCCGTGCCGCAGCTCGAGGTGCACCTGGTCGTCTCCGAGCAGGCGCGCCAGACGATCGAGCTGGAGACCGACTGGACCGCCGCCGACCTCGAAGCGCTGGCCGACGTCGTCCACCGCGACGACAACGTGGCGGCGGCGATCTCGTCGGGTTCGTTCCACACCGACGGGATGCTGGTGATCCCGTGCTCGATGCGCACCGCTTCTGCGATCGCGTACGGCTTCAACGCCAACCTCCTGGTGCGCGCCGCCGACGTTTGCCTCAAGGAGAAGCGCCGGCTGGTGGTCGTCGCGCGCGAGACGCCGCTGCACCTGGGGCACCTGCGCACGCTCGCGCAGCTGGCCGAGCTGGGCGCGGTGATCTTGCCGCCGATCCCCGGCTGGTACGCGCGCCCGAAAACGCTCGAGGACCTCGTCAACCACACGGTCGGCAAGGCCCTCGATCAGTTCGGTATCGACGCCGGCCTGTTCCGGCGCTGGTCTGGCGCGTAGCGGCTTCGCGTTCCGCGAAGCCGTCGCGTTCGGGCTACGCCCCAGCCGCCGTCACGAAGCCGCGGCGCGCAGGGCCGCGGTCGGTTCGTGGCGGCTCCACTCGACGCGCGGCGGGATCAAGCTCAGGTCGATGCGCGCGCGGTGCTCCGCGGCCTGGCGGATCAGCCCCGCGATGGTCTCGTCGCTGAGCAGCGTCGGCTCGAGCCCCAGCGAGCGCAAGTTGGTGTTGATCGCGTTGTAGTAGTGCTCTTCGCGCTCGACGCGCGGGTTGGCGACGTGGGCGATCGTGCAGTCCAGACCCAGCGTGCCGGCGACGCCTTTGACGCGTTCCGCCAGCTGCTCGACGCCGAACATCTCGGTGAATTGGTTGAAGACGCGGAACTCGCCGGGCTGCGCCGGGTTCGTCACCGCGATCTCGATGCAGCGCACGGTGTCGCGGATGTCGAGGAACGAGCGCGTCTGGCCGCCCTTGCCGTAGACGCTCAGCGGGTGGCCGAGCGCGGCCTGCACGCAGAAGCGGTTGAGCACCGTGCCGAAGACGTGATCGTAGTCGTAGCGGTTCGCCAGCGCCGGCGACGCCGCCGTCTCTTCGGTGTAGGTGCCGTACACGACGCCCTGATTGAGGTCGGTCGCGCGCAGCTTCCACACCCGGCAGGCGAAGTAGATCTGATCGCTGTCGCTGACCTTGGTCAGGTGGTAGAACGACCCCGGCTGCTTGGGATACGGAAGCGTGTCGCTGCGCCCGTGGTGGTCGATGGTGATGAAGCCTTCTTCGATGTCGATGTTCGGCGTGCCGTACTCGCCCATCGTGCCGAGCTTGACCAGGTGCGTCTGCGGCGCGCGCTCGTGGAGCGCCCACAGGACGTTCATGTTGCCGACCGTGTTGTTGAGGTGCGTGCGGATCGCGTGCTCGCGGTCGATCATCGAGAACGGCGCGCTGCGCTGCTGGCCGAAGTGCACGACCGCCTCCGGGCGCGTCTCGTCGATCATGGTGCACAAGGCCTGGTAGTCGGTGACGTCGGCCTGCTCGAAGCGGATCGTCTTGCCGGTCAGCCGCTTCCACTCGTCGACGCGGCGCCGTGCCGAGGCGATCGGCACGAGCGAGTCGAGCCCGTGCTCGCGATCCCATTCGCGGCGCACCAAGCTGTCCATGATCGCCACGTCGTGGCCTTGGTTCGACAGGTACAGCGAGGTGGCCCAGCCGCAATAGCCGTCTCCGCCGATCACCAAGATTCGCATCGTGCTCGAGGTCCTTTCGTCTCCGGGAATGAGCGGGCGCTAGCAAGAGAGCCCTAGCTCTTCGCCACGCAGGCACGCTGTTGTTACGGTTTGCCCGCTCCGCCTGAGAAGAAACTGAGAAGGGCGCTCGGACGGCAGCCTTTCCCAGGAAATTCTAAGGTCTTGGCGCGATCGCGATCAGCTGCGCCGTCGGCGGTGGCGTTCCGAGTATCGTAGCGTGCAAGCGCACAGAGATCGTCGAGCCGGGCCCGTGCGCGAGCACGATCGCGCGCTCGGGCGCGACGATGCCGAACAGGTCGGGTTGGCGCTGCAACGCGTCGGCGAGATCGACCGGCGTGACGGCGCTGGTCGCCAGCAGCACGATGCGCTGCCCCGCGTACGCCAGCACCACCAGCGGCTGCTCGTCGTTGGCACCGGCCGGCGCGGCGAACGTGCCGCCGGGCGCGATGATGAACGGGCCCACGCCGACCGCGTCGCTCGCGCTGGGCGCGCCGGGGACGGCGCGCAGCGCGCCGCCGGCGTCGATGCCGAGCGAACCGCCGGCGCCGGGCGTCAAGGCGACCTCGATCGGCGCCGTGCCGGACGCCGCGGCGAACGACGCGCGGTAGCCGTCGTCGGCGAGGTTGAGCACCAGCGCGCAGACGTGGTCGCCGTACACGGCGCCGGTGAAGGTGACGACGCTGGCGCGCCCGATCGCGCCCAGCGGCTCGGTGCGCGGCGTGCAGTCGGCGACCGGCGCGGCGCTCGGCGCGGCGCTCGCCGCCGGCGCCGGAGCGGGCGTCTGGCCCGTCAGGGTGAGGGCCAACAGCAAGGTTGCGGCGCGCATGTCCAGACCAACGCAGGCACGCCGCGCCGCGTTCACCCGCTTTGCCGAAAGCGTGCGTTCGCCAACGACACGTCGGAGACGCGGTCGACGTTGAGCGCGACCTGCGGCTGGGTGCAGCGAATCGCGCCGACGCGCGCGCCGCCGAGCAGCCGTGAGGCGCGCGCTTCGGCGCCCGCGATCGAGAGCCGGCCGAACGCGAAGCGCGCCGCGACGTCCCAGCCCAGCAGCGCCGCCAGCCGCAGCGGCGATTTGCGCGCGGCGCCGAGCGCGTCGAGCAACTCCGCCAGCGGGGCCAGCGTGCGGGGGCGCAGCGCCACCAACCCGCCGCCGCAGAAACGTCCCTCGCGCATGCGCGCCCAGGTGTGCGGAAACTCCGGATACCTCGCCAGATGCCAGCGCCGTTCGACGCAGGCGTAGGCGAGGTCGAGATCGCGCGCTCGGGCGGCGTCGACGAACTCGTCGACCGCGGCCGCGTCGAGCGCCGGCAGATCGGAGGCCGCCACCAGCACCAGCGCGTCCTCGGTGAAGCCGGCCAGACCCGAGCGCAAGCTGAGCAGCATCGTCGCGCCGTCCCCGCGCACTTCGCTGGCGCCGGCCAGCGCCGGGTTCGCGGCGGCTTCGGGCGGCGCGACCACGACGATGCGGTCGACGCGCGCCGAGGCGCGCAACCCGGCGATTGTGCGCGTCACCAGCGGCACGCCGGCGATCGGCACGAAAGCTTTGTTGGGAGCGCCCGGCGCCAACGCGGCAACCGCGTCCGGGCGGCCGCCGGCGAGCACGACGGCGTCGAGCGCGCTCACCGGAAGCTCCGGCTGGGCGCGAACGGCACCACGTGCAGCGCGGTCCCGGCCGGCGCGCGCACGCGCGGCGCGAAGCTGCGGGCCGACGCTTCGTCGGCGAACAGTGCGAAGCACGCGCCGCCCGAGCCGGAGAGCATCGCGCGGCCCGGCGCGCCGGCGTCGCCGAGCGCGTGCAGCGTCGCGTCGACCAGCGGATACGCTTCGCGCACGATCGGCTCGAAGTCGTTGGTCATCGCCGCCAGCACCGCCGCGTAGTCGGCGCGTTGCAACGCTTCGCCGCAGCGGATCGTCGCCGAGCCGCCGCGCGGCCGGGTGGGCGCGGGGTGCAGCGCGCGCACCTCGGCCAAGCGCGCGTAGGCCGGTCCGGTCGCGACGTGCGCGGGCGGAACCGCGAGCACGATCCACCACGGCGGCGGCGCGCCCAACGCCGTCACCCGCTCGCCGGTCCCTTCGACCAGCGCCGGCGCGTCGACCAGGAAGAACGGAACGTCCGAGCCGAGCGCGCGCGCCGCCGCGAGCCAATCGCCGGCTCGCGCATCGCCGAACTCCCCGCGCATCGCCGCGCGTAGGATCGCGGCGGCGTCGCTGGATCCGCCGCCCAGCCCCGCCCCGACGGGCACCTGCTTGCGCAACGTGACGGCCAGCGGCGCGTCGGCCAGGCCGGCCGCCGCGAAGGCGCGCACCACCAGGTTGTCGGGCGCGAGCGCCGGCGGTTCGCACGCGAACGCGAAGTGCCGCGCCGGCGCGATCGCGATCTCGTCGTGCAACGCGATCGGCACCATCACGCTGCGCAGCGCATGGTAGCCGTCCTCGCGGCGCGCGAGGATCTCGAGCGTCAGGTTGATCTTGGCAGGCGCTTGCAGCCTCACCGGGCTCTTTGTTCCGTTCGGCGGGCGGCGCTCCCCGTGAGGAGGCCGTGGCGCGCGGTCTCGGGTAGACCCCACAGCCGTGGGACCGACCTTCGACGCGCAGCGCAACGAGCTGAGCGCATACGTCCTCCGCGAGGACCAAACGCCGTTCGGTATGTCGCTGGGCAACTACAAGACGTTCTGCTCGTCGACGCCCAAGGGCGGGATCCGCGGCCTCTGGGACGCCGACACCGACCAGATCATCTTCGGCGCGCACCAGATCGCCTACCGCGCGCAGGGCGGTCCGACGCTGTTTCCGCAACAGATCGTACGCGAGTTCACCTTCCTGCCGTACGCGCAGATCGCGGAGTTCGCGCTGAACCCCGACCTGCGCGTGCGCGAGACGTTTTACGTGCCGCACGGTCCCGCGCACGATCGCGTCGTCGCCTTCGTCGTCGACGTCGCGATCCACAACGCCGCCGCCACCCCGGCCAGCGTGCGCGTCTTTCCGTGGGCGCTGCTGATCGGGCAGCGCTTCTACGGCGAGCCCGAGAAGCACGTGCGCGCCAGCGCGGGCGAACGTTTCATCCGCTCCTACGGCGAGGAGTCGGGCGCGGTGCGCTGGTGGGGCGGCTCGCGCGCTCCCCACGCCGCCGTGGTCGCGCTGCGCGAGCAGATGCTGCTGCAGGGGATGAAGGACGGCACCCTGCGCGAGGACGAGCACCTCGACGAGGTCACCCCGCAGCTCGCCGAGTTCTCCAGCAGCCGCATCTTCGGCGCCTTCGAGTACCGCATCGATCTGGCGCCCGGGGCGCGCGAGTCGCTGCGGCTGGCGGTCGTGTTCCACAAGGACGGCGACGCGCGCTCCAAGCCGGTGCTCGAGCAGCTGCTGCACGATCCCGACGCGCTCGACGCGACGCAGCGCTACTTCGCCGCCAAGCTCGCCGACGCGCGGCTGCTCACGCCCTCGGCCGTCGTCAACCGCGGCGCGGTGTGGGCCAAGTGCAACATGCTGCGCGTCATCAAGGAGTATCCGCAGGGCTGGGGCTCGACCAACTCGCCGCCCTCCGACATCCTCGTCTCGCGCGACACCTCGTGGTTCGTGCACGGCTACGACTACTTCTTGCCGGAGTTCTCGCGCGACGCGATCGAGCTGTTCAACCGCTTTCTCGAGCCGAGCGGACAGGTGGTCGAGTACGTGCGCGGCGTGAGCGGCTTCAAGACGTTCTACGACTTGAACGTCAACGACGACACGCCGCTGCACATCATCGCGATCTTGCACCACTTCAACGCCACGCTCGACGAGGACTGGCTGCGCGCCGTCTTCCCGCTGGTGACGAGGATCGCCGACTACATGCTCTCGCAGCGCGACGCGAACGGGCTGCTGTTCTGCGAGGCGGCCGGGGTGGACATGTTCGGGATCACCTCGTGGCGCAACATCATCCCGTACTACACGCTCGACGGCGCCGTCACCGAGATCAACGCCGAGGCGTACTTCGCGTTCGAGGCGACGGCGCGCATGGCGGCGATCGTCGACGATCCCCTCGCCTGGGAGAAGTACTCGCAGGCCGCTTCCGCGCTGCGCGACGCGATGCTGGCCAAGCTCTACAACGCCGACACGCACGCCTTCGTGCTCAACTACGACAAGGAAGGCAACTACCAGGACGACTTCACCGCCGACGAAGTCTTTCCGATCCTGTTCGAGGTGGCCGAGCCGCACGCGCGCACGGCGATGCTCAAACGCCTGGGCGAGGCCGATTTCACCACCGCCGTCGGGCTGCGCACGATCTCGACGGCCGACGCCTGGTACTTCCCCTCGCACGGCTTCGGCCTGTTGGGCGGGGTGTGGCCCGACCTCACCCTGTGGTACGCCGTCGCGCTCGCGCGCAACGGCGAGCCCGCGCAGGCCGCGCACTGGCTCGAGGCGATCTACGCCAGCATGGAGGCGGGCGTCGCCCGCAACACCGTCCCGGGCCAGTTCGGCGAGTGGTTCGACGGCGGCTCGCTGACCAATCGCGGGATGTACCTCTCGCCGTGGACGGGCGCCAAGTACCTGTGGGCGCTGGCCGAGACCGCCTGCGGCCTGGACGGCTACCGCACCAGCGGTCGCCCGCACCTGGTCCCGCTGCTGCCGGCGCACTGGAGCTGGGCCGCCGCGGTGCGCGTGCATTGGGGCGGGCGGCGGCACAGCTACGTCATCGACGCCGAGCGCGCGATGGTGGTCGGCGACATGGATTTCGCCTCGGCCGAGGAGCCGTATCAGGTCTTTTACGCCGGCCGCGACGTCTCCGACGAGATCCGCACCTCGCCGGTCGAGGTCGCCGCGGTCGCCTTCGAGGACGCCGCCGGAGCGGTCCGGATCTTCGTCTGCAACGACCTCGACCGGGGGCGCGACGTCGTGCTGCAGTTCCGCGGGCAAGCCTACCGCAAGCGGGTCGAGGCCGGACGGATGGCCGAGATCCTGATCGGCGAGCCGCGGCTGATCGACGCGATGGCCAGCCGGCCGGCCCAAGAGGCGGCCGCCCGGGCCTGACCGAAGCCCGCCGCCGTGCCGCCGAGCCGCCGCCCCGGGCTTTCGGCGCTCCTGGTCGCGGGGGCGCTCGTCTTGCTGGTCTCGATCCTGATCGGCCAAAAGCTGGGTAACCGGGCACTCTTGCAATCGGAACAGCGCATGCCGGTGGCGGGGCTCAACATCACCCCGGTGCCGCAGCCGAGCCCGACCGATCCGGGCAACCTCCACGACTGGAAGCGGCTGCAGGTCACCGCGGTGGCGACCGACCCGGCCTTCCCCGACCCGCGGGTGACGCACACCCCGGCCCCGACGCCCAAGCCGACGCCCACCCCCAAGCCGAGCCCGCGGCCCACCGTCACGGTCCCGCCCGCCTATACCTCGCCGCCGCTCCCGCTGCCGATCGCCTCCCACGAGCCGGACGAGAACACGCCCGAACCGAGCGACACCCCCGTCAACGGCGCCGTCCCTCCGTAGTCTGCTGTGCCCGCAACCCGCGGGGTGTGCCTATTGTCCGCATTGATGGAGGCCTTTCGGGCCGAGACAATGGAGCGGAGATGAACGGAGAGACGAAGCAGACCGGGACCGAGACCGTCAAGCGGGGCCTCGCGCAGATGCTCAAGGGCGGCGTGATCATGGACGTGGTCACCCCCGAGCAGGCCAAGATCGCCGAGGAGGCCGGGGCGGTCGCCGTGATGGCGCTCGAGCGCATCCCGGCCGACATCCGCGCCGCCGGCGGCGTCGCGCGCATGAGCCACCCGGCGCTGATCCGCCGCATCATGGACACCGTCACCATCCCGGTGATGGCCAAGGTCCGCATCGGCCACCTCGGCGAGGCGCGTCAGCTGCAGGCGCTGGGCATCGACTTCATCGACGAGTCCGAGGTGCTGACCCCGGCCGACGACCTCTATCACCTCGAGAAGACGCCGTTCACGGTCCCGTTCGTCTGCGGCGCGCGCGACCTGGGCGAGGCGCTGCGGCGGATCGCCGAAGGCGCGGCGATGATCCGCAGCAAGGGCGAAGCCGGCTCGGGCAACATCGTCGAGGCGGTCCGGCACATGCGCGCGATCCGCGACGGCATCGCGCAGCTGGCCGCGCTGCCGCGCGAGGAGCTGGTGGCGCGTGCCCGCGACCTGGGCGCTCCGCTCGAGCTCGTCCGCGACGTCGCCGAGCACAAGAAGCTCCCGGTGGTGCTGTTCTGCGCGGGCGGCGTCTCAACGCCGGCCGACGCCGCGCTGATGATGGAGCTGGGTGCCGAGGGCATCTTCGTGGGCTCGGGGATCTTCAAGTCGACCGACCCGGCCGGGTTCGCCCGCGCGATCGTCGACGCGACGACCCACTGGCAAGATCCCGACGTGGTCCTGCGCGCCCACGAGTCGATTCCCGAGGAAGCCAAGGCGATGGACGGCCTGGACATCCGCACCCTGGCGCCCGAGCAGCTCCTGGCGACCCGCGGCAACTGACCGTGTCCCAGCCCGCCACCATCGGCGTCTTGGCGCTGCAGGGGGACGTGATCGAGCACCGGCACGCGCTCGAACGGGCCGGCGCGCGCGTCCGCGAGGTGCGCACGCCGGCCGATCTGGCGCAGGTCGACGCGCTGGTCATCCCGGGTGGTGAGTCGACGACGGTGATCCGGCTGCTCGAGCGGTTCGAGCTGACCGAGCCGGTGCGGGCGCGGGCGCGGGCCGGGATGCCGCTCTGGGGCACCTGCATGGGTTTGATCGTGGCCGCGCACGACGTCGCCGGCTTGCCGCAGCCCACGCTGGGACTGCTCGACGTGACCGTGCGCCGCAACGCGTTCGGCCGCCAAGTCGACTCCGCCGAGGTGCCGCTCGCGATTCCCGTCCTCGGCGAGGCGCCGTTCCCGGCGATCTTCATTCGGGCGCCCTGGATCGAGCGCGTCGGACCGCAGGTCGAGGTGCTGGCCGAGCGCGACGGGCACGGCGTCATGGTGCGCCAAGCCAACCTGCTGGGCACCTCGTTCCATCCCGAGCTGACCGGCGACGATCGCGTCCACGCCTACTTCCTGGCGATCGTCGAGGCGGCCGTGCCGAAGGGTCCGCTCGCCGCCTGAGGCGAACTCCCGGCCCAAGATGACGATGACGTCCGTAGGCGCCGCTCCAAGGCGCAGGCCGACGCAATGGAGCGGATCTCGCAGTCCGCGCCGTCACATCGTCACGAGTTCATCGAGAAGCGAGGCAGTCTGATGCCTCGCTTCTCGCTTTTTCGCCGCTTGCGCACTTCCACACGGGAGCGATCGTGAACGACGTCCTGGTCCTGAACTTCACCTACGAGGCGCTGAACATCACCTCGTTCCAGCGCGCCGTGAAGCTGATCTTCTCGGGCAAAGCAGAGATCGTCCACCGGCGCGACGCGTTCATCAAATCGACCAGCTACGAGATGAAGCTGCCTTCGATCATCCGCATGCTCTACTACATCAAGCGCCCGATGCAGAAGGTCGCGCTGACGAAGAAGAACGTCCTGTTGCGCGACGACTACACCTGTCAGTACTGCGGCATCAAGGGCGAGCGGATGATGACGGTCGACCACGTCGTCCCGCGCAGCAAAGGGGGCCCGTCGACCTGGGAAAACCTGGTCTGCGCGTGCATGCGCTGCAACAACCGCAAGAACAACCGCACCCCCGAGCACGCCAACATGCTGCTCAAGCGCAAGCCCAAAGCGCCGAAATATATACCGTGGATCCGCGTCAAGCGGAACACCTTGCCCGGCGAGTGGAAGAAGTTCTTGTTCTTGTACAACGTGTCGATCGAGGAGAAGATCGAGGCGTGAGCACTACCGCCAAGGACGGCAGGTAGCGTGGACGCCTGGGTCACCGTCACGGATGCGGCCGGCCGCGTCCTCTATCGTCGTCCCGCCACGGCGGCCGAGATCGCCGACGCGCTGCGGGCCGCCGACGAGGCCGAGCGCAGCGCGCGCGCGACGCTGGTCGACATCGCCGTCGAGCGCGGCTTGGTGCCGCCCGACGGGAAGGCGCGCGGATGATCCGCCGGGTCGAGCGCACCCCGGTCGCGCCGCAGAAGCTGGGCGTCGCGCGCAAGCGCCAGAAGCTCGAGCCGGTCATCGAGATCGGCACGACGCCGGAGCTGGCCCTGCGCTACTCCAACGGCTTCGTGACGGTCGAGATCAGCCACGACGCGGTCGATCAGTTCGTCGAGGCGAACGGCGACGTACCGCTGCCGGTCCACGTCGATCCGGAGACCGGCGACCGCCGCACCTTCGACGCGCGGCGCCGGGTGCGGGTCGTCTACGACCGCGAAGCGCGCCTGCGCGAGGTCACCAGCCGCGGGCGTGACGGGCTCTACATCCGGCTGACCGTCCACCCCGACCCGCCCGAGCCGGCGCCGGCGCGGCCGGCCGGCGGAGCACCGCGCCCGGCGCTCGCGCCCGAGGTCCCCGCGGCCGAGCGCTGAGGCCGTCGAGAGCCATCGACGGCGGCGCCTCGCGCGCGGTATACTCCGTCGCGTTGTGACGAGCCGGGATCCCCACGCGAGCGCGCTGGACCAGACGCGTGCGCCGTATTTCCAGGTCCTGCTCGACTACGTCGACGCGGGCGTCATCCCGTTCCATACGCCCGGTCACAAGCAGGGGATCGGGATGGAGCGGGCCTTCCGCGACTTCGTCGGCGACAACGTGCTGGCGATCGACCTCACCCAGATCCGGGGCCTGGACGACCTGCTGCAGCCCGAGGAGGCGCTGGTCGAGGCGCAAGAGCTGGCCGCCGCGTGCTACGGTGCCGACCAGAGCTTCTTCCTGATCAACGGCTCGACCAGCGGCAACCAGTGCATGATGATGGCGGCGCTCAACCCGGGCGACAAGCTGGCGCTGCCGCGCAACTCGCACAAGAGCGCGATGGGCGGCCTGATCATGTCGGGCGCGACGCCGGTCTGGATGCAGCCCGAAGTCGACGAGAACCTGCACATGGATCACACCGTCACGCCGGAGACCGTCCGCGCGACGCTGGCGCGCGAGCCGGACGTGAAGGCGGTGTACGTCGTCTCACCGACCTACTACGGCGTGGCCGCCGACCTCGAGGGGATCGCGGCGGTCGCGCACGAGCACGACGTCCCGCTGCTGGTCGACGAGGCCTGGGGTCCGCACTTCCACTTCCACCCGGCGCTGCCGCTCTCGGCGATGCAAGCCGGCGCCGACATGTGCATCAACTCGACGCACAAGATGCTCGGCTCGCTCTCGCAGACGGCGATGCTGCACGTGCAGGGCAATCGCATCAAGCTCGACCGGCTCAAGGCCGTCTACAAGCTGTTCCTCTCCACCAGCCCCAACCTGGTGCTGGTGGCCTCGCTCGACGTCGCGCGCCGGCAGATGGCGCTCGACGGTCCGGCCCTGCTCTCGCGCACGATCGAGATCGCCAACCACGCGCGCGCCGAGCTCAACGAGATCCCCGGCGTCTACTGCTTCGGCGAAGAGCTCGAGGGACGGCCGGGCGTCTTCGATCTCGACCCGACCAAGATCACCATCACCGTCAAGGAGCTCGGCTACACCGGCTACGAGGCCGAAGAGATCCTGCGCCGGCGCTACAACGTTCAGGTCGAGCTGGCCGACCTGTTCAACGTCGTCGCGCTCTACACGATCGGCACGACGAGCGAGGCTTCCGACGCGCTGGTCTACGGGGTGCGCGAGCTGGCGCGCGAGGACCGTCCGGTCGACATCTTCTCGCCCTCGGGCGTGCTCGACCGGCGGATGAAGACCGGCACCTATCAGCTGCCGAAGATCCCGCCGATTCGGCTGTTGCCGCGCGACGCGTTCTTGGCCGCGACCGAGTTCGTGCCGTTCAAGTCCTCGGCCGGGCGCATTTGCGCGGAAGTCATCACGCCGTATCCGCCCGGCATCCCGGTGCTCTCGCCGGGCGAGGAGATCACCCCCGAAGTGATCGACTATCTGACGCTCGAGAAGAAGGCCGGCGTCAAGATGCAGGGTCCGTACGACGACGAGCTGCGCTTCATCCGCGTCGTGCGGTAGTGGCCTCGCCGTTGGCGAAGCCGGCGCGTTCGGCCTTCAAATAATGCCGCGGCGCAGCGCGGCGACGGCGGCGCTGACGCGATCGTGGACGTTGAGCTTGGTGAAGACGTGCACGAGGTGCGTCTTGATCGTCGCTTCCGAGCAGCGCAGCGAGGTTGCGATCTCGTCGTTCGTGTAGCCTTCGGTCAGCAGCTGGAGGATCTCGTGCTCGCGCGGGGAGAGGTGCATGCCCTCGTCGTCGCGCGGGGGATCGACCGGCCGCCGCACGACCGGGTGCAGCAGGATGCGCGAGATCTCGGGGTCGAGCCAGGTCGCGCCCTCGCCGACCGCTTTGATCGCGCTGCGCAGCCGGTTCTCGGGCGTCGTCGCCAGGCAACAGGCGTCGGCGCCGGCGTCGAGCGCGGTCCGCAAGAGATGTTCGTCGACGCGGCGCTTGAGTGAGAGCACGCCGATTTCCGGATGCCGCTCCTTGGCGGCGCGAATGAAGACGACGCCCGGTGCGTCCGTACCGCCCAGGCGCATGTTGACGACGACGACGCGCGGGCGCTGCTGGTCGAGCAACGCCAGCCCGCTCGCCAAATCGTCGGCCTGACCGACCACGCGAATGCCCGCATCGGTGGCGAGAACGCGAATGATCGCCTCGCGGGTCGTCGGGCGTTCGACGACCACCGCGACGGTGACCGCAGCCTGCGGAACCCTACCGTCGGCTTGACGCTCGTCTGTGCTGGTCGTCATTGGCGCTGATCTCCCTCGCATCGGCGCAGCGGCGGAAGAAAGTACCCTCCACCAAACGGATGACTTGTCGCTCGGCGCCCGCAGTCCTATCGTGGGGGGAGTCCGGACCGCCCGTTCATCGTTCATTTGAAAGGTCGGCATTCATGAAGCGTCAGGCTCTCGCCGCACTTCTGGTGGCGGCGTTGTCCGGCAGCGCCCTGATCGGTGGTTTGACCATCGGTCGGGCCGGCGCGCACCAAACGCAACCCGCCGCATCCAACGTAGCCCAAAACGTCGCGTCGGGCCATCAACGGCTCTCGCTCGCGGAGATGAGCCAAGACCCCAACCAGTGGGTGATGCCCAGCCTCAACTACGCGAACACGCGGCACAGCACGCTCGATCAGATCACCACGCAAAACGTCAGCGGTCTGAAGGCGGCGTGGACCATGTCCACCGGCGCGACGCGCGGGCACGAAGGCCAGCCGCTGGTCATCGGCGACACGCTGTACTTCGAGAGCGCGTATCCCAATCACGTCTACGCGGTCGATCTCACCGACTACCACATCAAGTGGCAGTACACGCCCAAGCAAGACGCGTTCGCCGTCTCGGTCGCGTGCTGCGACCTGGTCAATCGCGGCGTGGCGTACGGCGACGGGAAGATCATCGCCGCCGCGCTCGACGGTCAGATCATCGCGCTGAACGCCGAGAACGGCCACGTCGTGTGGGACTTCAAGAACGACGATCCCGAGCGCGGTCAGACCACGACCGCCGCACCGCTGGTGGTCGGCAACCGCGTCATCGTCGGCGTCTCCGGCGGTGAGTTCGGCGTGCGCGGCTACCTGACCGGGCTCGACCTCGCGACGGGCCACAAGGTCTGGCGCGCGTACAGCATGGGCCCCGACTCCGACGTGCTGATCGGTTCGTCGTTCAGCGGTCCCAAGGGCCAAGGCACGGCGACCTGGCACGGCGATCAGTGGAAGGTCGGCGGCGGCACGACTTGGGGCTGGTACTCGTACGATCCGCAATTGGACCTGCTCTACTACGGCACGGGCAACCCCGGCACGTGGAACCCGACGCAGCGGCCCGGCGACAACAAGTGGTCGATGACGATCTTCGCGCGCAAGCCGGAGACCGGTCAAGCCGTGTGGGCGTATCAGATGACGCCGCACGACAAGTGGGACTATGACGGCATCAACGAGATGATCTTGGTCGACCTCAAGAAGGGCGATCAGACGGTCCCGGCGCTGGTGCACTTCGACCGCAACGGCTTCGGCTACGAGCTCGATCGCCGCAACGGCAAGCTGCTGCTGGCGCAGAAGTTCGACCCGTCGGTCAACTGGGCGTCGAGCATCGATCTCGCCACCGGACGCCCCGTCCTCAATCCCGCCTACGGGACGCGCGCCGGCGTCAACGTCAGCAACATCTGTCCGGCGGCGATGGGCAACAAGGATCAGCAGCCCGCCTCGTACGATCCGCAGACCGGCTACTTCATCGTTCCGACCAACCACAATTGCATGGACTACAAGGCGTTCGCGGTCAAGTACAAGAGCGGCTTCCCGTTCGTCGGCGCGATCGTCAAGATGTATCCCGGTCCGGGCGGCAACCGCGGCGCGGTCATCGCCTGGGATCCGAGCGACGGCCACATCGTGTGGACCGACAAGGAACGCTTCCCGGCCTGGGGCGGCGTGCTGACCACCAACGGCGGCGTCGCGTTCTACGGCACGATGGACGGTTGGTTCAAAGCGGTCGACACCAAGACCGGCAACCTGCTGTGGAAGTTCAAGATGCCCTCGGGCATCATCGCCAACCCGATCACCTATATGCACGACGGCAAGCAGTACGTCGCGCTCATGTCGGGCGTCGGCGGCTGGGCCGGCATCGGTCTGGCGGCCGGGCTCGCGGAGCCGACGGCGGGCCTGGGTGCGGTCAACGCTGCCCAAGACCTCTCCCGCTACACCAACCTGGGTGGCGACCTGGTCGTCTTCTCCTTGTGAGCGGACGCATCAGGCGCATCGGGCTGCTCGCAGCCGCACTCGCGCTCTCGCTCGTGGCGTCGCCGGTCGGCGCCGCGAGCGGAGCCGGGTCCGGTGTGCTGCGGGTGTGCGCCGATCCGAACTACCTGCCGTTCTCCTCGCGCAGCGGCGGCGGCTTCGAGAACCGCGTCGCGCTCGCGGTGGGCAAGGCGCTCGGCGAACCGGTGCGGTTCACCTGGCAGACCGAACGCGGCCCCAACGGCTTCGACGGGTTCCTGCGCCAGACGCTGCGCGCGCACAAGTGCGACGTCCTGATGGACGTGCCGTACGCGATCGACGGGCTCGCCGTCACCCACCCCTACTACGTCTCCTCGTACGTGTTCGTCTATCCGCGCGCGAAGCACTATGACATCACCTCGATGGACTCACCGGAGCTGCGCTCGCTCCGCATCGGGTTCGAGACCGATACGCCGGCGGAGACCGGACTCAAGCTGCGCACCTTGATCACGCACGCCACGCCGTTCGAGATCGGGGACGAGGACGGGACCTCGCCGGCCGAGATCCTCGACGCGGTCGAACGCGGGACCGTCGACGTCGCGGTGACCTGGGAACCCTCGATCGGCTATTTCCTGCGCAGCCGTCCCAACTTGGAGGTCGTGGCGGTGCCCAACGCGCGCTCGCAAGGCTCGCCCGAGCAGTACGCGTTTCCGATGTCGATGGCGACGCGGCCCGACGATCACACCCTGGCCGCGCGGCTCGACCAGGTGATCGCCAATCATAGTGCGGAGCTGACCGGCATCCTCGCCCAATACGGCGTTCGGCTCTACCGACCGAGCGACGTCGCCACGCAATAGGAGCACCACTGCCACCGTGAACGCGGACACGAAGCCTCGCATCGGCCTCGTCGGGGCCGGTCGGATGGGCGCCAACATGGCGCTGCGCCTGCACGATCTCGGGTACCCGATCGCCACCGTCTACGACGTGCGTCCCGACGCGGCCAAGGAGGTCGCCAAGGAGACCGGGGCGCGGGCCGTCGACGCGCTGGCCGACGTGACGGCCGGGGCCGACGTCGTCATCACCGTCGTCACCGACGACGCCGCGATGCAGAAGATCTTCGCCGAGACGGGCGACTCGCTGCTCGCGGACGCGCGCGGCAAGACGTTCGTCAACTGCGCGACCGTGACGCCGGCCATCCACGGCGAGGTGCAGCGCCGCGCCGAGGCCCGCGGGGCGAGCAGCATCGAAGCCTGCATGGCCAGCTCGATCCCGCAGGCGCGCAACGGCGCGCTCTACCTGATGATCGGCGGACGGCGCGAGGCCTTCGACCGTTTGCAGCCGCTGCTGCGCGACCTGAGCTCGAGCTTGCGCTACGTCGGCGAAGCCGGCCGCGCCGCGCAAGTCAAAGCGCTCGTCAACATGGTCATGAACATCAACACCGCGGGGCTGGCCGAGGGGCTCGGCCTGGGTGAGGCGCTGGGCTTGGACCTCGCGATGCTGCGCGAGATCTTCGCGCAAACCGGCGCCAACTCGCGCGTCCTCGAGACCGACGGCGAGGACATGCAAAATCGCGAGCACGACGTCTATTTCTCGGCGGCGCATGCCGCCAAGGACTCGGGCATCGCGCTCGCGCTGGCGCGCGACCGCGACCTCGATCTCCCGCTCGCGGCCCAGACCAAAGCGCAGTTCGACCGCCTGGTCGCGCTCGGTCTGGGCGACTCGCTCGACAAGTCCGGCGTGGCCGAGCTCACCTTTCCCTCGCGCCGCGCCCGTCACCTCAACCACGCTTGAACACTTCTCGCCAGGAGGCGTCTGTCATGAACACCGCGTCCGGAACTCGCGTCGTCCCGCTCATCAGCTCCGGTACGGCCGGACCGCTCGGCGCCGTCCACCTTCCGCGTCTGTGGGCAAAGCTCACGCTCGCGAACGCCGGCGTGTTACCCGACGACTACGACTCGTGCGGCAAAGGCTTCGACCAAATGACGATCGACGGGCTCGGCCTGAACCGCGATCGTGTGATCGAGTACATCAAGACGCGCAAGCCGACGTACGTCCAGTTCGAACAGTGGGTCGTCGACCAGAACGGCGGCACGCTCAGCAAGGAGAAGATCCAAGCGCACAACGACGCGATCTTCGGATACAACCACGCGCCGGATCTGGCCGGCAACATGCGCAGCGCCTCGGGCGTGAAGGACGGCTCCATCAACGACGCCGTCACCCTCAACATGCTCGAAGATCTCGACGAGCTGTACGCGCAGGTCTCGCGCTGAACGCCCCCTCCCCGAGGAGTACGCATTGTCCCAGTTCTCCCGGGCCGCGCTGGTCGCGGCCCTTTCGTCTGCAGCCCTCTTGACCGGCGCACTGCTCCGGCCCAGCGGAAGCGGCGCCGCTCCGGCGGCCCCGGCGCTCTACACGGCCGGTCAGGCCGCGACCGGCGCCGCCGTCTATGCCGGCAAGTGCGCCCTCTGTCACGGCGCCGCGCTCGAAGGCGGGGCCGGCCCGCCGCTCTCCGGCCCGAACCTGACCACGCTGGGCACCAAGACCCACCTGACGGTCGGCGACATGTTCGGGTACATCACCACCAACATGCCGTTCAACGACCCGGGCAGCCTCTCGCACGACCAGTACGTCGCCGCGCTCGCTTACATCCTCAAGCAGAACGGCTATCCGGCCGGCTCCACGGCGCTGACCTGGGCCTCCGCCAACGCCTCGAAGGTGCTGGTGCGCTCGTACAAGTGACCGCTCGTTCGGCTGTATGGACGCTCCGCAACCGCCGGTTTGGCCGAAGCTGAACGGCCCCGCTGCGGGAACCAGGCTGCCTTTGCGGAAGAAAGGGTATTCAATGACGTATCGTCGCGCGGGTGGCGACACGATACGGTCGCGGAAGGAGGCCCGCGATGGATTTCTCCGTCAATGGGTTCGATCAGGTGCTCCGAGAGGACGCGCGCGAGGTGGCTCGGCGCACCCTTCGGTATAAGTTCGGTCGTTTGAGCAACCGGCGTATTCTCGGCGTGCTGCGTACCGCGGCCGCCGGCGATCCGCGGATGCGCCAGGCCTCCGACGCGGAGCTGCTCGATTTGTGGTTCGGCGCGTACGCCGATTCGCTGCGAACCTTACGCAGCGAGGCCCGACAAGCCGGATAGCAGGACGGCGAGCGGAGGCGCGCAACGAGAGCGCATGCTCTCCGGCGCGCTCGAGCCCGCTCGGCTCGCGGTCCCCGTCATCGGGGCACCGCTGTTCATCATCTCGCAGCCCGACCTGGTCATCGCGCAGTGCACGGCGGGCGTGGTCGGCGCCTTCCCCTCGCTCAACGCTCGGCCGGCCCCGCTCTTCAGTGAGTGGTTGAGCCGCATCGAGGAAGCGCGCGCCGCGCACGACGCCGCGCATCCGGAGCGCCCGTCGGCGCCGCACGCCGTCAACCTGATCGTCCACAAGTCGAACGACCGGCTGATGCACGACCTGCAGGTCGTCGTCGAGCACCGGGTGCCGGTCGTCATCACCTCGCTGGGCGCGCGGCCCGAGGTCAACGAGGCGATCCACTCCTACGGCGGCATCGTGCTGCACGACGTCATCAACGACACCTTCGCGCGCAAGGCGATCGAAAAGGGCGCCGACGGGCTGATCGCCGTCGCCGCGGGCGCCGGCGGCCACGCCGGGACCTGGTCACCGTTCGCGCTGGTGCAAGAGATCCGGGCCTGGTTCGACGGCCCGCTCGCGCTCTCGGGCGCGATCGCCAACGGCCGCTCGGTGCTGGCGGCGCGCGCGATGGGCGCCGACCTGGCCTACGTGGGCTCGGCCTTCATCGCCACCGCCGAAGCGCACGCGCCGGCCGAGTACAAGGACACGATCGTCGCCTCGAGCGCGGCCGACATCGTCTACACCAACCTGTTCACCGGCGTGCACGGCAACTATCTGCGCGCGTCGATCGAACGCGCCGGTCTCGACCCGGACAACTTGCCGCTCAGCGATCCGTCGGCGATGAACTTCGGCTCGACGCGCGAGGCCAAGGCCTGGCGCGACATCTGGGGCTCGGGTCAAGGGATCGGCGTGGTCGACCGCGTGCCGACCGCCGCCGAGCTGGTCGCGCGGCTCGTCCGCGAGTACGACGCGGCGCTGCGCGCGCTGACGGCTACGCCGGTCGCGTCTGGATGATCGCCAGCCAGTTCTCGACCTTCATCACGACCTCGTCGTTCTGATTGACGACGTCGACCTCGATCGTGATCGTGCCGCGGTCGGGTTTGCTCTGCGAACGGCGCGCCTCGAGCACGGTTGCGCGCACGCGCAGGACGTCGCCCGGCCGGACCGGACGCAGCCAGCGAATCGGGCCCAGTCCGGGCGAGCCCAGACTGGTCTCTCCGTCGACGAAGTGCTCGACGACCATCCGCATCATCATCGCCGAGGTGTGCCAGCCGCTGGCGATCAGGCCGCCGTACGGCGTCGCCTTCGCCGCCTCGGGATCGGTGTGAAACGGCTGCGGATCGTAGCGTCGGGCGAACTCGATGATCTCGTCCTGGTCGACGGTCAGCGCGCCCAGCTCGGCGGACGAGCCGGGGACGTAGTCTTCGAAATAACGGCGCGGCATACCGGCGCGCGTTCGCCGGCCGGCGCGCGCGGTCCGCGCGCTTCCTCGGGCACGGGGCGACCGCCGAAACGTTCGGGCTCAAGCCGGGTATGCGAAATGACGATGCTCCAGGTAATCGACCCGCCGGAGCGGAAGGCTCATTCCCGTCGCGACTTCCGGCGACGGGAGCGGCGGCCAGAAAATCAGACGTCGACGAGGAGACACGTTGGCCGTTAACGCCGAGTCCTTCGTGCCGAACCGGGAGCTGACGCAGCTCCTCGATATCTTCCCCCTCGGGATCCGCCAAGCGCTCGTCCGTCTCCCCCACCTCGAACGCGTCATCGAAGTCGTGCTCGATCTCGGCCGCGCGCCGGAAGCACGTTTCGAGGACGATTTCGTGTTCCTGGGCGAGACGCCGGTGACCGCGGAAGATATCGCGCACGTGGTGTCCCGACTCTCGCCGTTCGGCGGCGACAATCGAGCCGGGATCGAGCAGACCCTGCACCGTATCAGCGCGATTCGCAATCGCACGGGACGCATCGTCGGACTGACGTGTCGCGTCGGCAGGGCGGTGTACGGCACGATCGACATCGTGCTCGACGTCGTGCGCAGCGGTAAGTCGATCTGTCTGCTCGGACGGCCCGGCGTCGGCAAGACGACGATGCTGCGCGAGTGCGCGCGCGTCCTGGCCGAAGACCGCAAGCGCGTCGTGATCGTCGACACCTCGAACGAGATCGCCGGCGACGGCGACGTACCGCACTCCGGCATCGGTCACTCGCGCCGCATGCCCGTTCCGGATCCGCACCTGCAGCACAACGTGATGATCGAAGCGGTCGAGAACCACATGCCGCAGGTGATCGTCATCGACGAGATCGGCACTGAGGCGGAAGCCTTCGCGGCCCGCACGATCGCCGAGCGCGGCGTGCAGCTGATCGGCACCGCGCACGGGCAGACGCTCGAGAACCTGCTGATGAATCCGACGCTCTCGGATTTGCTCGGCGGGATCAGCGCGGTCACGCTCTCCGACGAAGAAGCGCGCCGCCGCGGTACGCGCAAGACCGTCCTCGAGCGCAAGCAGCCGCCGACCTTCGACGTCATCGTCGAGATCCAAGACCGCGACCGCCTGGCGATCCACCAGAACGTCGCCGAGGTCGTCGACGCGCTGCTGCGCGGCTACACGCCGCAGCCCGAGGTGCGCCAGCGCACGCTCGGCGGCGCGATCGACATCCTCCAGCACGCCAACCCCGAAGCCATCGCCTCGGAGAAGGTGCGCTCGCTCACGCAGCAGCCGCGCGACGACGATCACGCGATCTTCGGCGCCGCCGGTGAGAGCGTCGACGAGGACTCCAAGCCGCTGATGATCTTCCCGTACGGGGTCTCGCGCAACAAGATCGAGCGCGCCGTGCACAACCTGCGCGTGCACGCCAACATCGCGCGCAAGTGGGACGACGCCGACGTCGTGCTGACGCTCAAGACGCTCGAACGCAAAGAGTCCGAGCGGCTCAAGCAGATCGCGGCCGAGAACGTTCCGATCTACTCGATCAAGACCAACACGACCACGCAGATCCAGTCGGCGCTCAAAGACGTCTTCAACCTGCCGTCCATCGACGTCGAAGAGATCGCCATGCGCGAGGCGGAGGAGGCCGTCTATCAGGTGCTGCTCGACTCGCGGGCGGTCGAGCTGACGCCGCAGACCTCCTACGTGCGGCGGATGCAGCATCAGTTGGCCGAGCGATACCGGCTGCAGTCGCGGTCGACCGGGCTCGAGCCGAATCGGCGGGTCAAGATCTTCAAGGGCCCCGACCTCTAGCTTCGCCCCTGTAACCTCGCCGTAACCGATGGGCCGCACGCTTTACGTGTGGCCCGTTCTTTGTGCGTCGCGCTACACCGGTCGTACCAGCTCGACCAGATGCGCGGGCGGCTCACTGCCCAACTCGCGCCGCAGCGAGGTTCCGTAACGAGCGAGCTCGCGGCGGGCGGCATCTCGGTCGCCGGCCGCGAGATGGGCACGGATGGTGGCCTCGCAGGCGCGTTCGTCGAGCGGGTCGATCCCGGAGGCGTAGCTCGCGTGTGTCAGTGCCTCGGCGGTCGCCCCCCGTGCCAGCGCGTCCGCGGCGAGTGTGGCCGCCGCCGTGCCCACGACCTCCGCGATGCGCGCGACGAGCTGGTGCGACCAGGCGTACCGCTCATAGCGAGAAGCTATGCCGTTGCGATGGGTATCGACGATCGTTTGCAACGCGCGGCGGACGTCGTCGTCGAGCGTGCTCGACCGGCCGCGCACCAGCGTCTCGGCGCGCCGCAGGTCGATCTCGATCGTCGGTGCGAGGCGGTGCCGGCCGCCGTCCGCGACGATCGCGTCGCGGCGCCCCAAGCGCGTACGGATGCGGTAGATCGTCACCTTGAGATTGTTCGCCCATTCTTCGGGATCGAGGTGGTCCCACAGCGCCTCGCCGATGCGGTCGCGGCTGACCGGTCCCGGCGTCGCCGCCAGCAGCGTGAGCAGCTCGAACTCTTTGTCGCTGAACGGCACGTCCGCTCCGTCGCGCGTGACGCGTCCGGCCAACAGCTCGATCGCGACGTGCGGCTCGCGGCTGACGCGCTCGCGCCGGACGCGCCGGCGAACGTAGGCATCGAGCATCCCGAGGTCGCCGCCGGCGAACAGGCCGCCGACGGCGGCCTGGAGCTCGGGGCTTTCGACGGCCGATGCGATCGCGCCGATCGCGGCGCGCGCCTGTTCGCGCTCCGTCTCGTCGCCCAACTCGAACAGCGCGACGTACGCCAGCAGTCGGAAGTACGGCTCTCCGCGACGATCCGCCGCGCGCGCCGCCTGGCGCGCCGCGTCGAGCGCATCGTCGGCGCTCGCCGCGTGGCCGATTCGATACAGCTGTGCGCCGGCCGCGATCAGCGGCCAGGCGTTCTCCTCCGGCAAGCGCACCGGGCGTCCGCGCGCGGCGTCCACGAGCGGCGCCATGCCGACCTCGATCGCGGGCGTGAGCGTGTTCTCGAAGATCGTCTCGTAGCGGTCGAACGCCGCGTCGTCGCCGTTCACCCACGCGAACACGGCGCCATTCATCGCGACGTAGGCGAGGTACAGCGGCAGCTCCTCGTCGCGCCGCCTCCGCAGCAGCTCGTCGATGATGACGGTGACCCGGTCGAACCGTCCTCGATACGCCGCCTCGTGCGCCTCGATGTAGTGCAGCGTCTGGTTTTCGCCGAAGCGATCGCGCGAGATTTGGACGGCCTGCGCGGCGAGCGCGCGGGCCAGGACGAAGCGGCCTTCGATGCCGCGCAGGGACGCGGTGAAGTTCAGCAGCGAGGCGCGCGCCGTGGACGGCTCGGCCGCGAATCCGTGCAGCGCGTCTTCGATCAGGGCGTCGGCTTCGCTCAGACGGCCGAGGTTCACGTACGCCGAGGCCAGGATCATCAGCGTCGCCGCGCGCAGGTCGGCTGGCGCACCGGCCGGCAAGCAGTAGTAGACCGTCTCCGACTCGCGCGCGTACGTCGCCGCATCGACGGCGTAACAGCGGTAGGGGATCGTCGCCACCCACAGGTTCGGAAACCGCGTGATGTGCGTCTTGTCGAGCCGATCGATGATACGCACATACTCGCGCAAGGGGACGGGCGCGGTGGTGTAAGGCGGGGCGGCGTCGATGATCGCCGCCGCCCGCGTGCCGTCGCCGACGTCGAGCGCGACGTGAGCTCCCTCGGTGTAGCGGCCGTCACCCACCAGCGAACGCAGCGTGCGTTCGTACGCCGTCTCGAAGGCGACGGCGAACCGCTCGCGCAGCACCGTGCGCGCCACGCGATGAACCACGATCCGCTCGCCGGAAGTCGCGACGAACGGCAGCGCCTGAAGCGTCGCCCAAATCGCGTCGTCGCACTCCTCGCCGAGCACGCGGATGAGGTCCGGATGGCTGATGGCACGCCGCACCGCCGCGGCGGCCAGGGCATCGCGCGCGAGCGGCGTGAGCGCGGCGACGCTGCGATGCACGACGAACGGCAGCAGCGTGGCGCGGTCGAGCTTCGCCGCCGCTTCGTACAGTTCGTCCGGCGCGCCGCCGGCACGCAGCCGCAGGAAGGCGCGCGAGACCAGCGGCCAGCCGTGCGTGAGCGCCGACACCGCGGCCGCCTCCTCGCCGACGCCGAGCGCGGCGGCCTCGGCGGCGAGGTCGGCTTCCGCGAGCGCCAGCTCCGCTTCGCCGACCGCCAACACGTCGAGCTCGGCCAGGGCATGGTGCAGGGCCGGCGGCAGCGTGTGCCGCGCGACGATGGCCAGCCGGCGCTGCGGGTGCGCGGTCGCGACCAGCTCCGCGAACAGCTCGGCACCCGACGGCGTGGCGAGATTGCCGGCCCAGTCGTCGAGCACGACCAGCTCGTCGCGCGCGGCGAAGGGCCACAGCCGGCGCAGGGTTTCGCGCGTCGTCCCCTCCGTTCGGCCGGCGACGAGCCGGTCGACGGCGTTGCGCGACGCGGTCGAGACGTCGGCGGCGACGAGCGCGTCGAGGATCGCGCCGGCGACCTCGTCGGGAGCGGCGCCGTCGCCCAGATCGCAGACCGTTCCCGCGCCGATCGCGGCGGAGCACCGGGCGACGAACACGTTCTTCTCGTAGCCGGCGGGCGCCGTCACCACGAGGACGCGCGGGCGCCGGTCCGTCATAACCCGGACCAGCTCGGTCAGTCGATCGGATGCCGCTTCGCGAGTCACCACACGCCGACGGTGCTCCCTCTCGCCCCGAGAGTACGACGCCGGCGGGCACTTCACCGCTCGCGACCGTGCCGGTAATCTACCGACTCGTGGTGGAGTTCGCGCCGGCGTGTGCGAGCGCGCTGGCGGATAGCGGCGCACAGGTGTTCCTTGCCCGTTGCAGCGCGGCCAGCGACCCCAGCGCGATCTGGCTGCGGTTTCCCGTCCGTTCGCGGTCCTGCGTCGCATGGGCTGACGGCTATGGTCTGTACGGCGGTCGTCTACCGAACGGCGACGCTCGGCGCCCGGCGCTCGATGCGGTGGTTCGACGCGCACTCCCCGGCCGCAGCTACGCATTTTCCGGCACGCGATTCGGCCCCGGGGATCTCGCGCCGGGGACGCCCACCGCGCACTACGAGGTTCGCAACGACGCACGTACGCCGGCGCTGGTCGGTCTGCTGCAGGCCGCGACCCTCGACGGCGTCGTCGCCGCGGACGTGGTCACCGCGAGTTTCTTGCCGGCCGGATTTTCGGCCGACTTCGCGCCGGTGCCGCGTCTGCACGTCTGGGTCGGGCGCGGCGTGCGGCGCTTCGCTTTCGCGCCCGTCGTACCGTCGAACGCGCTGCTGATCTCACCGGCGGCCGGCGGGCGCCTGCACCTGCGGTACGACGCCGGCGCGCGTACGTTCGTTCCGCAGTGACGGCGCCCGGGTACCGCTCTTTCAGCGCAGGGCGAGCTGGCCCGTCGGCGCGCGCAACGCGCCGACCTCGGCCGTCGGCACCAGGTCGTCGTGGAAGCGCGCGATCGCCGCGTTGAGCCGGGCGGAGGCGTCGCGCAGCGTGCCGGTCATCTGCAGCAGCGCGGCCGCCTCGCTGGCGACGGTCTCGCCGGCCTGCACCAGCGCGGCCACGCGGGAACGGGTGTGCGTGGAGGCGTCGGCGCCTTCCGAGGCCGCGCGCGCGAGGTGCTCGGCGAGGGCGCTGAGGTTGTCCGCGACGGTGCGGTTCTGCGCGGCTTGCTCGCGGACGGCCGTCGTGGCGCGCATCAGCGCCTCGGTCGTGCTCTTTTGCTCGTCGTTGGCGTGACCGACGTCGTCCAGGCGGCGCGCGACCTCGCCGACGTCGCGGCGAATCGCACCGAGCGCGTCCGACGCGGCGCCGGTTGCCGCGCGTGCCGCGCGCGCGGCCTCGTTGCCTTCGCGCGTGGAAGCGACGGCGGAGCCGGTGCGGCGCTGCACGTCGCGCACGACGGCGGCGATCTCGGCGTTGGCTTGCGCGGCGCGCGATGCCAGGCCGCGGATCTCGTCGGCGACGACGGCGAAGCCGCGCCCGTGGTCGCCGGCGCGCGCCGCCTCGATCGCGGCGTTGAGCGCCAGCAGGTTCGTCTGATCCGAGATCTCGTCGATCGTCTCGGTGATCGCGCCGATCCGCTCGGACGCTTCGTGGAGGGCTTCGATCCCTTCGAGCGTCGAGCCGAGGGCGAGGGCGGCGCGTTCGCCGGAACCGGTCGCGTCCGAGAGGGCGTTGCCGGCCCGCGTGGCGACGTCCTCGGCGGTGTGCGCGAGCGCGCGGATCGTCCCGGCGATCTCGACGCTGCGCTCGACGGAGCTGGCGAGTTGCTCCAGGGCGGCGGCGGTGTCGCGCACCAGATCTTCGAGACGGTCGGCGGAGGTTTGGACGGTGCTGACCGCGTGCGCGACGTCGACGCTGGCGGCGCCGGCCTCGATCGTCGTGCGTTCGAGCTCTTCGACGCTGGCCGAGGTCGCCTGGAGGTCGTCCGCGATGCCGCTGCTGACCGCGCGCAGCTCGGCGGCGTTCGCGTCGGCGTCGGCGGAGCCGGCGTCGAGCGCGCCGGCGGCGCCGCGTGCGTCGCGCAGCACGTCGCGCACGGCGCCGAGCAACCGCGCGAGCGCCGCGGTGAGGAAATCTCCTTCGCCGCGCGGCGTGATCGTGGTCGCCAGGTCGCCGTCGGCCAGCCGCACGGCCGCGTGCGAGACCTCGCGCAGCGACGCTTCGGCGCCCGCCAGCGAGTGCAGCACGATCCCGACTTCGTGGGAAGTGCGCGGGAGCGTGCGCAGCTCGGACAGCGCTTCGAAGTCGCCGTCGGCGACGCGATCGAGCGCGCGCGCCAATTTGCCGAGCGGCGCGGCGATGGCGTCGGCCAGGAAGCGCGCGGCGAAGAACGCGTACGCGATCACGACGACGCACGTCAGCGCGAAGGCCAGCGTGCGATCGTTGCTCTCGCCGCGGACGGCGATCGCGCCGGTGACGGTGGTGACGAAGACCGCGGTGACGGTGACGACCAGGATGATCCGGCCGGCGATCCCGCCGGCGGTGACCCGCGGCGGCGGCAGCTGAGCATGCAACGCTTCGGCCGTCAGGGTCGCCCAGGTCGCGAGCGCTTCTTCGAGCGCCAGGCTCAACAGCGAGGCGTACATCGCCCAGCACAGCAGCGTCCCCAGCACGCCGACGACCAGGTTCTGCGCCGAGGGCAGGCCGACCAGACCGTTTCCGAGCGGGACCGCGATCAGTGGGATCACCAGGAACGCGAGGAACCACGCGATCACGAAGTGCGGGACCAGGCCGCGCAGGCGGGAGGCGATCGCAGGTGCGTCGCCGGCCCCTTCGGTCAGCGCGCGGCGGACGGGAGCCAGTGCGCGGCGCAGCGCGATCGTCTGGTAGATCGGCACGATCAGCGTCAGCAGCGCGGCGAGCCCGAAGCACGCCTCTGCTTCCGGCACGGTGAACACGCCGACGAAGGTGACGAAGATCAGAGCTGCGGGGAACGAGATGACGATGGCGAGCAGGCGGCGTCGGGCAAAGCGGGCCGCCACCGCCCGGTAGCGCTCCATGGAACCGCTCGTTTCCCCGCGATGGGGGCGCCGTTCCCCCCGGACGCGAACCGGCCAAACGTGCTCGTTACGTTCGAGGGAATCGAAGGGGCCGGGAAATCGACCCTGATCGCGGCGCTGGCGGCCGACGCGCGCGCCCGCGGCGAAGAGGTCGTCGTGACGCGCGAGCCCGGCGGGACGCCGTTCGGCGACGCCGTGCGCGCGCTGTTCGTCGACCCGCGGTACACGGTCGATCCGCTGGCGGAGGTGATGCTGGTCAACGCCTCGCGCGCGCAGCTCGTCACCGAACGGATCGCGCCCGCCTTGAAGGCAGAGACGACCGTGCTGTGCGACCGCTTCTTCGACGCCACCGTTGCGTATCAAGGGTACGGCCGCGGGTTGGACGTGGAAGGGCTGCTGGAGATCTGCTTGGCCGCCACGCGCCGCATCGCACCGGACCTCACGTTCCTGCTCGACATCCCGGTCGAGCTCTCTCGCGCGCGCGTCGCCGCCCGCGGCGGCGCCGACCGTCTCGAGCGCGAGGACGACGCGTTCCACCAGCGCGTGCGCGAGGGCTATCTCGCGCTGGCCAAGCGGTTCCCGCGCATCCATGTGCTCGACGGCGTGGCGCCGCCGGACCACGTCCGGGCGGCCGCCCGCGCCGTGCTCGAGCAGCGCCGCGCGAGCGCGCACCCATGATCGACGGCACCTTCGACGTCATCGGCGCGGCCGGTCCGCGCGCGTTCTTCGAGCACCTGACGACCGCCACGCTCGCGCACGGCTACTTGTTCAGCGGTCCGCAGGGCGTCGGGAAGAAGACGTTCGCGCGCGCGCTGGCGCAGTCGCTGCTGTGCGTCACCCCCAAGCGCACGCTGCTCGGCTGGTGCGGTCATTGCACCGGCTGCACGCGCTTCGCGGCGGGAACGCATCCGGACTTCTACGCAGCGCAGGGGCAACTCAAGATCGGCGAGCGCGACGGCAGCGGCTTTCACGACAGCGACGAGCCGACCGCGCGCGATCTGGTCCGGCAGCTCTCGCTGCACTCGTACGCCGGCGGGATGCGCGTGTTCGTGCTCGGCGACGCGGACTTCACGCGTGAGGCCGCCAACGCGCTGCTGAAGTTCTTCGAGGAGCCGCCGGCCGGCGTCGTGCTGATCGTGACGAGCTACGCGCCGGGCCGCGTGCTGCCGACGATCAAGTCACGCTTGGTCGAAGTGACGTTTCCCTCGCTGGCGCAAGACGAGGTCGTTGACGTGCTGCTGCGCGCCGGCATCGCTCCCGACGACGCGCGGCAGGCCGCCGCGGTGGCAAACGGCAGCGCGACGCGCGCGCTGGCCTTCCTCGAAGAAGGCGAAGGCGCGACGCGCGACGCCGCCGTCGAGTGGTTCTTCGCCGCCGCGCGGGGTGAGGCGGCCGACGCCGCGGGTTGGGCGACGCGCCCGACGCTCGAAGCCGGCCTCGAGACCGTCAAGACGCTGGCGCGCGATTACGTCGCGCTGCAGCTCGGCGGCAGCGTCCCGCTGCTCGCCGCCGATCAGCGCGCGCGCTTGGCGCAGCTCCCGGCTCGCGAGCCGGCCGCGTACGTGCGGCTGTTGACCGCGCTGGGCGACGCCGATCGGATCGCGCGCACCAACGTCAGCCCGCCGCTGGTCGCCGACCTGGTCCGAATGGCGCTCGCGCCGGCGCGTGCGGATCGCGCAAGCGGCTAGAAACGGCGGCCGAAGGCGGCGTCGGTGTAGCTCTTGGTGACGATCAGCGCCGAGTAGCTGACGAAGATCGCCTGGAACACCGCTTCGATCAGCGAGCCGATGACGGAAAAGCCGGTCAGATACGGCGCCAGCCACGTCAACACGAGCCCGGTCAGGATCGGCGTGACCACGATGACCAGGCCGATGGTGACGATCGTCGCGAGCGCCGCGGAGAGCGGGTTCGCGCGTACCCGGTCGATCGAGACCTGGATCGCCGCGCCGCCGGGGACGCCGCCGACGGCGGCCGCCGGGATCGCGAAGATGAGGAAGAAGGCCGCCGCGGCCAACAGCAGATACCCGATCGCGCCGAGCAGCGCGCTCGCGTACTGTCCGATCGCGAGCACGAAGCTCACGCCGATCGCGGCCATCAGGATCTCCGGTGCGCGCCGGCGCGCTTCGACCCAGCCGTTCTCGAACGAGGCGCGCCCGTGACGCCAGGCGTCGTCGGCGATGATGCACGCCGTGCCCAGGCCGAACAGCATCAGCAGAAACACGAACAGCTGCAGGATGCCCCCGGTGATGCCGCCCAGGTCGGCGCCGCCCGGCGTGAACAGGCGGCCGACCAGGATCCCGATCACCGCCATCAGCAGCGGCACGATGACGATCGAGGGGTTGCGCACCAGCAGCGGCAGCGCCGCGAGGTAGATCGACGGGTCGACGCCGGGCAGCGGTGCGCGCTTCATGATGCGCCGTTTACCCGCGCGCGCCGGCCAACGCGTCGCCGCACGAGCAGCTGCGCTCGGCCGGCATGCTCTCGATGATCTTGAAGATGCCCGCCTTCACCCGCTCGTTGTTGCTGGCGAACACCTTCATCACTTCGGCGTGCGAGACGGGCTGGATGCCGCCGGCGCCTTCCAGACCGACGTCGTAGTCGGTGATCAGCGAGATGTTGACGTAGCACATCTCGAGCTCGCGCGCGAGATACGACTCCGGGTAGTTGGTCATGTTGATGACCTCCCAGCCCAGCGAGCTGAACCACTTCGACTCGGCACGCGTCGAGAAGCGCGGTCCTTGGATGATGACGATCGTGCCGTGGTCGTGCGTGTCGATCCCCAGGCCGCGCAGCGCGTCGATCGCGATCGGCCGAAGCTGCGGGCAGTACGGATCGGCGAACGAGACGTGCGTCGTGATCGGGCCGTCGTAGAACGTGTCTTTGCGGCCGGTGGTGCGATCGACGATCTGGTCGGCGACGACCATCGAGCCGGGCTTCACGTGCGGCTGCAGCGAGCCGCAGGCGGTCGGGCCGATGATGCGGGTCACGCCCAGCGCCTTCATCGCCCAGGCGTTGGCGCGGTAGTTGATCGACTGCGGCGGGTAGCGGTGATCCTTGCCGTGGCGCGGCAGAAACGCCACCTTCTTGCCGGCGATCTCGCCGAGCGCGATCTTGTCCGAGGGCAACCCGTAGGGCGTCTCGACCCAAACCTCACGCGGATTCTCGATCAGCGAATAGAACCCGGAGCCCCCATAGACCCCGATCTCAGCCCGTTCAGTCGTCGTGTACATCGCGCCGTAAGGTAAGACGCGAAAGCAAAAAAGTCCGCCTGAGCGGGACGAGTTCGCGCGCGGCCTCGGGGAACGTCCCCTTGGCTCGATGTCGCCGCGCGCGGCGGTCCGGGGGCCCCACGCGAAGCGTGGGGGGCGCGGAGCCAGGGGCGGAGCGCCGTTAGACTAGCGCGCCGCCCACGTCCACTATTCTAAGAAATCCGAGGGCTTGAGCTCTTCGATGAATTTCTTGAATTTTTGCTGTTCTTCGGGCTCGGCCGGTTTGTTGTCGGGGACCGTCTCCTCGAGTGCGATCTTGTCGCTGACGAAGATCGGCGCTTGCATGCGCAGCGCCAGCGCGATCCCGTCGGACGGACGCGCGTCGATCTCCTGGACGTCGCCGTTGGTCCGAACGACGAGCTTGGCGTAGAACGTCGACTCTTTGATGTCGTGGATGACGATCTGCTCGAGCTTGGCCGAGAGCGATTCGAGCAAGTTGCGCATCAGATCGTGCGAGAGCGGCCGCGGGACCGAGGTGCCTTCCAGCGCCAAGGCGATCGCCGTCGCCTCGAACGGGCCGATCAGGATCGGCAGGTAGCGCTTGCCCTCGAGGTCCTTCAGGATGACGACGGGGTCGTGCGTGAGGAGATCGATCCCCAGCTTGTCGACCTTCATCTGCCGCATCCCCGCATACTCCGGGAGGTCCAAGGGCGAATCCTTCGGTGCCGCGTACGAAGGCGCTCCGTGGCATTGTCGTGCGGTATCGTCGGGCTTCCCAACGTGGGCAAGTCGACCATCTTCAACGCGCTTACGCGTTCAGCGCAAGCGCTGGCAGCGAACTACCCGTTCGCGACCATCGAGCCGAACGTCGGCGAGGTCCCGGTGCCCGACCGGCGGCTCGACGCGCTCGCGGCGCTGAACGCGTCGGAGAAGATCGTCCCCGCGACGATGCGTTTCGTCGACATCGCCGGCTTGGTCCGGGGGGCTGCCAGCGGTCAAGGGCTCGGCAACGCCTTCCTCTCGCACATTCGGGAGACCGACGCGGTCGCGATGGTGGTGCGCTGCTTCGCCGACGACAACGTCACCCACGTCGAGGGCGCGCCCGACCCGCTGCGCGACATCGAGATCATCGCCATCGAGATGGCGCTGGCCGATCTGGGCACCCTGCAGCGCCGCCGGGAGAAGCTGGCCCGCGAGGTCCGCGCGAACCCCAAGCAGGCTCCCGAGCTGGAGGCGCTGGAGCGCCTGGTCGCCGCACTGGAGGCCGGCAAGCCGGCCCGCGCCTTCCCGCCCGACTCCGAGGAGCTGCGCCTGGCCCGCGAGTCGTTCTTGCTGACCGCCAAGCCGATGCTCTACGTCGCCAACGTCGACGAGGGGCAAATCGCGACGCTGGGGCCGATGGCCGAGACGGTGATGGCCCACGCGCGGACCGAGAACAGCCGGGCCATCGCGTTCAACGGCAAGGTCGAGTCGGAGTTCGCCGGGATGAGCGAGGACGACGTCGCGATGTTCCGGGCCGACTACGGGATCACGGCCGGCGGGCTGGACCGGCTGATCGTCGAGGCGTACGACCTGCTGGGCCTGATGACGTTCCTGACCGCCGGCCCGAAGGAGACCCGGGCCTGGACGATCGCCAAGGGAACCAAAGCGCCGCAAGCGGCCGGCAAGATCCACACCGACATCGAGCGCGGCTTCATCCGCGCCGAGATCGTCTCGTACGACGATTACGTGACCCTCAAGGCGATGGACGCGATCCGCGCCGCCGGAAAGCTGCGGTCCGAAGGCAAGGACTACGTCATGCAAGAGGGCGACGTGGTCGAGTTCCGCTTCAACGTCTAGACCGGATCAGGAAGTTGCGAATCAGGCCGATCTGTAAGGCAACCCGGCGAAGAGCGAGTAGGTGCCCAGGCGGGCCATGAACGTGGACGCACGCTTCGGCGAGCAAAGCGAGCGTCGCCTGATTCGCTGGGACGTGGGGTTCCGACCCGGGCCGTCGTGGTCCAAATGGCGAGTCGCGGTCAAGGTATTTTCGCTAAATGTCCTAAAGACGCAGGACGGCTCAGGAGGCCATTCTCTTCATGTCCACAGCCGTACCGGGTACTACCGCCGTTCGCGAGGTCAGCGTCTTCGGCGACGCGATCGCGTACTTCAACGAAGCGGCGGCGCTGCTCAACCTCGATCCCGGGATGCGCGCGATCCTCACCCACCCATCGCGCCAAATCATCTTCTCGATACCGTTCCAGCGCGACAGCGGCCAACTCGAGGTCTACACGGGTTACCGCGTGCAGTACAACTTCGCGCGCGGGCCGGCCAAGGGCGGGATCCGCTTCCATCCCGGCGTGACGCTCGACGAGGTCACCGCGTTGGCCTTCTGGATGACCTGGAAGTGCGCCGTCGTCGATCTGCCGTTCGGCGGCGGCAAAGGCGGCGTCACCTGTGACCCGCGCACGCTCTCGACCTCCGAGATCGAGCGCATCACGCGCCGCTACGCCGCTGAGCTGGTCGAAGTAATCGGTCCCGACAAAGACGTTCCGGCGCCCGACGTCAACACGACGCCGCAGCACATGGCGTGGATCATGGACACCTTCTCGATGCACCACCGCATGAACGTGCCGGGCGTGGTGACCGGCAAGCCGCTCGACATCGGCGGCTCGCGCGGTCGCGTCGAGGCGACCGGGCGCGGCGTGAGCATCGTCGCACTCGACGAGATGGCGCGTTTGGGGATCGATCCCAAGGGCGCGAAGATCGTGGTACAAGGCTTCGGCAACGTCGGCTCGATCGCGGCGCAGATGTTCGCCGACGCCGGCTGCACGATCGTGGGCATCAGCGACGTGACGGGCGCCTACGTCAACGAGAAGGGCGTCGACGTCGCCGGCGCGATCGCGTACGCGCAAGAGCACCACTCGCTGGACGGCTATCGCGGCGGCGAGCGGATGTCGAACCAAGCGATGCTCGAGGTGCCGTGCGATGTGCTCGTGCCGGCCGCGCTCGAGAAGGTGCTGACCGTCGACAACGCCGCGCGCGTCAAGGCGAAGCTGATCGTCGAGGGTGCCAACGGGCCGACGACGCCCGAAGCCGACCACGTCTTCGCCCGCAACGGCATCACCGTCATCCCCGACATCGTGGCCAACGCCGGCGGCGTGACCGTGTCGTACTTCGAGTGGGTTCAAGACCGCCAGGGCTACTTCTGGAAAGAGGCCCAGGTCAACGAACGGCTGCGCGACCAGCTGCTCGAGAACTTCGGCGTCGTGCGCGAGGTCGCGCAGACACGGGGCATCACGTATCGCACCGCGGCGTACATGGTCGCGATCGATCGCGTCGTGCGCTCGCTCAAAGCGCGCGGCGTGTACGCCTAACCTGTCTTTGTAAAGACTGGGTAAGCCCCCAGGGGGCCGGAGCCGTCGTGGCACAAGGCGGGTGACGCTGGCCTATCTTGGTATGTCGCCGATCGCACATTTGCGATCGGCCGCTCACCGAGATGGGCCCGTCGCTCTGTCTTCCATCCGCGAGGAACCGCTTTGCCGTTCTTGCCCCGGCCAACCCTTATGGTTGTCCCTGCTCTTGCTTTGTGCGCCGCGCTCGTCGCGGGCTGTGGCGGATCGGGAACGACCCCACCGCGCGATCTCGCCGCACCGACGCCGACGCCGACGGCAGGCCCGTCCAACGTGCAGACCGTGCAGACGTCGACGACGAGCACTGTCGCGCTGCCCCCGCTTTCGGACGGGACGGTCTCGGTCTCCGGGATGCTGCCGACGGCAAACGTCGCGGCGACGTTGACCGAGACGATCACGCCGACGCAGCCGAGCGGGACCGCGACGTTCAGCTCGGTGGCGCGCGGGCCGGCGGCCGCGCGCCGCACGGCGAGCGCGTCGTCCGCGCCGATCGTCTTCGTCGAGTTCGCCGCAACGCAGAGCGTGACGCTGAGCGGGGTGCCGGCATTCTTGTTCACGGTCCCCAGCGCGGTCGCGGGCGACGACTACGAGCTGGCGCTGTACGCGCAAGCGACGGACGGCAGCTGGAACGACTTCTTTGACGGGCCGGCAACGGTGAGCGGGACGACCGTCTCGTTCGCCGCCGCACCGGGGACGCTGGCCATCGCGGCGGGCGAGCCGGTGGTGCTCGCGCTGTGGGACGAGGGTGCCGCGACGGGTCCGACGCCAACGCCCACCCCGAGCTCGACGGCGACGCCGACCGCAACGCCGACGCCGACGGCCGCGCCGAGCGCGACGCCGACGCCGACGATCGCGCCCACCGCGACGCCGACCCCGACCCCGACCCCGACCCCGGTGCCGACGCCGCTGGCAGATCCGACCGCCGTCAACTTCGACCTCTCGTCGAGCCCGACGCCGGCCCCGGTCAGTGTCAGCGAGCCGAACTACGCCGGCACGTTCAGCGCGGCCATCGCGTGCACCGAAAATCCCTCGGGTCAAAGTGGAACGGCGGTCGCGACCCTGACGGGTCCGACGAACGGCGTCACGTTCTTCATGGTGGCGCCCGGCGACGAGACGGGCTCGTGCAACTTGACGATCACCGACAGCAACAACGGCTCGACCGTCGTACCGGTGACGAGCTCACTCGCAAATCTGGGCGTGTTCGGCACGCACCGCAAGCAGAAGTAAGGAGCGCTCAGCGATGTTGCGTTTTATTCTCACGCGCTTGAGCGCGCCGGCCGCTGCTGCGCTGCTGTTGGCCGCGTGCGGCGGGGGCGGCGGCACCGCGAGCGTGCCGCACGCGACCGGCGGGAGTCCGTCCTCGGCGCCGACCGCCGCGCCGGCGAGCGGCTCGCAGGCGCGCCTGACGGTCAAGATCAACCGCGCCGCGTCGACGAGGCCGAAGAAGACGTCGGCGGCGGCCGCGCGTCACGGCGCCGCGGCGAAGCGGTCGCCCAAATATGTCTCGACTGCTAGCGACGGTCTGCAAATCGCGGTCACCGCCGGCGGGACGACGAAGACGCAGTACGTCGACATCACCCAGAGCTCGGCCGCGTGCACGAACGGCGGCGGCGTCGAGACGTGCACGTTCGCGATTCCGTGGCTGGCCGCTTCCGAGACGATCGCGGTGACGGAGGTCGACGAGGCGCCGACGGACGAGGGAACCAACGGGCTTCCCGCCTACGAGGGCGACGGCTTCCCGACCAACTCCAACATCTTGGGTGTCGGATCCACGCAAGCGACGCTGACGCCCGGCACGGTCACCAACGTGCAGCTCGGCATCTCGGCCGTCGTCGGCGGCTGGTACAACTGCTGGCCGGGCATCGACACCGCCAGCGGCGACACCCCGACCTCGAACGCATCCTTCAGCGTGGAGAGCAACGGGAACGACGTCGGCACCGGCGTGACGGACCGCGTCGCGGTCACGAGCGGTGCGCCGGCGCAGGGATTCGTGACGCCGGAGTTCGCCGACCCCGACGGTGGCTGGTACGATCCCGACGCGGTCGCGCTGCCGTTCGTCGATGCGAGCGGTGCCGCGGCGCCGCTCACGCTCGTCTCGTCGACGTCCGGCGTCACCGTCGCGCCGTTCGCGAACCCCGGTTTCGCCAACGACGCCGGGGCGCTCTCGCTGACGCCGTCGTCGACCACGCCGCCCGGCTATGCGCAAACCGCGACGATTCCCAACGACGGTTACGAGTGGGCGGAGTGCGTCTTCATCATCGGCATCAACTATGACGGGCAGTCGACGTCACCGAGTACCGTCACCCTTTCGAACGGGCCGATCGTCAACGGCTCGAACGTCGGCACGTCGACGGCGACCGGCACGCTCTACAACCCCGCCAGCGGCTCGTTCGCCGTCGGACCGTACAACGCGACGGTCACGTACGCGATCGATCCCATCTCGGCGAGCGTGAGCGCGAACACCGCGAGCCTGGCGAGCGGCGCCACGGCGACGGTTATGGGCAGCGCGCCGGGAGCGCGCACCGCGATGACGCTCGCGGGCGGCGGCGCGAGCGAGTCCTGCAGCGGCACCGGCGCAGGAACCGTGACGGCCGGTTCGTCGGCGAACACCTTCAGCGTCACGCCGGTCGCGCAAGGGACGTGCTCCTTCCAGGTCGCGGACGGCGACACCGGCGTGCTCAGCAATCCCGTCACGGTGACCATCGCCGGCTACGACACGCCGGCCGGCTTCACCGCGAGCCCGAGCAGCCTCGCGTTCGACCTCGTCACCAACGCCGGAGCGCAGACGGTGAGCGTGCAGGACACGAGCACGATCTCGGTGCCGCCGGCGATCGCATGTGTCGCGAATCCCGCCAGCAGCAGCACAGTCGCGATCGTCAGCGCCTATACGGTGCAGTCGCCGACGAGCGTCACGTTCAGCGTGACGCCGGGTTCGGCGACCGGCGCGTGCGAGGTCACGGTCTCGGACGGGGCCGGCAACAAGCTCGGCGTGCCGCTGACGGTGACCGAGAACGAAGTCGGCATCTACGCCAAGCACCGGACGACGAAGTAGAGGACTAGGAGATGCTACAACGATCCACCCTCGCGTTCGGCACGGCCTCGATCGCCGCCGCGCTGCTCCTCGCCGCCTGCGGCGGCGGGGGCGGCGGTGGTGCGACCCGCCCGAGCGTGCCCGCCGTCACGCCGACCGGCGCACCGTCCTCCGCGCCGTCGTCGAAGACCACGAAGCTGACGTTCACGATCGATAGGAAGCCAAGCTCGTCGCTCGGAGCGCCGTGGCCGGTGAAGACCAGCGCGTCCGGTCGGCGTGCTCCGAAGTATCTCGCCCCGAACGTCGATGGCGTCGAGGTCGCGATCACCGCGGGGGGCAGCTCGCAGACGCTGTACGTCGACGTCGCGAACGTCCCGAACAACGTCGTGTGCCCGGGTCCGGGAACCGCGAGTAACAACTACCAACAGACGTGCACGGTCCCGATCCCGATCCTCGGTACCGGAGAGACGGTGACCGTCACCGAGCTCGATCAGGAGCCCCTCGACGAGACGAACGGATACGGGACGGGCTTCGCGACGAAGGCCAACATCTTGGCCGTCGGCAGCGGGTCCGTGACGCCGGCGTCGTCCGGGACGACGGGCGTAACGCTGGTCGGCCTCTCCCCGGTGATCGGCGGGTTCTCCCCGCTCAACTTCTATTCGCAGGCTTCGACGATCGCCCAGGATTATCCGACGACGCGCATCGTCGCGGTCGCGGGCACGCCGGTCCTCGCGCTCGGCGCCATGCTGTGGCTAAACCAGGACGGATCCGCCGGCGACGGCGATAAGGTCCCGCTGTCATTCGTCGACGTCAACGGCGCGGCGGTCGCGCCGACGATCCAAACATTCGTCGGATCGAGCACGCCGACGCAGCACGTGCTCGTGTATCCCTATCGCAACGCCGGATTCGCCAACGACCAGAACGTCTACCTGAACAGCTCCGGGATCGTGCCGCCGCCGTCGGGAGGCCTGGCGCAGACGGTGTCGATGCCCACCGACGACTACGCGTGGGGGTACTTCTTCTTTCCGGAGTCGACGTTCATCTACGCCATCTCGTACGACGGCAGCGTCCCGCCGGCTTCGACGCCCTATTACACCATCCAGGCGTCGAACAATCTTACTGCGAGCCCGAGCAGCGTCGGCTTTCCGGCCAGTAACGGCGGCAACCCGTACACGGACAGCGAGCCGTTTGTCCTCGCGGTGCTCTCGCAGTCGCTCGCGAGTACGTCGCTCGCGGTGGGCACGCCGGCTAGCGCGAGCCTCACCGACTACGGTTCGACGAGCGGAGGCGAAGCTTCGCCGTGTCTCGACGCGAACGGCAACGGCGGCTACGCGGTGATCGTTCCGTCCGGAACGATCGACGCGACGACCGGCGTCCAAGCCTTCTCGGTCATCCCGGTCGGGGCAGGGAGCTGCTCGTTCTCGCTCGGCGATGCCGACACCGACTTGATGTTGCCGGCGACGACCCTCACGATCGCGGCGCAACCCGCCTCGGCGATCGCGGCAGCGCCCAGCGCCCTTGCGCTCGAGTTTGGATCGGCGGCTGCCACCGTGGCGGCGAGCGAGTCGTCCAATCCGAGCGCGAGCTTCAGCGCGGCGCTGACGTGTCAGCCGAACCCGTCCGGCCAACCCTCCACCGACGTCGCGGACATCACGGCGCAGACGTCGTCGACGTTCACGGTCGCGCCGGGGACCGCGTCGGGGACGTGCGCGCTCACGATCTCCGACGGCGGGGCGAACACGCTCGTCGTCCCCGTGACGGTTTCCACCCTCGACGCGACGATCTCCGCTAAGCACCGGAAGTAGAGGACCACCGAGTCATGGTACGTTTCGACCTCAGCCGCGTCGGCGTTCCGGCGCTGGCAGCTGTCCTGCTCGCCGCCTGCAGCGGCGGCGGCGGCGGTGCGCTGCACGCCGCCGTCCCGACCTCACCCTCGACCGCGCCGACGACGAGCCCCGTCTCACCGGCCGGCTCCGGCGTGCGCGTGACGTTCACGATCAACCGTGCGAAGCCGGTACGTCCCACCAAGGCAAAGGCACTCGTCGGGCGCATCGCGTCGTCCGTGCGAACGCCGAAGTACATCTCCCGGGCCGTCGCCGGCGTTGCGTTCACCGTCACCGCCGGCGGTACGATGAAGACGGTCTACGCCGACGTCTCCGCCGGCAGCTCGGCCACCGAATGCACGGCGAGCGGAACCGTCTCCACCTGCACGATTCTTCTGCCGACTCTCGCCGCGACCGAGTCGATCCAGGGCTACGAGGTCGACCAGACGCCCACGGACGAAGGCACCGTCAGCGGCCTGCCTTCCTACGAGGGCGACGGCTTCCCGAGCGGGACCTCCATCTTGGCGTATGCCCCGACCACCAGCGCGTCGGCGACGGTGGTCGGCGGCCAGACCGTCGTCAACATCGCGTTCGGGCCCGTCGTCGACAATTGGAACGACGAGACGGTGTGGATGTACTCCGACACGACGACGAACTTCGCGGCCGACTGGGGACAATATGAGAACCAAGGCTTCGGCGGCGCGGTCCGCGTCGTCGTCACCGGCGGGACGCCGGTGTCGAACGGGCTCTTCCCCTGGTTCGAAGACGCGGACGGAGCGGGCTACGATACCCAGGACGCGGACACGACCGCACGCCCGTTTTACGACGTCAGCGGCACCGCCGCGCCGGTCACGGCCGTCTCCTCCTCATCGCACGTCCTGCTCTTCCCGTACCAGAACGCGAATTTCGCCAACGATCTGCCCACCTTCCCGAGCCCGGGGTCCACGCCGTCCGGCTACGCGCAAGTCGCTTCGATCCCCGACGACAGCTACGAGTTCGATCAGGAGTACTTTACCGTCGGCCTCTACACCGACGGGGAGCTGACCGCACCAGCGACGGTCACGTTCTCGAACGGGCCCGTCGTGGGCGGCTCCAACGTCGACACGTCGACCGCCACCGCATCGCTCGTCGCGAACGGCTCGACGCCGTTCACGGTCGGACCGTACAACGCGGTGCAGACGTACACGATCGTTCCGCTCACCGTCTCACCGACCGCCGTCAGCCTGAGTCTCTCCGGCACGAACACGGCTACCGTGACCGGATCGGACTACGGAACCACCACCAATTTGGGCGTCCAGTCCGGCGGCCAGAACTTTGGTGGCGCTGATGCCGGCTGCTTCGACGCGTCGGGGAACAACCGAGACGCGTTGGTCACGCCCGGCGCCTTCGACTCGGCGACGGGGGTCGAGACGTATACGATCACGGGCACCACGATCGGAACGTGCACCTTCAACCTCTACGACCTCGGCATGGCGAGCAGTGATTACGTCTACGTGCCGAGCCAGACCGTCACGGTGACGGTCGGTCCCTAGGCGGTTACGCCGGCAGCAAGGCGTAGTGCAGCTCCTGGGCCACGACGATCGCGGCGACGCCGGCCGGAACGATCGTCGTGCCCGGGACCAGATGGGTCACGAGGTCCTGGTAGACGCGGCTCGCGTCGGCACCATGCATCTGTGCGATTTGTCCGCTCAGTGAATGCAGCGCGTTGTCGCACGCGAACCACGAGACGCCGCGCCTGGTGAGCGCCTCGACGGTGAAGTCGTGATAAAAGCCGCGCTCGTCGCTCGGGTTCGCCGTCGCGCTCATCGTCGAGCGCGCGCGGTAGAACGGATTTGCCGGCGAGTGCACCATCGTCGGCAGCGGGTCACCGGCGGCGTCGAGCAGGTCGAAGATCTTGTAGCGCGCCCAGATCTGGTCGTCGAGCACGTAGCCGAGCGAGGTGCCGTAGAAGACCGCGACGACGTGGCACGAACCGGCGCCTTGGCCCAGCGCGAACTGGAACGCGTTGAGCGTGTTGCCCGCGTACCGCAGTGCCGCGCCGCCGTTGAGCCTCGGTGCAGCGATCACTTGGCGGTGTCGCGCCGATCGCGCGAGGACCTGATACATCGCGTGGCCTTGGTCGGCCGCTACGGTTGGGGCGCTGGCCAGTGCGCCGGCGGCTACCGTCGCACCGGCGGCAAGAAACGTCGATCGGGTCGTCATCGCGCTCAGATTCGACGGTCCGACGGGTGTTCGTCCTTGGTCGCGAGACCGCTCAGTTTCGATAGCTGCCGCCGGCTGGAGTCGTCCGGCGGGACAGCGAACCGAGTGTCACCTACGGGGATGCAGTTTGCCCGTTCCCCTTTGGATCGGTGCTTGTGTCGCTTTGGTCGGGTCGTGTGGCAACTGCCGGCGCGACGTCGGCGATCTTGGTCCTCTACAAGCTGCTGAGCGGACCGACGCCTACGCCGACGCCGATGCCGACGCCGACCCCGACTGCCGCGGCGCAGCCGACCCCGCTCGCGACGCCGAACAGCATCGCGTTCTTCCTCGGCTCGCCGGAGCCGACGCCGGCGCCGCTGGCGGTCAGCGAAGCCGGTTATGCGGGCAGCTTCACGTCGGCGATCAGCTGCACGCCGAGTCCGGCGAACCAGTCGCCGGTTGCCGAGCGGTTCGTCGCCGAGATCAGCCCGACGACCGCGACGCCGGCGACCAGCGGGGCGCAGGTGACCTTCACCGTCACACCCGGGCTCGAGAGCGGTACCTGCACGGTAACGGTCGGCGACACCGTTGGCGCGACGGTCAGCGTGCCGGTCAGCGTCACCAGCACGTCCATCGGCGTCCAGGCGCAACAGCGCCGTTGAGCGCCGTCAGAGGCGGCGGTCGAGCGCTTGCACTTCGTCGGGCTCGGCCGGCGGGACCATCTGCTCGAGCGACGCCTCTTGTGTCGGTCCGTCGATCTGGGTCCAGGCCGCGAAGCCGTTGAGCAGGATCCGCACGTCGCCGTAGCCGGACGAGGCCAAACGGTCCGCGACCTTGCGAGTGAGATCGCCGCGCCCGTCCGCGTCGTACAGGACGACCGGCTTCTCGGGTGCGAGCGGGAGCACGAGGTGATCGGGGCGCAGCAGGTCATGCGGGCGGTAGCGCACCGCGCCGCGGATCTCCGCTTTGCCGGCGTGTTGGCCGACGTCGAGGATGGTCACGTCGGCGGGGGCCATGCCGAGCAGCGCGTCGGCGCTGATCTCCGTGATGCTCATGCCGGGTGTGTACCCCGCTGGAAGAGGCGCAACGCGCTGGCCAGGGTCGCGATGCCCGCGCAACCGCAGGCGACCCAGAGCGCGACCGGCGCCGCGCGGCCGACGATCGTCGCGGTCGGCGTGCCGTGCGCGATCGAAGCGCCGAACAGGCCGAAGACGATCGCGACCAGCGCCGTTCCGACGGTCTGACCGCCGACGCGGATCGCGGCCAGCAGGCCCGACGCGCTGGCGCTCTTGCTGCGCGGCGCGCTGCCGATCAGCTCGCGGTTGTTCGGCGACTGGAAGAAACCGAAGCCCAAACCGCAGATGACTCCGTGGCCGACGATCATCGCCGCCGACGGATGCGCGGGCATGCCGGCGTACGAGCCGAGCCCCACCGTGAGCACCGCCAAGCCCAGCGTCGCGAGGATGCCGACCGGATAGCGATCGGCAAGGCGTCCCGCGATCGGCGCGACGACGGCGATCGAGAGCGGCCACGCCGTCAGCAGCAAGCCCGACTCGAGTGGCGTGCGCCCCAACGCCTCCTGGAAGAAGAACGGCAGGGCGATGTAGGCCAAGCCTTGCGCGGTGAACGTCGCCAGCGACGTCGCGGCCGCCATCGCGAACGGTGGAATGCGGAACAGGTCCAGCGCGATCATCGGCCGCTCGAGCGTGAACTGCCGCCGCACGAAGACGACCGCCGCGACGACGCCCGCGCCAATCCAGACCGCGATCTCCCACAGCGGCTCGGCGCGTGCGAAGCCGTCGAGTCCCCAGATCGCCAGCGAGAACGCGAGCGCGCTGGTCACCACGCTGACGAGATCGGGCCAGCCGCCCGCGCGCTCGTCCCCGGGCAGCGCGCTGTTGAGGGCGATGTTGAGCACGCCGAACGGGACGTTGACGGCGAACAGCCACGGCCACGGCGCCAGTGCCAGGATGAAGCCGCCGATCGTCGGGCCGGCCGCCGAGCTGGTCGCGACGACGAGCGCGTTGAGACCGAGCGCGCGGCCCAGCTGCGCGCGCGGGAAGATCTCGCGCAGGATCGCCGGCGAGATCGACATGATCGCCGACGCGCCGATGCCTTGGAACGCACGTGCCGCGATCAGCAGCGGCAGCGTGTGCGAGAGCGCGGAGGCGAGTGAGCCGAGCATGAACACGACCACGCCGAGACGATAGATACGTGCCGCGCCGCGCAGCTGACCGAGCGAGGCGAACGCCAGCAGCGTCGCCGTGACCGCCAGCTGAAAGCCGTTGACGACCCAGATCGAAGCGGAGACGTCGGCGTGCAGATCGCGCGCGATCGTCGGCAGCGCCGTGTTGGCGATCGAGCCGTCGAGCACCGACATGGCGACCGAGATCGCCAGCGCGAGATAGGCGACGCGCCGCCGCGGGAGGGGCAGCCCGTCGGTCACCGCCGGCTCAGACGAAGGCTTGTTCGGCGTGGTACGAGCTGCGCGAGAGCGGCGAGGAGACGACTTGCACGAAGCCTTTGCTCTCGCCCAGCGCCTTGAGGCGCGCGAACTTCTCCGGCGTGAGGAACTCGACCACGTCGAGGTGACGCTTGGTGGGCTGCAGGTACTGACCCATGGTGAAGATGTCGACGCCGACGGCGCGTGCGTCGTCCATCGCCTGCGCGATCTCGTCTTCGGTCTCACCCAGGCCGAGCATCAGCGAGGTCTTGGTGTAGGTGACCTTGCCGGATCGCTTCGCGTGCGCGAGCACGGCCAACGACTGGCGGTAGGCGGCGCGCCGGTCGCGCACGCTGCTCTGCAGCCGCTCGACCGTCTCGAGGTTGTGCGCCAGCACTTCGGGCTGTGCGTCGAGCACGACGTCGAGCGCCGCGAGGTCGCCGGCGAAATCGCCGGTCAGGCACTCGACCTTCGCATCCGGCGCCTTCTTGTGGATCATGCGCACGGTGCTGGCGAAGATCGCGGCGCCGCCGTCGGCCAGATCGTCGCGGTCGACGGCCGTCAGCACCAAATACTGCCAGCCCAGCTCGGCGACCGCTTCGGCGACGCGCTTGGGCTCGAGCCAATCGACTTCGCCCTTCGGTGAGCCGGTCTTGACGTTGCAGAAGTGGCAGCCGCGCGTGCAGGTGTCACCCAGGATCATGATCGTCGCCGTGCCGGCGCCCCAGCACTCGCCGATGTTCGGGCAGCGCGCTTCCTGGCAGACGGTGTGCAGGTCGAGCCGCTTGACCTCGTCGAGCACATGCTCGTAGGTCTCGCCGTGCGGGAGCTTCACCTTGAGCCACTCGGGCTTGCGGCGAGGCGGTTGCGGGTCGATCAGGTCGATGGTGGTCATGGGGTTTCCAGGGTGGAGATGCGCCGCTCGTGATCGTCGACGCGCGCCTCGAGGCGGTCGAACCGCGCGTCGATCTGATCGAAGCGCCGCATCATGCGGTTCTCGAACGCGCCGAGCCGCGAGCCGAGCTCGCCACGAAACTCCGTGCACAGTTCGGCGCGCATTGCCGCCATCTCGGCGCGCACGGCGTCGAAGCCGGTGGTGATGACCTGGTGCAGGTTCGCAAAGCCCGCCAGGATCTGCTCGTCGGTCACGCTCATGCTATCGCGACCACGGGATTCGCCGGCAAGGGCAGCGGCGCCCCCGGCGCGAGCGTCTCGCGCTCGAACTCGACGGCGAACGCGCCGGCCAGCTCCTCGATCAGCACGTCGCGCGCTTGCGCCCACGTCACCTCGCGGCCGAGCTGCGCCGAGATCGAGGTGATCCCGAACTGCGGCGTTCCGCACGGCGTGATGAGGCGGTCGTAGTCGAGCGCGGTGTCGGCGTTGAGGGCCAAGCCGTGCAGCGAGGTCATGCCGCGCACCGCGAGCCCGACCGCGCAGATCGCCTCGTCGCCGACGTACACGCCGCGATGCTCGGCGCGCCGCTGCGCGACGATGCCGAAACGGCGCAGCGTCGAGATGACGGCGGTTTCGATCGCGTTGACGACCGGCACGACCTCACGAAAGCGCGCCAGCCGGCGGATCGGGTAGACGACCACTTGACCCGGCCCGTGATAGGTGACGTCTCCGCCCCGTTCGACCGGGACGACCGCCACGCCGCGGGCTTCGAGCAGCGGCCGCGCGAGCAGCAGGTTCGACTCCTTGGCGTTGCGGCCGAGCGTGACCGTCGGCTCGTGCTCGACGACCAGCCACGTGTCCGGTTCGTGGCCGGCGCTGACGGCGGCATGCAGTGCGCGCTGCAGCTCCAGCACCGGGCGGTATTCCCGGCGGCCGAGATCGAGGAGCCGTGCGCGCGCCGCCATGCAACTAGACCGCCGCGGGCTGCTTCTTCGGCTTGGGGTTGACGATGTGGATCGCCTTGCCGTGGATGAACTCGGCGGCGTCCATGATCGACTCGGTCAGCGTCGGATGGGGGTGGATCGAGAGGCCGACGTCTTCGGCGGTCGCGCCCATCTCGAGCGCGATGACGCCTTCGCCGATCAGCGATTCCGCCTGCGGCGCGATGATGTGCATGCCCAGCAGCAGGTCGGTCTTGGCGTCGGCGATCAGCTTGATCATGCCGTCGGTCTCGTTCATCGTGCGCGCGCGGCCCGACGCGATCAGCGCCATCTTGCCGACGACGATCTCGTGTCCGGCCGCCTTCGCCTCTTCCTCGGACAGCCCGACCGTCGCGACCTCGGGATCGGTGTAGACGCAGTTCGGCACCGCGACCGGATCGAACGCCGAAGCGCGGTCGCCCGCGATCACTTCCGCGGCGACGACGCCTTCCTTCATCGCCTTGTGCGCCAGCAGCGGCGCGCCGGCGACGTCGCCGATCGCGAAGATGCCGTCCACCGTCGTGCGGCGCTGCGCGTCGACCTCGAGGAAGCCCTTGTCGTTGACGGCGAGGCCGGCGGCGGCAAGGTTGAGCGTGTCGGTCACGGGGCGGCGGCCGACCGCGACCAGCACCATGTCGAACTCGCGCGTCTCGTCCTTGCCGCTGGTGAACTCGCCGTTGATCGTCGCCTTGACCGCGTGCTTGCCGGTCTTCTCGAGGGCGCCGACCTTGGTGTTGAGCGCGATCTCGACGCCCTGCTTCTTGAGGATGCGGCCGAGCGTCTTCGAGATCTCGAGATCCGTGCCGGTCAGGATGTTCGGCATCGCCTCGACGACGAGCACCTTCGCGCCCAGGCGCGTGTAGACGGTCGCGAACTCGAGGCCGATCACGCCGCCGCCGACGACCAGCAGGTTCTTGGGAATGCGCTCGAGCTTGACCGCGTCGTCGCTGTTGATGATCGTCTCGCCGTCGCGCGGCCACGCCTTCACGTCGACCGGCGCCGAGCCGGTGGCGATGACGATCGCCGGCGCGGTGTACTCGTCGGTCGTGCCGTCTTTCTTCTTGAGCGAGACGACGTTCTTGCTCACGAACGAGGCGTCGCCGTAGGCGAACTCGACGTTGTTGGCCTTGAAGAGCTGGTTGACGCCGCCGACGTTGGCCTTGACGACCTTGTCCTTGAACGCGGCCACGCCCGCGCGGTCGATCTCGGCCTTGGGGACCTTCAGGCCGATCTCGGCGGCGTGGTCGATCTGGCGGGTGATCTCGCCGACGTGCAGGAGGGCCTTGGTCGGGATGCAGCCCCAGTTCAGGCAGACCCCGCCGACCTCGTCGCGGTCGAAGCAGACGACCTTCTTGCCGAGCTGGCCGAGCCGGATCGCGGCGTGGTAGCCGCCCGGGCCGGCGCCGATGACGAGCGCGTCGACGGTGAACGATGCCATGGCTGAGACGAGACTCCTTACGCGTGGGAAGAAAAAGGGCCGAACCTCACGACCCCCTCCCGCTCGGGGTCGTTTCGGTTCGGCCTTCGCTTCTCCCGAAGGGCGTCCTCGGTTCGGCCGATGGTCCCCCCGCCGGGCCCTCGGGGCTCAGCTGCCGATCGTCACCGTGACGGGCGGCGAGACGACGTCGGTGATGACGTCCATGAGGGTGAACGTGCACGTGCCCGTCGCCATCGCCGTGACGGTGAACGGCTGCTGCCAGGTAGTGGTGTTCATCGTGCCGGCAGTGACCGAGGCCAGCTCCACCCCGCCGCTGGTCTCGCATTCGGTCTGGTCGTGATTCGGTGGCTGAGAGATCGAGGTCATCCCCTCGAGCGCCGCTTGGTAGTCCGAGCCCACCACTTCTGCGCTGGGGTTCGTGCTCAGCGAGAGCGTCAGCGTGGTGGGGCTCGCCGAGACGAACGCGACCGTGTACGGCGCGACGAACGTGTACGGATTGTTGTCGAACAGGTCGGTCGCCGTCAGGTTGTTGTTCACGTTGACGGTGCCGGCGACCGCTGCGGTCGAGCCGTCGTAGACGACGTCGATGACTGGGAAGTAGCCGAACATCCAGAAGTAGCTCTGGTCGCCGATCGACACGCTGGAGGTCGTCGAGGCGAACGGCGGCGGGGTGGGCGGCGGCACGTAGGTCTGCGATTCGTTGAAGGGGTCGAGCGGTGCCGTCGCGTTCGAGGCGGCGAGGCCGACGTGCTGGAGGCTCGTGGTCACCGTGACCGGTGCCGGCGATGCGTTGACGTCGACGAGCGCCGGCGAGGGAGAGGCAAACCCTTGACTTTGGTCGTCCCAATCCGTCAGTTCGGGAACCAGTTGAATCCAAGAGGGTTGGCCGGCCGTGAAGACGAGGCGTCCGAGGGCCGTACTATTGTCACCGTTGTACCCGGACGGCAGCGTTGCGGTCGTCTCGTCCGCCGTCGTAGCGTCGTAGCCGGCGTTTGAGGAGTTCGATGCGTCGAGGTTTCCGCAGTCGAAGAAGCCGCCGGTGACTTGGCCGAGCACCAGCGAGATCTGCGTCGTTTGGCCCGCGGTCAGCGTGGCCGTCGTCGTGCCGACCGCCAACACGTGGCCGCCGGTGAAGCCGTCGCCGTAGCCGGGCGGATTGCCGCTGCTGCCGTCGTCGTTCGGCTTGACGTCGACGTCGTCGACGGTAAGCGTCTCCGACGCCGCCACGACCGGCACCTCGATCGTGCACGTCTCCGTCGTATTGCCGGTCTGCGAGGAGGTGAGGTTGGTGCAGTTGGACCCGGAGGTGTCGGCGTAGACGGTCTGCGTCGTCCCGTTGCCGCTGACCGTGATCTGCAGGCCCTGGGTGGCGGGGCTGACATACTTCGGCGCACGCCGTGCGGCGACACCCTGCGGCGCGCGCGCGGTTCCCGCTGGTTTGCTGTGGGTGAAGCTCGCGTGACGCGGGATTGTGATCGTGATCTTGGCGAGCGGACCGCTCAGGCCATTGCCTTTGCTGCTGCTGGTGGTCGGGGCGTTGGTAGCGGCACCGGTGGGAACGGCCGCACGGGAGCCGCCGCCGCTGCAGGCGGCGAGTGCGGCGCCGGCCAGCAGCGCGCCGGTGACGATCGTGTTACGGAGAGAAAATCGCATGTCGGCGTTCCTAGTGGCGCGCGTGGCCGGAGACGGTGAGCGTGCTGCTGTCGACGGCGACCGCGACGGTGGTCGTCGCATTGTTCGCATCGGTCACGGTGACGGTGCAGGTGCCCAGCACGTTGCCGCCCTGGACGGTGAACGTCGCTGCGCCGGAGCCGGTCTGCACCGGCGTCGCGGTCGTCGAAGTCAGCTCGGCGACGAAGTTCGCGCCGGAGGGTGCGGTGCTGCAGCTGATGGCGCCGGTGTAGTTCGCGAGATCGCCCGCTTCGGTGACGGTGAAGCTTTGCGTCGTCGGGTTGTTGGCGTCGAACACGAGCGAGTTCGGTGAGGCGACCGGCGTCGGAACCGGCGTGGGGGTCGGGGTCGGCGTCGGCGTAGGCGTTGGCGTTGGCGTTGGCGTTGGCGTTGGCGTTGCGGTCGGAGTAGCCGTCGGCGTGGCACTGGGGCTGGCCGTGGGGCTGACCGTCGGCGTCGGGGTCGGCGTCGCGGTGGTCGTGGTCGCGTAGAGCGCGAGCTCGAGCGGGGCGGTCGGCGAAATCGTGGTCGTGCCGTTGTCGCCGGAGAAGCTGACGGTGTTGCCGCTCACGGTGCCGGGACCGGCGGCAGGAGCGACCCACGCACCGCTCTGGTAGAACGCCAGATAGTACGAGTCACCGGCGGTGATCGACGGGAGGGTGAACGTGATCGTCGTCGTGCCGTTCACGGTGACGGTTTGCGTCGAGGTGAATTGCACGTAGGCCGTCGCGCTGAGCGCGGCGTCGGCGGGCTGCCGGAGAGAGGCGGCGGCGCGCTTGGCGCTCAAGGCCGCGTCCCCGCCGAACGGCGTCGTCGCGATCGTTTCGGTGACCGTCGCGCTCGTGCTCGCCGCGGGCAGCGTCGCGCTATCGGAGATGCCGCTCGTCGTGACGGTGGCGAAGGTGGTCGGCGCGCTGGTGCTCACCGTCGCGGTCGTCGTGTTGGACGCCGGCGAGGGAGTCGGCGCGGGGAAGTTCCGCGGCGGGGTCGTGGTGGTACCGCAGGCGGCCAGGGTGGCGCCGAGCAGTACTGCGACCCCGAGCGTTACGCGTGAACGCTGGGGAACGGTCATCGAAGGTCCTCCGCGAGAATAGGAAATCCGATCGCGCGAAAGCGCGGTCGATGGTTCTCCTAGGTATTACCCTGACGTCCGATCTCTTCCCCTGGGAAAGAGCATAAAGAGTTCGTGCGAAACGTGCGCGGGTCAGGCGGCCTGGTAGGTGAAGTGGGCCTCCTGGGCGACGACCAGTGCCTGCGAGCCGGACGGGACGATCAGCGTCCCCGGGGTCAGATGCGATCGCAACGCCCCGAGCACCGCCTCCGGCGCGCCGTCGCCCAGCGCGGAGAGCTCACGCGCGGCGGTGTGCAGCGCCTCGTTGCAGACGAACCAGCGCACGCCGCGTCGCGTCACCGCCTCGACCGAATAGTCGTGATAGAAGCCGTTGACGTCCTCGGGATCGTCGTGCGGGTTCATCGACGTGCGCGCGTGCAGATACGGGTTGCTGTGCGAGTTCAGGATCGTCGGCGGCATGTCGGATTGCCGCTGCGAGAGCTCGAAGGCGTGGTACTTCGCCCAGAACGCGTCGTTCATGACGGCGAGCACGGAGCTGGGTCCGTACAGCGAGACGACGATGTTGACCGTGCCGGGCCCCTCGCCGAAGGCGAACTCGTACGCGCCCATGATGTGCGCCGCCGAGCGCATCGGCGCGATCCCGTTCAGCCGCGGCGCGCCGATGATGTGGCGATGACGTACCGGGCGGTGGAGGATCGCCTCCATCGCCCGCCGGTCGTAGGTCCCCGCTGCCTGCGCCTCGCCGGTCGCGGCGAGTGCGACGGTTCCGGCCGCCGCTGCGAGGAAGGTCGCGCGATTCGTTTCCATCGCGCGAGGCGTTAGCCGGATCTGGTGACGGCCACCTGTTTGCGGCCGGTCGGCCGTTCGGCTCGGTCACCTCGGCTCATCGGGGGGACGGAACCAGCAAGGCGACCGGCAGCGATCGCAGCGCCTTCGCAAGCGAGACGCGGCGCTCGGACGCTTCTTCCTCGGTCACGATCGCGTCCCCGGTGAGGATGTCGCGATAGCGCGGCGGCGCGTCGTCGCCGAGCGCGATCGTCGTGTCGCTCCAGGTCTCGGCGAGCGGGATCGTGCTGCCGGCGAGGGTGTACGGCAAGCGCGTCGCGACGACGACGGCGTCGCCGCGCCGAAAGGCGACGACGTGGTCCGCCGCCGCGCCGATCGCGTTGAGCGCCGTGTAGCCGCGCTCGGGCCAGTCGGGGTTGGCCGCGACGTGCCGCAATACCGTCGCCACGAGGTACAGCTTGACCCGACCGTCGGGCCAGGAGCGCAAAAGGTCGACGGCGAGGTCCCGGCGCGGCGTGCCGCGCGCGAGCGCGTCGTCCATCGCTCGCAGGGCACGCTCGCGCGTCGCGAAGTCGACCGGTCGTCGATTGTCGGGGTCGACCAGCGAGAGGTCCCACGACTCGGCGCCCTGATAGGTGTCGGGCATCCCGGGAGACGTCAACCGGAGCAGCGTCTGCGCGAGCGAGTTGGAGAGCGATGCGGGCGCGAGGTCGCCGACGAACGTGCGCACGGCGTCGAGAAAGGCGGGCGAACGTGCAGGGTCCAGCACGCCGCGCACCAGGCGGTCGAGCGCGGCTTCGTAGGCCTCGTCGGGATTCGCCCAGCTCGTCTCTTGCTTGGCTTCGCGCGCCGCTTTGACGCAGTACGCCGCGACCCGGTCGGCAAACGTCCCCAGCGCAGCCGGATCGAGGTCGCCGTCCAGCAGTTCGATCGGCCACGCACCGACGATCGTCTGGTAGAGCAGGTACTCGGCGCGTTCCGCGGGCAGATGACCCGTCGGCGTCGTCGTGCGATGGCGGCGGTTCAGGCGCGACCAGCGGGCGATCGAGGCGCGCCACGCCGTCGGCATCTCGGAGAGGACGGCGAGCCGCGCGCGCACGTCTTCGCCGCGCTTGGCATCGTGCGTCGCGGTGGCGAGCATCGCGTGCGGACGGTGGACGGCGCGGCGGGCGTTCTGGCGGTGGAACTCGGCCGGCGGCGTGCCGAAGCGCCCGGGGTCGCCGCCGACCTCGTTCAACGCGACCAGTCGCAGTGACCGATAGAACGCCGTGTCCTCGACGCCCTTGGCGGCGACCGGCGAGGTCAGTTGCTGGAAGCGCATCGCGAAGTCGAGGTAACGCAGACGCATGTCGGGGTCGTCGGTCTCCAGCAGCAGCACGCGCTGCAGGAACGCGTAGACGTCCCGTTCGCGCGAGATGTCGAAGCTCGCGGCGCGGCCGATCGCCCACGTGACGTGGTTGCGGTCCTCGTCGGTCACCTCGTCGCCGCGCACGTAGGTGCGGTAGACCGGAAAGGCGACGATCGTGTTGAACAGCGCGCGCGTGAGCGCGCCCAAGGTGAAGTCGCGGGTCCGGGGATCCCGCTGCGCAATGCGGTCGAGGCGCAGCGCGAGCACGTTGCGCTCGCCGGCCAGCGCCGTTACCAGGATCAGCCGCTTGGCCGCCAGCGCGACCTCGTCGAACGACGCGCGATCGCCGGTGAAGCGCTCGTAGACGCGGGTGAACGCCGCCTCGTTGCGACCGTCGACGAACAAGCTGGTGACGGCGTTCATGAATTTGTAGCCGGTGGTGCCGTCGACATGCCAGCGGGCGCGCAGCTCCTCGTGGGCTGCGAGGATCTTCTCGACCACCAGGTACATCGGCTGACCGAGCAGCTCGGCGCGCGAGTGCAGCAGATCGCAGTAGCCGAGCGGGTCGAACAAGCCGTCGACGTGGTCGATCCGCAACCCGTCGAGCGCGCCGCGCTCGATGAGCGCGAAGACCAACGCGTGCGCGTCGGCGAAGGTCGCGGCGTGTTCCATGCGCAGCGCGGCGAGACCGTTGATGTCGAAGAAGCGGCGGTAGTTGATCTCCTCGCCGGCGACGCGCCAGGAGGTCGGGCGCCAGTGCTGCACCTCGAGGACACGCTCGATCAGCGCTTTCCCCTCGTCGCTCGCGCGAGCCGCGTCGAGCCGCTCGGCCAGCACGCGCGCCGCGGCGCCTTGCGTCTGGTCGAGCAAGTGCTGCAGCGAGGCGGCGGCGTCGCGCCGCTCGACGTGGTCGGGGATGTCGTCGAGCGCGGCGAACAGCCGCGCGAACGCGCCCAGGTCCTTCGGCTGCGCCCCCTCGAGCACCAGGGCGTAACTCGGCGGCGTGAGCGGAAAGCAGTGCTCGTAGTAGCGCAGCGCGAAGCGGCCCTCGGCGTAGTCCCAGCGCAGCTCGCCGGCGTCGAGCACGTCGCCGTAGCGGCTGCCCAAGAACGGCAGCATGACCTTGCCGCGCAGCTGTCGGCGCAGCGGTTCCCAGTCGACGTCGAAATAGTCGGCATAGTGCGAGTCCGGTCCCCACGTCAACAGGTCGAGCCACCAGCCGTTGTCGCAGCCGCCGACGCCCATGTGGTTGGGGACGAAGTCGAGGATGTGTCCCATGCCGTGCGCGCGCAGCGCGACGACGAAGGCGTCGAACTCTTCCGGCGTCCCGATCTCCGGATTGAGCTGCGCGTGGTCGACGATGTCGTAGCCGTGCGTCGAGCCCGCGCGCGCCTTCAGGTAGGGCGAAGCGTAGACGTGACTGATCCCCAGGCGGGCGAGGTACGGGACCAGCGCCGTGGCGTCTGCGAAACGAAAGCCGGCGTGGAACTGCAGCCGGTAGGTGGCGCGCGGCCTCACGGCAACCCGTCGCCGTAGACGTAGAGCGGGGCGCCCTCGAGCGTCCAGCGCACGGCCGAACGCGCGCCGTCGATGCGCGCCGTCAGCTCCAACGGCGTGCCGTCCGCGAAGCGCCAGCGCACGCGTACGGTCCGCTCGTCGAGCGCCTCGTGGTGCTCGCCGTGCGCCGCGCCCAGCGCGAGGCGGGGCACGATCGCGCGCGCGCGCAGGTCGAGCAGCTCGCGATGGTGCGCGAGCGCGGCGGCGTGAACGAGCTCGCTGCGCTCGTCCCAGCGCAGCACCGAGGCGCGCATCGTCGCGGGGTCTTGCGGATCGGGGATGCGCTCGCGGACCTGCGGATCGGCGAAGGCCGGCCAGGCGGCGAACTCGCGGCGGCGTCCCTCGGTAACCGCCGCGCCGAGCTCGGGACCGAAATCGCTGAAGAACAGGAAGGGCGTCGAGGCCGCCCACTCTTCGCCCATGAACAGCAGCGGGACGGCCGGTGCCAACAGCACGATCGCGCCGGCGGCGCGCACCGCCGGGATCGGCGCGAGCGCGTCGAGCCGCTCGCCGAAGGCGCGGTTCCCGATCTGATCGTGGTTCTGCACGAAGTCGACGAAGGCGGTCGTCGGCAGGTGCGCGCTCGGCTCGCCGCGCGGCGCACCGGCGCGATGCTCCGAGGACTCGCCTTGGTACGCGAAGCCTTCGGCCAGCGCGCGCGCGAGGTGGCGCGCGGGCGCGCGGGCGTAGTCGCGGTAGTAGCCGTCGTGCTCGCCGGTCGCCAGGACGTGCAGCGCGTGGTGAAGGTCGTCGTTCCACTGCGCGTCGTAGCGGTCGAGGAAGCGCGCTTCGTTGGCGTCGTTCTCGAGCACCAGCTGGACGTGCCGGTCGGGCTCGACGCCGGCATGGACCCGCGCCGCCAGCTCGTCGAGGAACGGTCGCGGCGAGTCGTCCTTGATCTCGTGGACCGCGTCGAGCCGCAAGCCGTCGAAGCGGTACTCGCGCAGCCAATAGAGTGCGTTCTGCACGAAGAACTCGCGGACCGTCGCGGCGCTCTCGCCGTCGACGTCGATCGCGGCGCCCCACGGCGTGTGGTGCCGCTCGGTGAAGAACGTCGGCGCGTAGACGTGCAGGTAGTTCCCCTCGGGGCCGAAGTGATTGTAGACGACGTCGAGGAAGACGCACAGTCCGTGCGCGTGCGCGGCGTCGATCAGCGCCTTGAGCTCGTCGGGGCTGCCGTAGGCCGCCTGCGGCGCGAACGGCAAGACGCCGTCGTAGCCCCAGTTGCGCGCGCCGGCCGGCTGCGCGAGCGGCATCAGCTCGATTGCCGTCACGCCGAGCTCGACCAGCTCGTCGAGACGCTCGCTCGCGGCGTGATAGGTCCCCGCCGCCGTGAAGGTCCCGACGTGCAGCTCGTAGAGCACGATCTCGTGCCAGGGCCGGCCGCGCCAGCGCGGCTCGCGCCACGAATAGGCGTGGGGATCGATCAGCACGCTCGGCGCGTGCACGCCGTCGGGCTGGAAGCGCGCCGCCGGATCGGGGATCAGGTGCCCGACGTCGGGGAAGGCGAACGCGTACCGGGCACCCGCGCGCACGCCCGCGACGTCGCGCTCGAACCAGCCGTCCTCGCGCGCCGTCAGCGCGTGCTCGGCGCCGTCGACGATCACGCGCGCGGCCTTCCGGCCCGGTGCCCATAGGCGAAAGGCCGCACCGTCCGCGCGCAGCTCCGCGCCGAACGGCATCGCGTGGGCGAACCGCTGCATCACGAGCACTCCAGCCGGAGCGCCTCGACGGCACCGGCCAACGCCGCCGGCCGGCGCGCCAGCGCCTCGCGCACGTCGCGCAACGCGCCCCGTACGCGGAAGAACGCGATCAGCTGCGCGCGCTGGACGGGATCGTGCGGGACGCTGGCGAGATCGTCCGCCGCTTGCGCGTAGCGCTCGTGGAACGCGGTCAGTGCGCGCGCGACGACGTCACGCGCCGCCTCGCGCATCACGCTCGTCCCGCCTTCCCGCGCGGGCACGAACAGCGCTTCGCGCAGCACTTCGTCGTAGGAGCGGGCCAGCGAGGCGACGTCCTTGAGCGGTGAGCTGCGGTCGTCGACGCGTTCGCCGAAGCCGACGAAGACCGGTTGTCCCTCGACCAGCAGCACGCGCCGCAGGACGAGCCGGCCGTGCGCGCGTGAGGCGCGCGCGTCGATCTGGCCCGGGAGCATCGCGATCGCGGCCGCGATCTGTTCGCGCACCGCGATCACCCCTTCGACGCCGGCCTGCACCAGCGCGTCGAGGTCGCCCTGCGCGTCGTTGCGCCAGCGCCGCAGATCGTCCGGCCCCAGCGGGTGCGTCCCGAAGCTCGGATCGGCGCCGGGCTCGGCCAGCGCGCGGTGCAGCCCGGCCAACGCTTCGGCGATCATGTGCGCGCTGCGAATCAGCCGCTCGTCGACGGTCCCGGCTCGCAGGATGTCGCGCAGCGAAGCGTCGGCGTCGATCGGGTGCGGAACGTACGTTTGCGAGGTCGCGGCGATCCAACGCACGCCGTCGGCATCGACGACGCTGGCCGTGCCCAGCAGCTGGGGCGCATGCACGAAGCCGCGCTCGCGGAGGTGGCGCATGAAGGCGACCGCGCTGTTCTGCACCCGGGGCATCTGGCGGTAGAGCGTGACCAGCCGCTCGTCGTCGAGGATCCAGCGCTGCGCGCCGGTCGTCGAGCCGAGCCGCTGCGAGCTCTCGGCGTCGGCCTCGGGGAGGGCTTCGCCCTCGAGCGCGAACTCGAGCCGGCCTTCGTCGTGCAGCACGACGCCGGCACGCATCGCGCGTTCGACCAGCGGCGCGGTCGTCGCGTCGGTCGCGGCGTCGACGATCCAGCCCTCGCGCGGTCCGCTGCGCGCGCGCGCGATCGCGTTCTCACGCACCGGCGCGTCCCACACGAAGCGCAGCGGCAGCGAGACGCGCCGCTGGCCGTCGCCGAGCACGACGAACGCCAGACCGTCGCTTTCGGGCGCGACGAAGACGTCGCGCACGCGACCGTGCTCGGAAGCGCCTAGCGCCAGCGGAACGACGTCGCTGTCGACGACCGCGCGCGCCCACCGGTCGAGCGCCAGCGCGGCGCGCGGCACGACGATCGTGGGCAGTTCGGGCAACGCGCTCGAGCGGATCGAGGCGCCGGTGCCGCGCGGATCCGGCAGCAGCGCGAACCAGAAGAAGCCGTAGGGTCCGAGCGTGATCGTGTAGGGCGTCGTCGCGATCGGCGGAAACGCGGTCGAGCCGAGCAGCTCGAACGGGGCGCGGCCGGCGAACGTGGCCAGGTCGAGCTGCACGGCTTGTGCGCTGTGGGCCAGGTTCGCGACGACCAGGATCGTCTCGTCCTGGTACTCGCGCAAGTACGCCAACACGTGCCGGTTGTTCGGGTAGAGCAGCGTGATCGAGCCGCGGCCGAAAACCTGCGTCGCCTTGCGCACCGCGATCAGCCGCCGCATCCAGTTGAGCAGCGAGGACGCGTTGCGCGCTTGTGCCTCGACGTTGAGTGCCTCGTAGCCGTAGGTGGGATCGGTGACGGCCGGCGCGTACAGGCGCACCGGCTCGGCGGTCGAGAAGCCGCCGTTGCGGTCGGGCGACCACTGCATCGGCGTGCGCACCCCGTCGCGGTCCTTGAGAAACAGGTTGTCGCCCATTCCGATCTCGTCACCGTAGTAGATGACGGGCGTTCCCGGCATCGACATCAGCAGGCCGTTCAGCAGCTCGATGCGGCGGCGGTCGTTCTCGAGCAGCGGCGCCAAGCGCCGCCGGATGCCGACGTTGAGCCGCATGCGCGGCTCGATCGCGTAGACGGCGTTGAGACGGTCGCGCTCGCGCTCGCTGACCATCTCGAGCGTGAGCTCGTCGTGGTTGCGCAGGAACACCGCCCACTGGCAGCCCTCGGGAATCGGCGGCGTCTGGCGCAAGATGTCGTGGACGGGATAGCGGTCCTCGTCGGCGACGGCCATGAACAGTCGCGGCATGAGCGGGAAGTGAAAGCACATGTGGCACTCGTCGCCCTCGCCGAAATACGAGGAGAGATCTTCAGGCCACTGGTTCGCCTCGGCCAGGAAGATGCTGTCCGGGAACTCCTCCTCGAGCACCGCGCGCAGCACCTTGATCACGCCGTGGGTCTCGGGCAGGTTCTCGTTGTTGGTGCCTTCGCGCTCGCACAGGTACGGCACCGCGTCGAGCCGGAAACCGTCGATCCCGATCGCCGACCAATAGCGCATCACGTGGACGATCGCGCCGACGACCTCGGGGTTCTGGAAATTGAGGTCGGGCTGGTGGGAGAAGAAGCGGTGCCAATAGTACGCGCCCGCCAGCGGATCCCAGGCCCAGTTCGAGGTCTCGGTGTCGGTGAAGATGATGCGCGTCCCGGCATAGCGGCGATCGTCGTCGGACCAGACGTAGTAGTCTCGCTCCGGTGAGCCGGCCGGCGCGCGCCGCGCGCGCTGAAACCACGGGTGCTGGTCGGAGGTGTGGTTGACGACCAGCTCGGCGATGACGCGGATGCCGCGGTCGTGCGCTTCGTTCACGAGCCGCTTCACGTCCTCGAGCGTTCCGTACGCGGGATGGACGCCCAGGTAGTCGCTGATGTCGTAGCCGTCGTCCCGCAGCGGTGAGGGGAAGAACGGCAGCAGCCACAAGGCGGTGATGCCCAGCTCCGCCAGGTAATCCAGCCGCGCGGTCAGCCCGCGGACGTCGCCGATCCCGTCGCCGTTGGCGTCTTGGAACGCCTTGACGTGGGTTTGGTACACGATGGCGTCGCGGTACCAAAAGCGGTCACCGTTGAGGGTCACCTCCGCCATGTACCCGCCGGCCGGTGGAACTTTGCGCGGTCGCGCTCAGTCAGCCGGCCGCCACCGCGGTCAACGGTGCGGCCACGTCTTCGAGCGCGGTGCGCTCGGCGTCGACGCCCAGCAGCAGCTCGACCACGCCGCCCACGAACATCAGCGCGGCGCCGACGGCCCAAGCGAGCGCCAGCAGTGCGGGACGGCCGGTTCCGATCAGGGCGCCGAACAGCGGCGGGGCGACCGCGCCGCCGACCAGCGTGCCGACCGCGTAGACCACCGCGATCGCGCCGGCGCGCGTCTCGAGCGGAAAGATCTCGCTCACCGTCAAGTACGCGGCGCTGGCGCCGGCGCTGGCGAAGAAGAACATCACCGCCCACCACAGGGTGAGCGAGGTCGCGTCGAGGGCGCCGCGCAGGAGCAGCACGATCGTCAGCGTCATCACCGCGCCGCTGGCGAGGTAGCAGCCCGCGATCATCCGCTTGCGTCCGATCGTGTCGAAGAAGTGTCCCAGCACCAGCGCACCGAGCACGTTGCCGATCGCGAACGGAAAGACGTACAGGCCGACCGTGCTCGGCGCGACGTGGAAGAACGTGGTCAATTGCAGGCCTTGGTCGAAGAAGACGGCGTTGTAGAGGAAGGCTTGCGTGATCATCAGCGTCAGGACCAGCGCGGTGCGGCGCGGGTAGGTGCGCACCAACGTGCGGACGGTGGCGCGCAAGCCGTGCCGGCGCGACGGATCGATCGCGATCGTGCGCTCCGGCACCGCGAGCGCGCAGCCCGTCTCGCGCTCGACCCGCGCTTCGATCTCGCGCACGATCGCTTCGGCTTCGGCGGCGCGGCCGTGCGCGATCAGCCAGCGCGGGCTCTCGGGCAGGCCGCGGCGCACGAACAGCACGCTCAGCGCGAGGATCACGCCCAGGCCGAACGCGAGCCGCCACCCCAGCCGGGCGGGGATCAGCCGCGCGTCGAGCAGCGGCAGCGAGAGCAGCGCGCCCAGCAGCGTGCCGATCCACCACGAACCGTTGATCGCGATGTCGGCGACGCCGCGGCGGCGCGCCGGGATCAGCTCGTCGATCGCCGAGTTGACCGCGCTGTACTCGCCTCCGATGCCGGCCCCGGCCAACAGCCGGAAGCACGCGAAGCTGGCGAAGTTCCACGAGAGCGCGGTGAGTGCCGTCGCCACCAGATACCAAGTGAGGGTGACCAGGAACAGCCGCTTGCGCCCCAGTCGATCGGTCAGCGCGCCGAAGACCAGCGCGCCGCCGCACGCGCCCACCAGGTACGCCGTCGCGGCGAGGCCGGTCTGCGTGCTCGTCAGCGAGAGGCCGGCGCTGGTGGTGAGGATCGGCGCGATCGTGCCGACGATGGTGACCTCGAGGCCGTCGAGGATCCAGGTGATCCCCAGGCCGACGACCACGGCCCAATGCCAGCGCGCCCACGGCAGACGGTCGAGGCGAAAGGGGACGTTCGTCGTGATCGGCGCGGCCAACGGTCCTCCGGCTGACGGGTTCTCCGGCCAGCCTACCCAGCGGGAGGCCGCGGAAATCCCGCCCGGTAAGCCCGCTTACGGCGCCGACCGGCGCGGGCGGCTACCATGGGCGCATCTTCTCCTACGCACTCTCTTCGCGAGGACCACGATGCGATTCCGTACTTCCGTTCTGACGCTGGCGGCGTTGGCTGCGCTGCCCGCGGCCGCGCTCGCCCAATCGGCGATGATGTCGCACGACGCGATGGCGATGCCGGCCGACGCGGCGACGCTGCTGTGCCGACCGGTGACCGACAAGGACAGCCACACGGGCATGATGTCGATGCACGAGACCGCGGCGACCGCCGCCGACGGCACCAAGCTCGTCTGCAAGAGCATGATCACCATGCACGAGCAGATGTCGGCCGCGATGACCAAGGCCAAGAAGGCGCCCAATGCCGACGACGCCACCGAGATCTACCAGGACTTCCTGCGCAAAGCCATCGAGATCCCCGCGGGCTGATTTGACATCGGCGGTGGGCGCCGCGTAGAATCGCACTCGTCATGCGATTCGGGCGCCCGCCTGCGCACGGTCCGCGCACCAGCGTCGCGGCGCTGGTGCCGATTTACGGCGTCACCGTCGTCGACGTGCTGGGCACGATGATCATGGTGCCGCTGTTGCCGTATCTCGCGCAGCACTACGGCGCGAACGGGCTGACCGTCGGCACGATCTTGACCACGTCCGGCGTGGCCGGCGTCGTCGCCGCGCCGGTTTGGGGCAGCGTCAGCGACAAGCTCGGCCGCAAGCGGATCGTGCTGCTCGCGCAGATCGTCTCGCTGGTGGGTTACGTCTTGCTGGCGCTCTCTCACTCGCTCGCGATGATCTTCGTCGCGCGCGCGATTGCCGGGTTCGGCAGCGGCGGTATCGGGGTAACGCAGTCGTACATCGCCGACGTCACCGCGCAGGAAGATCGCGATCGCGCCTACGCCTTGTTCGGTGCGGTCTTCGGCCTGGGAATCGTGCTCGGGCCGGTGCTCGGGGGTGGGCTGATCCGTTTCGGGTTCGCCGCCCCGTTCGCGGCCGCGGCGCTCATCGAGCTGATCACGATCGCGCTCACGCTGCTCTTCTTACCCGAGCCGCCGCGGCGCGCGGGCACGCGCGCGAGCTTGCGCGAGGCGGGCGGGATCGTCGCCCGGGACCCGGCCGTTCGCAGCCTGGTCGTGCGCCACACGCTGTTCATCTTCGCGGTGACCTCGTTCTTCGCGGTGTTCTCGCTGTATCTGCAGCGCGAGCTGCACGTCGGCCCGCAGCTCTCGAGCGGGTTGCTGGCCGGTGCCGGCTTCGTCGGCGGCATCACCTTGGTCGTCTTGGTCGGGCCGCTGGCGCGCCGCTTCGGCGACGCGGCCGTCGCGCAGGGCGGCTTCGTGCTGCTCGCGCTCGCGTACGTCGGGCTGGCGTTCATTCGCCAGCTCGAGTTCTTCGGCGTCGCGCTCGGGCTGTGGGCGATCGGCGCGGCCAGCGTCGAACCCACGCTCACCGCGCAGCTTTCCCGCGCGGCGCCCGCGCGCGAGCGCGGCGCGATTCTCGGCTTCAACGACGCTGCCAGCAACCTGGCGCTGGTCGTCGCGCCGGTTCTCGGCGGCGAGGCGATCGACGTCAACCCGCACGTGGTCGGCATCCTGCCGGCCGCGGCGGTCGCCTTGGCCTTCGGGATCGGCGTCCTGCGGCGCGCGGAAGACCGGCGCGTCGCGCGCGCCAACGCCTAGCCGCATGGCGTCTCGACGGGCCACGGACGATCTGGTCGCGCTCTCGATGCTGCGGCTCGAGCGCACGTCGTCGGCCTCGATGCGGCAGCAACTGTTCTTGCGGGTGCGCGATTCGATCGTGGCGCGAGCACTGGCGCCGGGGGCGCGGATGCCCTCGACGCGCACCGTCGCTGCGCGGCTGGGCGTCTCGCGCAACACGGTCGCCGACGTGTTCGCCCAGCTGGTCGCCGAAGGATACTGCGTGGCGCGGCGCGGCTCGGGGACGTTCGTCGCCGCGGTCGCGCCACTGCCGGCGCCCGCGACGATGCCGACGGCCTGGGAGCGCGCCTCGTTGCGCGGGCGGCTGTTGGCGGGCGAGGACATCCGTCTGCGGCTGACGGCGAAACTGCCGATCGCGTTCCAGCCCGGTATTCCGGCACTGGACGCGTTTCCGTTCGAAACGTGGGCGCGGCTGGCCGGCAAGGTCGTGCGGCGCTCGGCGCGCGAGCAGATCGGCTACGGCGAGGCCGGTGGCTACGGCCCGCTGCGCGATGCGATCGCCGCCGAGCTGCGCACGCAGAAGCAGATCGCGTGCAGCCGCGATCAGGTGATCGTCGTCTCCGGCGCGCAGCAGGCCATCGATCTGGTCGGCCGGCTGATGCTCGATCCCGGCGACGACGTCTGGATCGAAGACCCGGCCTCGCCGGCGACGCGCACGACGTTGCGCGGCGCCGGCGCGAACTTGGTTGCGATTCCGGTCGACGCGGACGGGCTCGACGTCGAGGAGGGCGTCGCTCGCAGCCCGCGTGCGCGGCTCGCCTACGTGACCAGCGGCCGCCAGTGGCCGCTCGGCCCGGTGCTCTCGCGCTCGCGTCGCGACGCGCTGCTGGCGTGGGCGAACCACGCCGACGCCTGGATCGTCGAGGATGAGTACGACAGCGCGCTGCGCTTCGAGGACGACGCGCCGCCGCGGTTGGCCACGCTCGATCAGCAGCGGCGCGTGATCTGGGTCGGGACCTTCAGCATCACGCTGTTTCCGGCGCTGCGGCTCGCGTATCTGGTGGCGCCCGACGGCCTGGTCGACGCGTTCAGCGCCGCCAAAACGGTCGCCGACCGGCAGACCGCGACGCTCGAGCAGGCGATCTTGGCCGAGTTCATGTACGACGGTCACTACGTGCGGCACCTCGAGCGTATGCGCGAGCTCTACGCCGAACGGCGCGCCCAACTGATCGCGGCGTTGGGCCGCGCGACGGACATCGCGCCGCGGGTGCCGTCGGCCGGTTTGACGGTCGTGCTGCCGCTGCCGGGGCGCGACGACGTCGCCGTCGCGGACGGTGCCGCCGGCGTCGACGTCAGTGCGCCCGCGCTGAGCCGCTACTATCTGGGCCGCCCGACCTCGGGCCTGCTGCTCGGTTTCGGCGCCGTGCAGCGGGCCGCGATCGAGCGCGCGGCCCGCCGTCTGGGTGCGGTAGTGGCTGGCTGACGGCTGCGAAGTGGCCCTCGCCGCATGCACGGTGGCGCGTCACGATGGCGGCATGGAGTATGAGGACCTGGTCGTCTATCACCGGGGCGGCTTCCAGCCCTATTCGCAGGCGCGCATCGGCCTGCTCACCCACGCGCTGCTCTACGGCACCGGCTGCTTCGAGGGGATGCGCGCGTTCTGGAACGCCGAGCACGGCGAGTTGTACGTGTGCGAGCCCAGCGCGCACTTTCGCCGCTTCACCGCCAACGCGCGGTTGCTGCTGATGGAGCTGCCGCCGGTCGCCGAGCTGAACGCGATCGTGACGGAGCTCTGTCGCCGCAACGGCTTTCGCGAAGACGTCTACCTGCGGCCGGTCGCGTACAAGAGCGAAGAAGCGCTGGGCGTGCGGCTCGACGGGCTCGCGGACGACTTCTTCATCGTGGCGGTGCCGCGGGTGCGCCTCAACGACGCCGGCGACGGACTGAACGCCTGCGTGAGCAGCTGGCGCCGGCTGAGCGACAACGCGATCCCGCCGCGCGCGAAGATCACCGGCGGCTACGTCAACGCGGCCTTCGCCAAGACCGAGGCGCGGCTGAACGGCTTCGACGAGGCGATCGTGCTCGCCGGCGACGGTCACGTGTCCGAGTGCTCGACCGCGAATCTGGTGATGGTGCGCGACGGCGTCGCGGCGCTGCCGCCCGCCACCGACGACAACCTCGAAGGCATCACCCGCCTGCAGGTGCGCACGATCCTGGCCGACGGGTTGGGCCTGCAGGTCCGCGAACGGCAGATCGACCGTACCGAGCTGTACGCGGCCGACGAGCTGCTGCTGTGCGGCACCGGCATGGGGATCGCCGGCATTCGCAGCGTCGATCATCGCCCGATCGGAAGCGGTGCGGTCGGGCCGGTGTGCCGGGCGCTGCGCGCGGTCTACGAGGACGTCGTGCGCGGTCGCGACGCGCGCTTCGCGAGCGAGATCGTCCCGGTCTATGCGGGCGCGGTGCGGCCGATGCCGACGATCAACGCGACCGTGCCGGCTACCAGCGCGATGGAGGCGTCGACGAGCGCGGGGCGATAGCTGCCGGTCGTGAGCGAGATCCAGGTCGCGAGCAGCGGCCCCGCGACTTGCCCCGCGCCGTAGATCACCGTCATCAGTCCGACCACGAAGTTGCTGCGGTGCGGGGCCATCGAACGGCCGATCGCGGTCGAGAGCGCCGTGATGACGATGAACGTTCCGCCCAGACCGACCGCGATCACCGCGACGCCGAGCGCGCCGGGCAGCAGGATCGGGCCGAGGAACGTCAGCGCCTGCACGGCCGTCGCGACGATGAGCGCGCGCGGCGCGCCGAAGCGCCGCGTCGCCATCGCGACGAACGCCATCGACGGGATCGCCACCAGGCCGACGACGATCCACGCCGCGTCGGCGAGACCGGCGATCGCCGGCGTCTGCCGGATCAGCACGACCAAGAACGTCGCCGGGATCACGTACGCCGCCCCTTCGATGCCGTAGGCGATCGACAGCCACACGAACGGCGCGCCCAGCCCGCCACGGCCGGCACTCGCGTCGGGTGCCGGCGGCGAGCTGTCGGCGGGCAGCCAACGCACGAACGCGATCAGCAGCAACAGCGAGACGACGCCGGTGCCCAGCCACGCGGCGGACGAGCCGCCCAGCCGCGCGAACGCGGCGACGAGCGCGCCGCTGCCGGCGATCCCGATCCCCACGCCGGAGAAGAGGATCGCGGCGCCGTAGGTCGAGGCGCGGCCGTGCAGATAATCGAGAAGCAGGCTGGTGACGAGCACGAACGAGACGCCGCTGGCCACGCCGGTGACGAAACGGGCCGTCGGCCACACGGCCGGTCCGAGCGCCATCGCCGCCGTCAACAGCGCGACGAGGATCGGCGCCGCGATGACGTACGCGCGCCGGTGCGTGCGCAACAGTGGCAGCATCCCGAGTGCCGCGCCGACCAGATATCCCGCCAAGTTGATCGAGGCCAGCACCCCGGCCATCGAGACCGTGAGTCCGGCGTCGACGCGCATGATCGCCAGCAGCGGCGTGTATGCGAAGCGGCCGACGCCCATCGCCACGGCGAGGACGAGGGCTCCGGCGAGAAACGGTCGATTCGACATGGTATGCTGATCTCGTGACAACGGCTGAGGAGGCATTGACGTCCGAGCGCATCGCTGCCACGCACGCGCTGATCGAGCCGTACGTCCGTCGTACACCCGTCGTGTCGGTCGCGGCAAGCGACTTTGGTCTGAGCGGTGTCGAACCGTTGGCGTTCAAGCTCGAATCGCTGCAGCATTCCGGTTCGTTCAAGGCGCGCGGCGCGTTCGCGAACCTGCTGTTGCGCGAGGTGCCGCCGGCCGGCGTCGCGGCGGCGTCCGGCGGCAACCATGGGGCGGCGGTGGCCTTCGCCGCGCAGCGTCTGGGCGTGCCGGCGACGATCTTCGTTCCCGCGATCTCTTCGCCGGCGAAGGTCGATCGCATTCGCGGGTACGGCGCGCACGTGCACGTCGAGGGCGAGCGGTATGCCGACGCGCTCGCGCTGGCGGAGACGTGGATCGCGCGCCACGGCGCGCTGGCCGTGCACGCCTACGACGGCGTCGAGACGCTGCTCGGTGCGGCGACGACGGGACGCGAGCTCGCGGAGCAGGCGTCGGCGCTCGATACGCTGTTGGTCGCGGTCGGCGGCGGCGGCCTGATCGGCGGCATCGCGGGCTGGTACCGCGGGCGGGTGCGGCTGATCGGGGTCGAGCCGAGCGCGGCGCCGACGCTCACGCGCGCGCTGGCGGCAGGCGCGCCGGTCGATGCACCGGCCGGCGGCATCGCGGCGGACTCGTTGGCGCCGCGCCGGGTCGGCGGGTTGATGTTCCCGCTCGCGCAACGCTTCGTCGACCGCGTCGTGCTGGTCGAGGACGACGAGATCGTCGCCGCGCAGCGCGCGCTGTGGGACGTCGCGCGCGTCGTCGCGGAGCCGGGCGGCGCGGCCGCGTTCGCGGCTCTGCTCGGCGGTCGCTATCGGCCCGCGCCCGGCGAACGCGTCGGCGTGCTGGTCTGCGGCGCCAACACGGTGGCCGTCGATTTCGACCGCTAGCGCCGCCGCGGGAGGGTTTGCCCGACTCGGCCGCGCAACCGGGCGGCACGGGTATGGGACTTCGCCGCATCGCCGTTGCGTTGCTCGGCGCCGCGCTGTTGACCGCGGTCGCGTTTCCGAGCCGACACGTGCGCCTTGCCGCCGCGCAAGGCGCGGACGACGCGCTGCTCGCACGCGGCAAGATCGCTCACGTGATCGTGATCGTGATGGAAAACCGCACCTTCGACAACGTCTTCGGTGGCGACGGCCTCGCCGGCCATCCCTCGCCGTATCCCGGTGCGGACGCCCTCGTCCCGGCGCCGATCGCGACGCTGATGCAGGCCGTGCCGTTCGACTCGCACGCGCAGCCTGGGCCGAACAACTGGCACAACGTCTACGAGTGCGTCGCGACGCAGGGCTTCACCGACCAGGCGTGGCTGAACGACGCCGCCTCGCCGATGCCGTGCTCCGGCTACAAGTTCACCTCGCCCAACGGTCCGTTCTACTATCTCGACGTGAACGACCGCGCGGTGTACTGGGCGATCGCGCGGCAGTTCGCGACCAGCGACGCGTTCTTCGCGCCCAGCTCGGCCGATTCGTATCCCGGCCATCAGCTCATCGTCGCCGGCCGCTCGATGGACACCGACGGCGATCAGGTCGCGGACCAGACGTTCTACGGCTCGAGCGGCACGTATCCGGCCGGCTGCGCCGACGGCACGCTCACCGCTCGGCCGACGCCGTCGATCCTCGTTCCCGCGCTGGGACCGACGGCCTCACCGTGGGCGGTGCCGACGATGCGCGGTTTCGGCGGCGAATGCTACACGGCGCCGACCTTCGCCGATCGCTTGCGCGAGCGGCAGCGCCGCAACCCCGCGCAGCTCTTTCTCTGGACGCACTATGCGACGGTCACTTCGCCGCCGCAACCGTACCAGAACGAACAGCCCTTCAACGGCTTCATCAACAGCGCGACGTGGTGGAACTACCACTGGCCCCCGGCGCAGCAGATCCTCACCGACGCGAACGGCGCGCTGCCGAACTTCGCCTGGGTGAAGCCGCCGTGCATCGACGCCAGCGACCATCCGGGGACCGGCAACGGCGGCCCGTCGTGGGTCGAAGACGTCGTCAACGCGATCGGTGGCTCGCCGGCCTGGAACACGACCGCGATCTTCGTCGTCTGGGACGACTGGGGCGGCTTCTACGATCACGCGGTGCCGCCGTCGCCGCGCCCCAACGACGATCTCGGTCCCGGCTTGCGCACGCCGTTCCTGTTGATCTCGCCGTACGTGAAGGCCGGCACCGTCGCGCACGGCGTCGCCGACTACGGCTCCATCATGCGGTTCGTCGAGCAGCTCGACGAGGTGCAGCCGCTCGGCGACATGGACGCCTACTCACCCGATCTGCGCGGCTACTTCGATTTCTCCATGACGCCGCGACCGTTCGCCACCGTCACCGCGATTCCGACCACGACCTGGTCGGACGCGTGCGGGTCGAAAGCCCACCCGCATCCGAACTTCGTCGACTAGATGACTGAACCGGAGCGCCTTCCGTTCGATGGAAAGTTAAAACGCGAGTCAGCTTCGGGCGTAACGGGTCCGGCGTTGACGACCAGGCACGAGAGTCGCTGCAACCGCCGGGGATCGCGCGGAGGTGACGCAGATTATGCCGAAGCGTTCGCTGGGTTGCAGTTCTGCCTGCTGCACTTCTTGTCGCATGTCTAGCCTACGTGCTTTCACCGGGCAGTCGACGGCATATCCGCTATGGTACGCGGTTTTACGAGAAGCGGCGCGCGACGTCACTCAGAGGATAACTTGATGGGCTGGTGGTGGGCAGCGATTCGAAAATACGCCGTGTTTCGCGGCCGAGCACGGAGGCGGGAGTACTGGTACTTCGTGCTTTTCACATCTCTATTTCTAGCGGTTGCGGCCTTCGCCATAGGTTTGTGCGGAGCCGCGGCGGGCGCTGACGACAGTACGAGTGAAGGTCTATTCGATCTCCTGGCATTGCCGTTGCTCTTGCCTTACCTTGCGGTGAAGGTACGACGGCTGCACGACTCGGGCAAGAGCGGCTGGTGGCTACTGCTATCGTTTATCCCGTTGATCGGGGCCCTCGTGCTCTTGATATTCTATTGCGAAGATAGCCAGTCCGGAATGAACAAATACGGGCCGAACCCCAAGGAACCGCTCGCGACGGCGGCGTCGCTCCCAGTAACAAGTTCATGAAGCGGTTCTCGACTAGCTCGATCGAAATCACGGCCATACTATTGCTGTTGCTTGCGGCGTGGCGACTCCACGATATGGGTTCTTACGGCTATCATCCATATTCATTTTATCAGTTTGGCCGGCTGATCGTCCTTGCCGCGTGGTTTACGGCAGCGTATTTGTTTTGGAACGCGCGCATCGTCCTGCTCGTCCTTATCTCGGTCTTTGTAGGAGCGTGGTTTAACCCGTTCGTCCCAGTCCGCATGAGGCGTGTTGAATGGGTACCGTACGATAATGCGGCGGTGTGGCTATCCGTTACCTGTGCCGTGCTCATCGCCTGGCTCGCGTATCACCGCCGCGCTCATCGGCCGAGGGCGTGACCTTTTAGATCGTGAGGAGTTGCCGTAACGTTCGTGCGCGACTAGAGCAGCGTGCGGCGCAGGTCGCCCAGTCCCTCTTTGAGCGCGACGCAGAAACGGACGGCAAGCGCGCCGTCGACGACGCGGTGGTCGTAGGAGAGCGAGAGCGGCTGGATCAGGCGCGGCACGAAGGCGGCGCCGTCCCACACCGGTCGGATCTCGGCGCGCGCGGCACCGAGGATCGCGACTTCCGGCGCGTTGATGATCGGCGTGAAGTAGGTGCCGCCGATCGAGCCGAGCGAGGAGATGGTGAACGTCGCACCGTTGATGTCGTTCGGTCCGAGCTTCCCGTCGCGCGCCTTCGCGGCCAGGTCCGCCGTCTCACGCGCCAGCTCGAGGATGCCTTTCTTGTCGGCGTCCTTGACGACGGGTACGACCAGACCTTGCGGCGTGTCGGCGGCGAAGCCGATGTGATAGTAGCGCTTGAGGACCAGCTCCTCGCCGTCGAGCGAGGAGTTGAGCACCGGGTAGCGCTGGAGCGCGGCGACGACGGCCTTGATCAAGAACGCCAGCATCGTCACCTTCACGTCCTTGCGTTCGCCGTTGACCTGTTTGCGGAACGCTTCGAGCTCGGTGACGTCGGCGTCTTCGTTCTGGGTGACGTGCGGGATCATCACCCAGTTGCGCGCCAGCGCGGGACCGCTGATCTTCTGGATGCGCGTGAGCGGGACGCGATCGATCGGGCCGAACTTCGCGAAGTCGACGCTCGGCCACGGCGGGAGGTGCAAGCCGAACCCGCCGACGGCGCCGGCGGTCGGTGCCGACGGCGTGGGCGCGGCGAGCGCGCCCTTGACGAAGCCTTGCACGTCGTCGCGCGTGATGCGGCCGTTGGGGCCGCTGCCGCGCACGCGACCGAGATCGACGCCCAGCTCACGCGCGAAACGCCGGATCGCCGGCGAGGCGTGCACGGGGCCGACGGTCACGCTCACCGGCGGCAGACCGTTCGTCGACGGCTTGCCGTTACCGGCGGCGGGCGCAGCCGGTGCCGCGGCCGCGGGCGGCGGGGCGGGAGCCGGTGTCGCCGGCGCGGCCGGCGCGGGGATCGACGGTGCGGCGGCGGCAACCGGCGCGTTCGTCGTCGCCGTCGCGATGACGGTTCCGGCCGAGACCTTGTCGCCGACCTTCACCTTGATCTCGCGAATCGTTCCGGCGCTCGACGCGGGGACTTCCATCGTCGCCTTGTCGGACTCGAGCGTCACCAGTGCGGCGTCTTTGGCGACGCTCTCGCCGGCTTGCACGAGCACCTCGATGACGGGGATGTCGTGGAAGTCGCCGAGATCCGGCACCCGCAGCTCGACGACGCCCTCGCCGCTCGCCGCCGGTGGCGGCGCGGGCGCGGGCGCGGGTGCGGGTGCGGCCGAGGCGCCGTTGGTCGGCGCGCTCGCACCCGGGACGGGCGCGGGAACGGGGGCGGAATCGGCGGACTCGACGGTCGCGATGACGGTGCCGGCGGAGACCTTGTCGCCGACCTTCACCTTGAGCTCGCGGATCGTGCCGGCGTTCGACGCCGGGACTTCCATCGTCGCCTTGTCGGACTCGAGCGTGACCAGCGCGGCGTCTTTGGCGACGCTCTCGCCGGGCTGCACGAGCACTTCGATGACCGGAATGTCGTGGAAGTCGCCCAGGTCGGGGACCTTCAGCTCGATCGTCGCCATCAGACGGTCGTCGGTTCGGGCTTGTTGGGATCGAGGTCGTACTTCGCGATCGCCTCGGCGACCTTCGCGCGCTCGATCGTCCCCTCGTCGGCCAGCGCGCTGAGCGCGGCGAGCGCGACCCAGCGCCGGTCGACCTCGAAGAACGACCGCAGCTGCTTGCGCGTGTCGCTGCGACCGAAGCCGTCGGTTCCCAGCGCGTGGAAGCGCCGGCCCTCGACGAACGGCCGGATCTGCTCGGCGAACGTCTTGACGTAGTCGGTCGAGGCGACGATCGGACCCTCGTGACCGTCGAGCTGCTGCGCGACGAACGCGCGCCGTGGCGTCTGCGCGGGGTGCAAGAGGTTCCAGCGCGCGGTCGACTCGCCGTCGCGGTGCAGCAGCGTGAAGCTGGTCGCGCTCCACACGTCGGCGACCACCCCGAAGTCCTCGCGCAGCAGGTCGGCCGCCGCCAGCACCTCGCGCAGGATCGAGCCCGAGCCCATCAGCTGCACGCGCGGCGCGTTCTTCTTGCCCTTGCCCTCGCGTAGCAGGTACATGCCGCGCAAGATCTGATCCTCGACACCCTCGGGCATCGCCGGATGCGCGTAGTTCTCGTTGAGCAGCGTGACGTAGAAGAAGACGTCTTCCTGGTCGGCCAGCATGCGGCGCAGGCCGTCCTGGACGATCGTCGCGACCTCGTACGCATAGGTCGGATCGTACGGGACGCAGTTGGGGATCGCCGCCGCCAGCAGGTGCGAGTGACCGTCTTCGTGCTGCAGCCCTTCGCCGTTGAGCGTCGTGCGGCCCGACGTTCCGCCCAGCAGGAAGCCGCGCGTGCGCATGTCGCCCGCCGCCCAGGCGAAGTCGCCGATGCGCTGCATCCCGAACATCGAGTAGAAGATGAAGAACGGCAGCGTCTGCACGCCGTGCGTCGAGTACGAGGTGCCGCCGGCGATCCACGAGCACATCGAGCCGGCTTCGCTGATCCCTTCCTGGAGGATCTGTCCGGCTTTGTCCTCGCGGTACCACATCAGCTGATCGGCGTCTTGCGGGCGGTACAGCTGGCCGAGCCGCGAGTAGATGCCGAGCTGGCGGAACATCCCCTCCATGCCGAACGTGCGCGACTCGTCGGCGACGATCGGAACCACGCGCGGGCCGACGGTCTTGTCGCGCAAGATCGTCGAGAGCGTGCGCACGAACGCCATCGTCGTCGAGAACTCGCGCTCGCCGCTGGCCTCCGCGAGGGCCGAGAACGCGGCGCGCTCCGGCACCGCGAGCGGCTGCTCGACGTTGCGCCGGCGCGCCGGGACGTGCCCGAGCTTGGCGACGTGCTCGCGCAGGTATTCGGCCTCGGCCGAGTCCGGCGGCGGCTTGATGAACGGCACCTTCTCGAGGTCGGCGTCGGAGATCGGGATCGAGAAGCGGTCGCGGAACGCGCGCAGCTGCTCGACCATCAGCTTCTTTTGCTGGTGGGCGATGTTCATGCCCTCGCCCGCCGATCCCATTCCGTAGCCCTTGATCGTCTTGGCGATGATGACCGTCGGCGCGCCCTTGTGCTCGCTCGCGGCCTTGTAGGCGGCGTAGACCTTGAGCGGATCGTGGCCGCCGCGATTGAGCGCCCAGACCTCGTCGTCGGTGTAGCGTTCGACCAGCGCGCGCGTCTCCGGATAGCGGCCGAAGAAGTGCTCGCGCACGTATGCGCCGTCGCGCGACTTGTACGTCTGATAGTCGCCGTCGAGCGTCTCGCCCATCAGCCGCACCAGCGCGCCGTCGTGATCGGCGGCCAGCAGCGGGTCCCAGCGCGAGCCCCAGATGACCTTGATGACGTTCCAGCCCGCGCCGCGGAATAGACCCTCGAGCTCTTGGATGACCTTGCCGTTGCCGCGTACCGGCCCGTCGAGGCGCTGCAGGTTCGCGTTGACGACGAAGATCAGGTTGTCGAGTCCCTCGCGCGTCGCCAACGCGAGACCGGCCAACGTTTCCGGCTCGTCGATCTCGCCGTCGCCGACGAACGCCCATACCTTGCGGTCGCTGGGCTCGATCAAGCCGCGGTGCTCGAGGTAGCGCATGTAGCGCGCCTGATAGACCGCTTGCAGCGGACCCAAGCCCATCGAGACGGTCGCGAACTGCCAGAAGTCCGGCATCAGCCACGGATGCGGATACGAGGGCAGCCCCTTGCCGTCGACTTCGCGGCGGAAGTTCTGCAGCTGCTCTTCGCTCAAGCGTCCGTCGAGGAACGCACGCGCGTAGACGCCCGGCGAGGAGTGCCCCTGGAAGTAGACCAGATCGCCGCCGTTCATGTACTGCGGGCCGCGCCAAAAATGGTTGAAGCCGACGTCGACCAGCGTCGCCGCCGACGAGAACGAGGCGACGTGACCGCCCAGGTCGCCGCCGTCCTTGTTGGCGCGCACCACCATCGCCATCGCGTTCCAGCGCACGTAGTGGCGCAGCCGTTCCTCGACCGAGAGGTCACCCGGGAAGTGCGGCTGCTGCTCGACCGGGATCGTGTTGACGTAGGGCGTCGTCTGCGCGGCCGGCGTGCGGACCCCACGGATCGCGGCGTGCTCGACGACGGACTCGATCAGGTCGCTGGCCCGGGCACTCCCCTCTTCCTCGATCACGCCGTCGAGGGCGTCGAGCCACTCGCGGGTCTCTTGCGGATCCGGCTGGGTGGCCGAGGTGCCGGCGGCAGCGCCGTTCGCGGTGGTCGGGGGGACGGGCAAATCGATCATGGACGGGCTCCGGGGCTCGTGCGTTCCGAGCCATTGTAGCGCGGCCAATCTGCCGTTCCGTCCGCCAATCGTGCCCGATTGCCATCCAATTCCGCCGATTTGGCGCTGATTGGCGGGATTGGACGGAGCCACATGGCGAATGGACCGCTCATGCGGACCGGATGGTCGGAATTCTCGCTCGACTTGGATCGTGGCAGCATCGTCCCGATCTACCGCCAGATCTACGAGCGCTTGCGGGAGCAGATCTTGGCCGGCGCGCTGCCGGAGGGGACCCGGCTGCCGCCCGAGCGGACGCTCGCCGAGCGACTGGACGTCAACCGTTCGACCATCGTGCACGCCTACCGCGACCTGGCCGCCGACGGCCTCATCGAGCAGCGCGTCGGCTCGGGCTCGCGGGTGGCCTCGACGCTGCGCACCGGTCAGCCCGACCGGTCGGCCGCGACGGTGCCGTGGTGGGTGACCCTGCCGCCCTGGCGGGTCGGCCAGTTTCCGGCCGTCCTGGGCGAGTTGGCCGCGATCGAGCACGGCGACCTGATCGCCTTCGTGCAAGGCGTGCCGCCGGCGGACCCCTCGCCGCTGGCCGATCTCGCGCGCTCGTTCGCGCGGGTCGGCGGCGACGTCAACTTCGTGCTGACCTACGGCGACTCGGAGGGCTACGGCCCGCTGCGCGAGGCGATCGCGCTGCGCATGCGCGAGCGCGGCTGCGCGGTCGACCCGCGCGACGTGCTGATGCTGACCGGCTCGACGCAAGGGATCACGCTGGTCGCGCAATCGCTGGCCGAGCCGGGCGACGAGATCGTCGTCGAGGCGCCGACCTATCCGGGGGCGCTGCAGATCTTCCAGATCGCCGGCTTGCGCGCGATCTCCGTCCCGGTCGACGAGGACGGCATGCGCGTCGACCACGTCGAGGCGATCCTGCGCACGCGGCGGCCGCGCTTCATCTACACGATGCCGGCGCTGCACAACCCGACCGGCGTGACGATGAACGCCGACCGTCGCGACCGGCTGGTCACGCTGGCCAAACGCTACGGCGTGCCGCTGGTCGAAGACGATCCGTACGGCGAGCTGGCGCAGCCCGCGCTGCCGCCGCTGCGCGCGCGCGACGCGGAGTCGGTCATCTACCTCTCGTCGTTCTCGAAGACGATCGCGCCCTCGCTGCGGCTGGGCTGGATCGTCGCGCCGCGCACGATCTACGAGCGCCTCTTGCTGCGCAAACAGTCCTACGACATGGCCTCGTCGATGTACATCCAAGCCGGCGTGCACGATTACTTGCAGTCGGGCTACGAGGCGCACGTCGCCGGGCTGCGCGAGGAGCTCGTCGCGCGCCGCGCGCTGGCGTACGCGGCGATCGAGCGCCACTGGCCGGCGGGGATGCGCGTCAGCCGCGAAGGCGGCGGCTACTACCTGTGGGCGACCGCGCCGCGCGAGATCCGCGCGCGCGTGCTGCTCGCCAACGCCGAGCGCTTGGGCGTCTCGTTCTTGTTCGGCGAGGCGTTCTACGCGCAGTCGGGCGGCGACCACAACTTCCGCCTCGCGATCACGCCGGTCTCGCGCCCGCAGATCGAAGAAGGCATCCGCCGCATCGGCGAGGCCGCCCGCTGAGCACGCCGTTTCCGTCGGCCGCGCTGCTGGCGTGGTACGCGCGCCACGGCCGCACGCACTTGCCCTGGCGCCGTACTCGCGATCCCTACCGGGTGCTGATCAGCGAGTCGATGCTGCAGCAGACGCAAGTCGAACGCGTCATCCCGCTCTACGAGGCGTTCATCGCCCGCTTTCCCGACTTCGCGACGCTGGCCGCGGCGGAGCCGGCCGACGTCATCCGCGCGTGGCGCGGGCTGGGCTACAACAGCCGCGCGCAGCGTCTGCACGCCCTGGCCCGGCTGGTCGTCGAGCGTCACGGCGGCGTGCTGCCCGATGACCCGCACGCGCTGCGCGCGCTGCCCGGGATCGGGGCCTACACCGCCGCCGCGGTCCGCGTGTTCGCGTTCGAGCACGACGACGCCGCGGTGGACGTCAATCTGCGGCGCGTCGCGCACCGCGTCGCGTACGGGCTCGAGCATCCGCCGCTCGCCGACGACCGCACGCTCGACGCGCTCTTGCGCGCCGGCGTGCCGGCGGGCACCGCGCACGATTGGAACTCCGCGCTGATGGATCTGGGTGCGACGCTGTGCACGGCGCGCGCCGCCAAGTGCCTGGTCTGTCCGTTGCGCGACGCGTGCGCTGCTGCCCCGGTCGACGCCGTGACGCTGGCGGAACGGGCGCGAGCGCACGCTCGGCGCACGCCGCAAGAAGCGATCCCGTTCGAACGCACGACGCGCTTCTTGCGCGGGCGCGTGATCGATCGCTTGCGCGACGTCGCGAGCGGGCAGACGCTCGCGATCGACGCGCTGCAGCGCGATTTGGCCGGCGTCGTACCGCCCGATCGGCTGCCGGAGATCCCGAGCGTCGTCGACGCACTGGTGCGCGAGGGCATCGTCGCGCGTGACGATACGGCCGTTCGCTTGCGCTGAGGTTCAACACTCAGCGATTTCTCATCGGCGAAAAGTTTGCTTCGCGCGATGGCGAGGTAGGATGCGACCGACTCGTCCCACGTGTACGTGCCGCTCGTCGGCGGTACCGAGCCTTCACCATTCAAGCAAACGAGGCACTCCCAGCAATGCAACGATTCCGTCTCGCTACGCTCCTCGCTGTTTCGACGCTCGCGCTCGCCGCGTGCGGCGGCAACGGGTCGAGCGTCGTCAACACCGGCGTCTCCGCGCAAGACGCGCAGGTGCGCTTCCTGAACGCCGCGCCCGACCTGGCGACGATCAACTATCTGTTCTGGCCGAGCTCGGGTACGCGGCCTACGACGCCGGCGGCGTCGAACTTCGCGTACGGCGCGATCACGGCGTTCGCCGGCTACTCGGTCGGCACGTACAACTTCGAAGTCGACAACCCGTCGTCGGGGACCACCGATCTCCCGGTGTGCAGCATTCCGACGCTCAACGGCGGCCAGAACTACACGATCGTCGTCGCGGGCAGCGGCGCGAACCACACCTGCCTGGTCTTCAACGACGAAGCGTACACCAACACCGGCGCTGCGCGGCTGCACCATGCCTCGCCGGCTCTCAACGCGACCGGCGTGAGCAACATCTCGTGGGGCGCGGACGCCAACGGCGTGCCGGCGACGACGCTGATCTCGACGACGTCGTATCCCGCCAGCGCGACGACCGTGGAGCCGGTCGTTCCGGTCGGTGACGTCGTGAGCTCGCAAGGCACCGGCGTGGTCGAATACTCGGTCGGACCCTCACCGGGCAACGCCACGACGCCGACGGCCGGTTCGCCGCTCACGCCGACGTACAACGTGCAGGCGTCCAGCGCGATCGTGGGCGGCACCCAGCCCCCGACGCAACCCGACACGACCGGTGCGATCCCGCCGATCGGCGTCACCAACTACACCGGCGTGTCGCTGTTCGCGATCGACTGCGTGACCGCTCCGACCGGCGCCTCGCCCTGCGTCGGCGGCACGACCGTCCTGGCGGTGTTCGACAACAAGTAGTCGGCATCGGTGAACTGCCCGCGAGCGATCGCTATCGCTCGCGGGCAGGCTCGTCGTGGAAGCTAGGAATCGCTCGCGGGGCGCGAACGTCCCACCCCGTGGCGATCCCGTTCCCCAAGCGCAAGGTCACCCGTGCCGTCGCGCGCGCGGAGCTGGCGATCCTCGAAGCGACCTACCCGCACGCCGTCACCGCGCTCGAGTACACCAACCCGTTCCAGCTGCTGGTCGCGGTCATCTTGAGCGCGCAGTGCACCGATGCGCGGGTCAACCTGATCACGCCGGCGCTGTTCGCGAAATATCCCGACGCGGCCGCGCTGGCGCGCGCGAAGCAGCTCGACGTCGAGAAGATCATCAAGTCGTGCGGCTTCTTCCGGATGAAGGCCAAGAACATCATCGCGGCGGCGCAAGGTCTGATGGGCGAGCACGGCGGCCAGGTCCCGGCGGATCGCGAGTCGCTCGAAGCGCTGCCCGGCGTCGGCCGCAAGACGGCTAACGTCGTGATGTCGGTCGCCTTCGAGGAAGCGGCGTTCGCCGTCGACACGCACGTGTTTCGCGTCGCGCACCGGCTCGGCTTGACGCTGGCGACGACGCCGCGCGGGGTGGAAGAAGACGTGACGGCGCTCGTGCCGCGTGAGAAGTGGCGCTTCGCGCACCACTGGCTGATCTTGCACGGCCGGCAGGTCTGCAAGGCGCCGACGCCGCTGTGCGGCACGTGTCCGGTGACGATGTGTCCGTCGCGCCCGCTGGTCGCCCGCGCGCTCGCCGAACGGGTCGCGGCGCGCGGGGTCAGAAGCGCATCGGCCCCGGCTCGTCGAGGTGGGCGGGCCGCGGCAGCTCCGCGTCCGCGGCGATCGTCTTGAGCAAACCCGAACCGGTCAGCGTCTCGCCGTAGCCGGCTTCGGTCGAGAGCCGCGAGAGGTTCATCAGGGCCGGCGTCGCGCTCTCGACGAATTGGTACTCACCGTCCAAGCCCGCGCCGCTCACCAGCACCAGCTGCTGTTGCGGTTCGAGGTCGAGCGCGATGCGCTGGTCGCGAAAGCGGATCCGCAGGCGTGGCGGGTCGTTCAAGCGCACGACGGTGATGCCGTTCTTGCGCCCGAGGATCGCGTTGAGGCGCTTCGCCCCCAGCGCGACGACCTCGCCCAGCGCGGCGAAACGCGCCGCCGCATCGCCGGCCGCACCGGGGGGCGTCTCGGCGGTCGCCGAATCGATCGCCGCTCCCAACTCGCGGCGTGCGCGGATCTTCTGCGCCATCGCGACGATCGGGTTCTGCTCGCTATCGTCCATCGGGAGTCGTCCGTTGCTCGTTCGCCTCGTCGTTGCCCTGCTCGCGGTCGCCTCGGTCCTGGGCTGGTCGGCGCCGCCGGCCTTCGCCGGCGAACAGCTCACCGTCGACGACGTGGCCGGGCTGGTCCCGGCCACCGGCCGGCCGCCGAACGGCTTCACCTGGGCGCCCGACGGCTCGCGCTACGTCTACACCGTTCCGGCCACCCGGCCGCACGCCCCGCCCCAGCTCTGGCTGCACGATCTGCGCGACGGCAGCGATCGCCCGCTGTTCGCCGCGCGCAGCTCGCAGCGCGGCAGCCGCTCGCGCGCGATCGGCCAGATCGTCTGGTCGCCGGACGCGCGGCGCATCGCGTACGTCGACGGCGACGCGCTCGACGTGGCCGACGCCGCCGGCGGCCATCCGCACGTGCTGGCCCATGGTGCCGACGACCCGCAATGGTCGCCCGACGGCAGCCGCGTCGCCTTCGTCCACGACGGCGACCTGGAGATCGTACGGCTCGCCGACGGCCGCACGACGCGCCTGACGCGCGACGGTTCGGCCAGCGTGCTCAACGGCGATCCCGACTGGCTCTACAGCGAGGAGATGGACGTCTCGCACGCCTACGCGTGGTCGCCCGACGGCACGCGCATCGCGTTCTTGCGCTTCGACGACACGCCGGTCACCGACTATCCGATCCAGCAGTACCTCGACGTGCCCGACAACAGCGTCGAGCACCAGCGCTATCCGCTGGCGGGGGAGAAGAACCCGCACGTCTCGCTGCGCGTCGTCGCCGCGGGCGGCGGCGCGGTGCGCACGCTCTACGACGGCGCGCCGCGCGACGAATACCTGGTCTCGTTCGCCTGGACGCCGAACGGGCACGCCGTCGTCGACGAGATCCTCGACCGCGCGCAACAGCATCTGCGTCTGACCGCGTTTCCGGCCGGCGGCGGCGTACCGCGCACGCTGCTGCGCGAGTCCGACGCGCATTTCCTCGAGGTCGCGCCCGCGCCGCAGTTCTTGCGCGACGGCCGGCGCTTTCTCTGGATCTCGACGCGCAGCGGCGTCGCGGGGCTGTGGCTGATCGACGCGCGCAACGGCGCGGCGCGCTTGCTGACCGGGACGACGCCGGTCGGCGACGTCGCGCAGCTCGACGAGGCGCACGGGGCCGTCTACGTCGACGCGCTCGCGCCGACGCGTCGCGACCACGCGCTGTTGCGCTTTCCGCTGGGGCGCGGCGCACCGGCCGACCTGACGCCCGAGCCGGGCGCGCACGCGGTCGTCATGCCTCCGCGCGGCCGGACGTTCATCGACACCTGGTCCGCGCTCGGGCAGCCGCCGGTCGTCTACCGTCGCACGATCGGCGGCGGGAAGGCCGTCGTCTTCACGAGCCGCTCGTTGGCGCGCTTCGACCTGGGCGCGCCGCGGCTGCTCCAGATCCCCTCGGCGCACGGGCCGCTCGACGCCTGGATGATCGTGCCGCCCGGGTTCGATCCGAGCCGGCGCTACCCGGTGATCGTCACGGTCTACGGCGGACCGCTGCCGGTCTCGTGGGGCGTCCCCTCCGACGACCGCTGGCCGGGGCTGTTCGACCAGCTGCTGGCCGAGCGCGGCTTCATCGTCTTCACCGTCGACGGTCCGGCCTCGCGCAACGATCGCAGCGCCAACGCGGCGCTGTTCTCGCACCGGATGGGAACGATCGCGATCGCGGGTCCGCTGGCAGGTGCCGCTTGGCTGCGCCGCCAGCCCTTCGTCGATCCGGCGCGGCTGGGGCTGTACGGCTGGAGCTACGGCGGCTATTTGACGGCCTACACCGTGACCCACGCGCCGGGCGTGTTCCACAGCGCGATCGCCGGGGCGCCGCCGTCGGACTGGCGCTTCTACGACTCGGCCTATACCGAGCGGTACTTGGGGATGCCCAAGGCGCAGGCGGCGGTCTACGACCGAGCCGCCGTGCTGCCGGCGGCCGGCCGGCTGCAATCGGCGCTGCTGGTGATCCAGGGCGCTTCCGACGACAACGTCCACCTGATGAACTCGCAGACGCTGCTGGCGGCGTTCATGCGGAGCGGCAAGGTGGTGGACTACCGCGTGGTGCCGGGGATGCGGCATGGCCCCAGCGGCGTCGACCAGACCCGCTACGTCGACGCGACGATGCTGGCGTGGTGGGAGCGCACGCTGCGGTGAGTGTCCGCGCGACCGCCGCCGTCACGACCGGCGCCGCACCCGACCGCGTGTGGGCGGTGCTGCTCGACGGCCGCGGCTGGTCGCGCTGGAACCCGGGCGTCGAATGGATGACGCTCGAGGGCGAGCTGGCGGCGGGAACGGTCGTCACCACCAAGCCGAAGGGCGCGCCGCAGACCGCGCTGCGGGTCGAAGAAGTCGTCCCCGGCCGCACGCTGGCGCTGCTGGTGACGGTCGGTCCGCTCGCGGCGCTGCGCCTGCGCTGGGACCTGCGAACGACCGGTGCGGGAACCGAGGTCACGCAGACCGTCGCCGGCAGCGGCCCGCTGGCGGGGTTGCTGGTGGATCCGGCCGCGCGGCGCATCGCCGGCGGGATGGAGTCGAACCTGCGGCGCCTGACCGAGCTCGCGTCGACCGGCTCGTGACCGCGCGCGAGACAAACAAGAAAGCGCGGTCGTTGCCGGCCGCGCTTTCTCTCGAATAATGACGTAAAGTCTTCGTATCGATAATCGGTGAAGTTTGAGGAGAAGAGGTTACTTCTTCTTCTTCGACTTCGAGGCGGGCTTCTTCTTCGCGACCTTCTTCTTGGCAGCCATGCTGGGACACCCCCTTTCGTACGCGACCTCGGCCCCGTCGAAGACGACGAGCCGGGAGACCGACAACGCATGTCGGTGCTGGCGGGTTCCCCCCGGCCGGGGCCGGGACCTCCCGCCCATCCCTCACAATGCTTCAGCGCGTAGGTCATGGAAAGGCCGCACGCAACGCATGGCGATCATCGAAGCCGTCGACCTGCGAAAGGTCTATCGCTCGATCGTACGACAGCCCGGTCTGGCGGGCGCCGTCAAGGCGCTCTTCTCGCGCGAGTTCGAAGAGACCGTCGCGGTCGACGGCGTGAGCTTCACGCTGCAGCCGGGCGAGCTGGTCGGCTATCTCGGTCCGAACGGTGCCGGTAAATCGACGACCATCAAGATGCTGACCGGCATCCTGGTGCCGACGTCGGGGCAGCTGCGCGTCGCCGGCGTCGTCCCGTTCGAGCAGCGGCAGGCGAACGCGCAGAACATCGGCGTCGTCTTCGGTCAGCGCAGCCAGCTGTACTGGGACCTGCCGCTGCGCGAATCGTTCGAGCTGCTGCGCGCGATCTACGATGTGCCGGCCGACCGCTATCGCGCGAACATGAAGGCGTTCGCCGAGCTGCTCGACCTCGAGCGGTTCCTGAGCACGCCGGTGCGCCAGCTCTCGCTGGGCGAACGGATGCGCGGCGACTTCGCCGCCGCGATGCTGCACGATCCGCCGATCGTCTACCTCGACGAGCCCACCATCGGCCTGGACGTGCTGGCGAAGGAAGCGATCCGCACGTTCATCGCGGAGATCAATCGCGAGCGCGGCACGACCGTCATCTTGACCACCCACGACCTGGCCGACGTCGAGCGGCTGGCGCGGCGCGTCATCCTGATCGACGAGGGCGCGGTGATCTACGACGGCGGCCTCGAGCGGCTGCGCGAGGAGTACGGTACCCACCGCACGCTGGTCGTGACGCTGGCGAACCCCGATCAGCCGCTCGACGTGCAGGGCGCGGAGGTCGAAAGCCGCGAGGGCAACGTCGTGCGGCTGCGCTTCGAGCGCCGCCGCACCTCGGCCGAGGCGATCATCCGCCAGGTGATGGCGTGCTGCGAGATCAGCGACTTGCAGCTGATCGAGCCCGACATCGACGGGATCGTGCGCCGCATCTACCTCGAGGGCTACCAAGACGGCGCGGCGGGGACGCCGTCGTGACGGCCACCCTCGCGACGACGCGGCCGAAATTTCGCTGGGCGCCGTACCTGGCGCTGGCCTCGCGGGCGATGGCGCGCGAGGCGACGTACCGCTTCGACGTGTTCACCAGCATCGGCTCGGTGCTGGTGCGCTTGTACCTGTTGAAGATGGTGTGGTCGGCGCTCTACGCGCACAATGCCACGCCGGCCGAGCTGCCGCTGCACGCGGTGATCACCTACTCGGCGGTGGCGCTGCTGATGGGCCTGGTGATGGACATCGACCAGACCCGCGCGCTGCACGACCGGCTGCACGACGGCACGATCGTGAGCGACTTCCTCAAGCCGATCAACGTTGCGTTGGGGTTCTTCGCCGACGGCACCGGCGAGGTGCTCTTCCACGCGGTGCTGATCGTCCCGTCGCTGGTGCTGGCGCTGCTGGTCGTCCACATCGACGTCCCGCCGGCGGCGACCCTGGCGATGTTCGCGCTCAGCTTCGTGCTGGGCTACCTGGTCGGTTTTTGGATCAACTTCATCCTCAACTGCACGGCCTTCTGGACGCTCGAGATCAGCGCGGTCCAGCTGATCGTCACCTGGCTGACCGACCTGTTGGGCGGCGAGATCATCCCGCTAGTGCTCTTCCCGGTCGTGCTGCAGAAGATCGTCTTCGTGCTGCCGTTCGCGGCCATGTTCTCGACCCCGCTGTTGATCTACGTCGGCGTCATTCCGCCCGCGGGCTGGCTCGCGGCGGTCGGCGTGCAAGCGGTGTGGGCGGTCGTCTTGGCGATCGTGGCGGGGCTGATGTGGCGGGCCGGCGCGCGGCGCATCGTCGCGCAAGGCGGCTGAGGATGCGTTCTCCGCTGGCGCGCATGGCCAACGTCTATCGCGAGTACTGGCGCATCAACGTGCTCACCACGCTGGAGTACCGCGAGAACTTCCTGATCTGGTTTCTGTTCACGTTCGTCTACCACGGCTCGGCGCTGGCGGCGCTGTGGATCGTGTTGACCCGGTTCCCCGAGATGAACGGCTGGAACTTCAAGCAGATGGCGTTCCTGTACGCCCTGTGGATGCTGGCGCACGCGCTGCACAACACGCTCTTCTCGGCCGTCTCCGACGTGCCCGACCACATCCGCGAGGGCGAGTTCGACCGCATCATGGTCCGCCCGCTCGACGCGCTCTTCCAAGCGATCGCGACGCCCGGCCAAGTCTTCCCCGACGAGCTGATCCTGGCGATCCTGACCTTCGTCGCCGCCTGCATCTACAGCGGCGTCCACATCGACCTGCTGTTCGTCGTGTTCGTGCCGCTGATCGTGATCGGCGGCGCGCTGATCGATCTGGCGCTCAACCTGGCCATCTCGACCGCCGCGTTCTGGGTCGTGCGGGTCGACGCGATGCGCTGGATCTTCGTGCAGCTCGAACAGGAGTTCACCCGCTACCCGCTGAGCATCTACTCGCGCGCCGTGCGCGTCGTGCTGACCTTCGTCTTCCCGTTCGCCTTCATGAACTATTTCCCGGCGACGTTCTTCCTGGGCAAGCCCGAAGCGGCGCTCTCGCTCCCGCCCCTCGTCGGCCTGTTGACGCCGGTCATCGGCGTCGTCTTCGTCGCGATCGCCTACGCGTTCTGGCGCTTCGGCCTGGACCGCTACCAGGGCGTCGGGCACTAGCCGCTCGCGGCGGCGGCCGACCTCGCGGCCAGCGCGGCGGCGCGGTAGCGGGCGAGCGCGATGCCGTTGAGCGCGATCGAGGCGTGGGCGACGACGCGGACGAGGTGCTCGCGCTCGTCGGGGTCGAGATCCAGGCCGCTGACGTTGTGGCCGTACACGACGATCCCGCTGACCTCGCGGTCGAAGAAGAGCGGCGCCGCGAAGGCCAGCTGCTCGTTGGGGAACGAGGTTTGGATCAGCCGCGTGTCCTTGCCGCTGAAGGTCAGTGCGCCGCGGGTGCGGGTGATGGCGCGGGTCAGCTCGTCGTTCGGTCCGAGCTTGAAGACCAAGCCCTCCGGCCAGCCGAAGTGATCGGCCAGCACGTAGCCGCCGTCGGGCTGACGCGCCAAGATGCCGCCGAAGGAGAGCTGCAGCGCGTGCGCCGCGTCCTGCAAGAGCGCGCGATGGACGTCGGCCTCGGTCTCGGCGTCGAGGATGTAGCCGGCGATGAACTCGAGCGCCAAGCGCTGCGCGCGGCGGCCGCGGAAGAGGAAGCGGTCGGCGAAATCATCGACCAGCTCGGCCAGCTTGCCGGTCATCGAGCCGATCGCCATCGAGATGACGATCAAGACGCCGTACGCGAGGTTGGTGTTCTGGTAGAAGATGTAGGTGCCGACTTCCTCGGTGATCGAGATCGTCCCGATGAGCCCGGCGGTGAGCGCGACGTAGACGACCGCGCGGCTGACGACGAAGTCGACGTTGAAGAAACGGTGCCGCACGACGGCGATCCAGACGACGATGACCGGGATGATCGCGGTCGAGATCAGCAGCACGTTGAAGAAGCCGGAGATGTGCTGCGGATAGAACGTGTCGGAGATCAGGTGCGCGAGGCCGGCGACCAGGAAGGCGATCGCGACCCACCCGATGCGGTGCTGCCGATCGCCGCGCGAGGTGAGGAACGCGATCGCGAACACGATCACGCAGACGCCCCCGACCGCCAGCGAGGCCTCTTTGGTGAACAGCGTGAGCGTCTCGGCCGGCCGGGCGGCGTAGGTCACCAGCCACGAGCTGTAGGCTTGCAGCGTCCCCAGCGCCAGCGCGAGCACGCCGCACACGACGGCCATGAACCGCTCGCGCGCGACGTCCGCGTCGCCGTCGATCAGACAGAACGCGAACAGCAGCAGCGCGGGCCGCACCGCGCCCTGGATCTCGTCGCCGATCCACGGCACGATCGGCCGCCACGGGTTGGGGATCGCGTAGTCGGCGTAGGTCGAGGGCGCGGTGACGCCCGTCAAGCAGTAGGCGAAGAAGGCCGCGGTCGAGATGCTGGGTTTGGCGAGGAACAGGATGCCGCCCATGCCGACCGCGATCACCAGCAGCAGGATGCGGGTCAGCAGGAGGAAGCGGTTGACGAACGGCTCGGGGCGTGAGAGCAGGTGCAAGATGCGCTCTTGCCCGTGCCGCTCGACCGGCAAGAAGCGCTCGGGGTTATCGTACGTGTAGCCGGTCCCGACCAGACCGCCCTTGCGGTCGAAGGGTTGGATACGGTCGATCCGTACGCGGTCGCCGAGCTGGATCTGGTCGCCGCCCTTGAGCGGCGGCCCGTTGCGCTCGACGGAGATGACGACGCCGTTGCCGTTGGTCACGTAACCGAACAGATGCAGCGGGTAGACCAGGCGCACCACGTCGGGCACCGCCCGCCCCAGCACGATCGCCGCGCAGAAGCCGACGACCACCATCCGGGCCCACTGCCAGCGATTGAGCGATACTTGGGGAAGGTGTGCCGACTCGGACGGGTTCACGTGCTGGTGTCGTACCCGTGGGGAGCGGTCACTCCGCCTTCGGCGGCGTCCACTTTCCGACCATCGCGCGCGCGATGACGACGCGCTGGATCTGCTGCGTCCCTTCGTAGATCTGCGTGATCTTGGCGTCGCGCATCATCCGCTCGACGGGGTACTCGGTCGAGTATCCGTAGCCGCCCAGCAGCTGCACCGCGTCGGTGGTGACGCTCATCGCGACGTCGCCGCACTTGAGCTTGGCCATCGCGGCCCAGGTGGTGACGTCGGCGGCGCCCTCGTCGCACTTCTGCGCGCAGGTGTAGAGCAGCAGGCGTGCGGCTTCGACCTCGGTCTTCATGTCGGCCAGCATGAACTGCAGGCCCTGCTGCTGCGAGATCGGTTTGCCGAACGCGACGCGCTGTTTGGTGTACTCGGTGGCGTAGTCGAGTGCGCCCTGTGCGATGCCGAGCGCCTGCGCGGCGATACCGGGCCGCGACTTGTCGAGCACCTTCATCGCGATCTTGAAGCCCTCGCCGTCGGCGCCGAGCCGGTTGGCGGCGGGGACGCGGCAGCCGGTGAAGACCAGCTCGTTGGTCGGTGACCCGCGGATCCCCATTTTCTTTTCCGTCTTGCCGACGACGAAGCCCGGCGTCCCCTTCTCGACCACGAACGCCGTGATGCCGTTGGCGCCCTTGGTCGGATCGGTGACCGCGAACACGGTGACGACGTCGGCGACGCTGCCCTGCGTGATCCAGATCTTGGTGCCGTCGAGAACGTAGTCTTCGCCGTCCTTGACCGCGCGCGTGCGCATGGAGCCGGCCGCGTCGGACCCCGAGCCCGGCTCGGTCAACGCGTAGGCCGCGATCTTCTTGCCGCTGGCCAGGTCCGGAATCCAGCGCTGCTTCTGCTCGTCGCTGCCGCCGATGATGATCGGCAGCGCACCCAGCTCTTGCACCGCGATGATCAGCGCCGACGACGCGCACGCCTTGGCGACTTCCTCGACGACCTTGACGTAGGTGACGAACGAGCCGCCCAACCCGCCGAACTCGGCCGGGAACGGGATCCCCAGCAGGTCGTTCTCGGCGAACAGCTTCTGGATGTCCCACGGGTACTCGCCGGTCGCGTCGATCTCGGCGGCCCGCGGTTCGACGCGGTCTTTCACGAGGTCGCGAACGACGTCGAGGATCATCGCCTCTTCGTCGGAGGCCGTGGTGCGAGGCGGAGCGATCGACATAGCCCAGCTGGTTCGACGCACCTGGCCGAGGGCTCTGCCGGACGCTCGGAACGGTCGTCCTTGCTCGTGTCGAATAGCCCGCGGGCGGTACGCTTGCCTTGCTCCACCGTTTCGGGTCCGAGGGGGGCGCTCGACGCTCAGGGAACCGCAGGCGAGCTATGAGCGCGACGCCGACCTTGGAACGCTGGAACCCGACCGCCGAACAGGTCGCGAGCGCGAACCTGACCGCCTTCGCGCACACCCTCGGCGTCGAGGGATATCGCGGCTTGCTCGACGCGGCACAGCGCGATCTGCCCGGCTTCTACGAGCGGCTCGTCGAGAAGCTGCGGCTGCGGTGGGACACGACCGCGGAACGCGTGCTCGACCTCGAGCGCGGCAAGCCGTTCGCGCGCTGGTTCCCCGGCGCGCGGCTGAACGCGGCGGCGAACTGTCTCGACCGTTGGGTGGACCGTGGCCTGGGCTCGGCCGAAGCGTTGGTCTGGGAAGGTGAAGACGGCGCCGAGCGCCGCTACACGTTCCGCGAGCTGCGCGACGCGGTCGCGCGGTTGGGGACGGTGCTGCGCGACGCCGGCGTGCGCAAAGGCGACCGGGTCGGCATCTTCATGCCGCTGATCCCCGAGACGGCGATCGGGCTGCTCGCGATCGCGTACATCGGCGCGATCGCGGTGCCGGCGTTCTCGGGGTACGGCCCCGACGCGCTGGCGACGCGGCTGGCCGACGCCGGCGCGAAGGTGCTGATGACGGTCGACGGCGTGACTCGCCGCGGCAAGCCGGTGGTCAGCAAAGTCGTCGCCGATGAAGCGCTCGCGCAGGCGCCCAGCGTGACGACGGTGCTCGTCTATCCGCGCATCGGCCTGGACGTGCCGATGACGCCCGGCCGCGACGTGCGCTGGGACGAAGCCGTCGCGCGGGCGCAGCCGCTCGCGACCTACGAGCACACCGGCGCCGACGACCAGATCATGCTGCTCTACACCAGCGGCTCGACCGGCAAGCCGAAGGGCGCGAACCACGTCCACGGCGGCTTCCCGCTCAAAGCGATGATCGATCAATACCTCCTCATGGACGTGAAGGAGGGCGATCGCATGCTGTGGTTCACCGACATGGGCTGGATGATGGGCCCGTGGCTGGTGTTCGGTTCGCTCGGACTGGGCGCCTCGATCATGCTCTACGAGGGGACGCCCGACTATCCGCATCCCGATCGGCTGTGGAGCATCTGCGCGCGCCATGCCGTCACCCACTTGGGGATCGCGCCGACCGCGATCCGCTCGCTGATGGCGCACGGCGACGAATGGCCGGCGCGTCACGACCTCTCCGGGCTGCGCATCCTCGCCTCGAGCGGCGAGCCGTGGAACACCGAGCCGTGGAAGTGGTTCGCCACGCACGTCGGACGCGGCGTCGCGCCGATCATCAACTACTCGGGCGGGACGGAGATCGGCGGCGGCATCGTCGGCTGCGTGCCGACCCTGCCGCTGGTCCCCAACTCGTTCCACGGCCCGGTCCCCGGTATGATCGCCGACGTCTACGACGCGCAGGGCAAGCCGCTGCGCGGCGCGGTCGGCGAGCTGGTCGTCACGCAGCCCTGGCCGGGGATGACGCAGTCGTTCTGGGGCGGCGATCCGCACACGGCCGACGATGCGCGCTACTTGGCGACGTATTGGGAGCGCTTCCCCGACACGTGGGTGCACGGCGACTGGTGCGAGGTCGACGCCGACGGCTTCTGGTTCATCCGCGGCCGCAGCGACGACACGATCAACGTCGCCGGCAAGCGCGTCGGGCCGGCCGAGTTCGAGAGCGCCGTCGTTTCGCACCCGAAGATCAAAGAGGCGGCGGCGATCGCGGTGCCCGACGAGATCAAAGGCGACGTCGTGGTCGTGCTGGCGGTGGCCAAGAACGCCGCCGACGAGGGCGACGCGCTGCGCGCCGAGCTGTTCGCGATCGTCGATCGCGTGATGGGCAAATCGCTGCGGCCCAAGGCGATCCAGTTCGTCGACGACTTGCCCAAGACACGCAATCTCAAAGTGATGCGGCGCGTGGCGCGCGGCCGCTACCTCGGCGCGACGGATCTGGGCGACCTCAGCGCGCTCGACAACCCCGGAGCGCTCGATGCGATCGATCGCCGCCGCTGAAACGGTCGCGCCGAAGGCGGTCGGCCTGTCGGCCAAACGCCTGGCGCGGCTGACCGACGCGTTCGAACGCGACGTCGCGGCCGGCGCGATCCCCGGCGCGGTCGTGCTGATCGCGCGCAAGGGCCGCACCGCGTATCTGCGCGCGTTCGGGTACCGCGACCGCGAGGCCGAAGCGCCGATGGCGCTCGACACGATCTTCCGAGCCGCCTCGATGACCAAACCGATGGTCGTCGTCGCGGCGCTGATGCTGGCGGAAGAAGGCCGCCTGCAGACCTATCACGACCTCGCCGACTACTTGCCCGAATGGGGTGACGTCAAGGTCGGCATCGAGCGCGGCGAAGGCGAGAATCGCACGCTCGAGCTGGTGACGCCGCGCCGCGCCATCACCGTTCAGGACCTCATGCGTCACACCTCGGGGCTGACGTACGGCGCGTTCGGCGACTCGCTCGTGCAGCGCGCGTACCGCGCGGCCAACGTCACCGATCCGCGCCAGACGAACGCGGAGATGAGCGTCAAGCTGGCCGCGCTGCCGCTGGCCTCGCACCCCGGCAGCACGTGGGAGTACGGGATGTCGATCGACGTGCTCGGGCGCGTCGTCGAGGTCGTCTCGGGGATGTCGCTCGACGCGTTCGTCGCCGAGCGCATCACCGGGCCGCTGGCGATGCACGACACCGCCTTCCGGCTGCCCGAGGGCGATGATGCGCGGCTGGCTTGGCCGCAGGTCGATCCCGGCACCGGCGAACGCCCTGATTTGCGCTACCTGTACGATCCCGTGAATCCGCCGCGCTGGATCATGGGCGGCGGTGGGCTGCTCTCGACGGCCGGCGACTACGCGCGCTTCGCGCACGCGCTGGCCGAGGGCGGCATCCTCGAAGGGACGCGCATCTTGGCGCGCAGCTCGGTCGCCCTGATGACCGCCGACCATCTGCCGCCGCAGATCGCCTACGCGCCCTGGACCGCGCGGCTCGGGATCAGCGCGCCGCTGCCGGAGTTGGGCCAAGGCTTCGGCTTGGGCGTCGCGGTGCGCACCGCGCCGGGCCGCAATCCCTCGCCCGGCTCGGTCGGCGACTGGTGTTGGTCGGGCATCTCGGGGACCTACTTCTGGGTCGATCCGGCCGAAGAGCTGGTGACGGTGCTGATGCTGCAGGCGCCGCTGCAGCGCATCCACTACCGCGCGCTGCTGCGCGACCTCGTCTACCAGGCGGTCCGCTAAGCCCGCGATCCTCCCCAGCCGGAGAGGTCCCTCGCCGCCGCGGCTTCGCTACACTCGTGAGCGAGCCGTGAACTCCCCAGAAGTTCGCGTCGAGTCCGAGCCCGGCGAATCGTCGGGACTCTTGATTCGGCGCGTTGCAGCCGTTTTCGAGCAGGTCCCGGAGCGGGATCGTCTGCGTGCCGTGCTCGCGCTCGGCCCGGCGCTGGCCGGGGTCGAGAACGCCGTGGTGCTGGTGGGCGACGTCGTCGTCGCCGCGTTCCCGGGAACCGTCGAAGGCCGGGCCGCGGAGCGGCTGCACCGCCGGGTGCGCGGCGTGTTCGAGACCGAGCAATTCGTCCCGCCGTACTACGTGGCGCGGATCGGTGGGCGCGGACAGGGCCGCATCGCGATGCGGTGGGGCGACGCCGGTGAGGCTGTTTTCCACCGCGCGCAGGCGTTCGCGACGCTGTGCGGCTGGGCGCTCGACGCCGCCGACCTCGCGCGCCTGCCGGCGATCGCCGCCGACCGCACCGCGACGCTGCGCCGCATCGAGCAGCTGGTGCGCGGCGCGCTGCGTGGCCGGCGCCGCTTCGCGCTGCTGCACGTCGACATCGAAGATGCCGTGCGAACGGTGGGCGAACGCGGTGAGGCGCTGGCGAGCGGGTTGCGGCGCGTCGTGCGCGCGACCGATCACGTCGGCTATCTCGGCGCCAACGCCTATGCGGTGCTGGTCGCGGTCGACGCGCACGAGATCGAGGCGTTCGTCGCCGCGCAGCGCGTCCTGGCCGCCGCGCGCGAGCGCTGGTGCGCCCACGTCGGCGTCGCGGTCTATCCCGACGACGGGGCGCGCGTCGAAGACCTACTCGAAAAAGCCAGCGCGGCCGCGTTGGCGGCGACCTCGGCCGGCAGCGGGCTCCCGTACTGGTTCCGCGAGGAGACCGGCGCGCGCTTGCGCCGTCAGGCGCAGGGCGAGAAACATCTGCGCGACGCGGCCGAGACGCAGGCGCTCTCGCTGCGGTGCCGTCCCGCCTTCGACGGGTATACCGGCGCGGTGTGTGGCGTCTTCGTCGAGGCCGACGGCCCGGAGGAACCGTTCCCGCCGGTCGCGCCGCTGGGCCGGCACGTGCGCGGTGCGATCGACAGCTGGACCGTGCGCACCGCGATGGCGCTGGCGATGCCGAGCCCGGGGCCGCGCGTCTACATTCGCGTCGCCGAGCTCACCGCCGAGCTGCTCGAGCAGCTGCTCGGACAGTCGCGTTCGCGCGAAGGAGTGCGCCGGCTGGCGCTCGCGCTCGGCTGCACCGAGATCGATCCGGCGCAGCTGCCGGCGTTGCGGCAGCTGCGCACGCTCGGCATCGCGATCGGGATGGACGCGCTGTGCGCCGGGGCGTTCGCGCAACGCGGCGGCGTCACGCCCGATCTCGACTTCGTGACCGTCGACGCCGGTACGCACATGGGGACGTTGGCCGCGCTGGCGTGCGGCTCGATTCTGGCACCGCAGGTGATCGTCTTCGGGGTGACCTCTCTTGCCGAAGGGCGCTGGCTCGCGCGCCATGGTGCGACGGTGCTCGGCGGTCCGGGACTCGCTCCCGACGTCGCCGCCGCCGACCTTCCGCAGGCACTCACGCGCACGGTGGCGCTGTGAAAGGGGGGACGAAGATGGGCATCCCGACGGTGCGCGGGACCGGCGCGGCCGGTTCGGCCGCCGAAGCGGAGATCGACGCGATCCGGGCCGTGTTCGACGCCGCCGCCGAAGCCCCGCACGCGCTCGAAGAGCGCCTGAGCATTCTGTTGTGTGGCGGCTTGGCCGTCACCGACGCTTCGATCGCGCTGATCGCGCAGGCCGACGGAACGATCGTCGCCTCCGAGACGCGCGGCGGCGTGGTCGAGGACGACACGCTGCAGCTGGCCGCCGAAGCGATGCAAGCGCGCGGTCCCGAGAGCTTCGGCGACGCGTCGTACATCGCGTCGCTGGGCCCCGAGCTGCGCTTCGCGATGCGCTGGAACCCCGGCCGCTCGGTCTGTCACCGCTTGGCGCGCGCGATCGGCATGTCGTTCGGCCGCGCCTTCGCGCGCGCGGCGCAAGAGAGCGTGCAGAGCGCCGATCCCAATGCCGACGCGCTGACCGGTCTGCCCACCCGGGCCGACGTCGTGCGCGCGCTCGACGATGCGATCTCCGGCGCGCGGCGCACCGGGGCGCGGGTCGGCGTGCTGTTCATCGACCTGGACGGCTTCAAGGACGTCAACGACAGCTTCGGCCACGCGGTCGGCGACGAGACGCTGGTCGAAGCCGGCCGGCGGATGGCCGAAGCGCTGCGGCGCGGCGACACGCTGGGCCGGTACGGCGGCGACGAGTTCGTCGCGGTGCTCAGCGTGGGCGAAGACGAGATCGAGATGGCCGAGGCGGCGCAGCGCTTCCTCGAACGCGTCGTGATCAACGTCGAAGAGGGCGACCTGCGGCTGACGGTGCGCACCAGCATCGGGGTCGCGGTGTTCCCCGACGACGGCTCGACGCAAGAGGAGCTGCTGCGGCACGCCGACGAGGCGCTCTACGCGGCCAAACAGCTCGGCGGCGGCCGGGTGCGCTGGTACCGCGACGGCGTCGGCCGCGCGGTCAACGCGCGCCGCGAGTTCCGTGCCGGCCTGCGCAGCGCCGACTTCGAGCGCGACTTCATGCTGTGCTTCCAGCCGATCGTCTCGACGCGCTCGCATCGGGTCGTCGGCGCCGAAGCACTGGTGCGCTGGCGGCATCCGGAGCGCGGCTGGCTCGCGCCGCGTTCGTTCTTGCAGGCCGAGGGGACGGCGGCGACCTCGTCGGCCCTCGACGTCAAGGTGATCCGTGCGATCGGCGAGGTGCTGCGCATCAACGGCGATCGCCGCATCGACACGCGCATCCACATCAACGTCTCGAGCTGGAGCGACGAGGTCTGGCGCGCGCTGGACACGCTCTTCGGCGAGATCCCGGACTCGCCGCAGCGGCTGGCTCTCGAAGTCCGCGAGGCGACGGCTCTGGCCGACGTCGACGCGGGCGGCTCGTTCCTGCGCCGGGTCGGTCGGCTGGGCGTGCCGGTCGGGATCGACGGCTTCGGCGCGGCCCACACCTCGCTGCAAGCACTGGCGGCGCTGCCGCTCGATTTCATCAAGATCAACCCGCGCGGAGCGGGCGGCAGCGACGTCCAGTGGACGCGGGTCGCCGCGGCGGCGGTCGCAGTCGCGCGTGGGCTCAACGTCCGCGCGATCGCCGAGGGTGTCGAGGACCGGGAGCAGGCGCAGTGGCTGATCTCGAACGGCGTCGAGGAACTCCAGGGTTATCTGGTCGGGCAGCCGATGACCCCGCCCGACTTCGCCGACTGGCTCGCCTCCGGGCACGCCCGAGCCGTCGGCGGCTGGTAGTCCGCCGGAGAAAGATAGCGCTTCCTCAGGCAGGATTGTGGCGCCGGCCCCTTGACTTTTTCGGTGTGGAAGCTCCTGTATCGGGAGAAGCCGCGCGATCGGGCGCGCTCGGCTACGCGGCCGACGTGTTCGCAGCGATTTCCGGTGCGAGCCGACGCGACGTGCGATGGTTCCCGGAGGGGCCGCCGCGGCGCGAGCAGCCCGAGAGCGACGACGTGGTCGTCGTGCTGCGGGAGCTGCAGCTGCGCGACGCGCCGTTGCCGGCGCTGGTCGTGCGCAGTCGCAGCCGCGGCGCGATGTTCATCGCACTGGGCCGCCACGGCGGACCGTTGGCCGTCGTCCGGCTCGACCACGACGAGCGCGGTTTCCGGCCGGCGCGCATCGCCGAGACGCGGCGGTTCGTCGAGGAGCACGGCGGCGCGCTGACCCACTGGGTCGTCGACGGCAGCACCCCTTCGTGGAGCCGCAACAACACGACCGTCAGCTTCGTCATCGACGAGCGGCTGCGCCCGGCGCTGGTCGAAGCGGCCGGGACGGACGAGTCGCCGCTCCACGCGCTCTACCGCCCGCGCGAAGGCTGCACCCCGCCGCTCCTGATCGACACCGTGCGCGACCTGGTACGCGAGCTGGGCGAACGGCCCGCCGAGCCGGCCGCGACGCGTTCGCTGCCGTTCGCCTTCGTGCGGATCTCGCGGCTGGCCGGGGCGGCGACGCCGTATTACCTGGTCGCGGTGGAACCCGCGCGCCGTCGCGGCACGATCCTGCGTGCGATGTCGCGCTATCAGCTCAGCCGTCGCGAAGGCCAGGTGCTCGGCGAAGTGCTGCGCGGCCTCTCCAGCAGCGAGATCGGCGAGTCGCTCTCGATCTCCGGCTCGACCGCGACCTTCCACCTCAAGGCGCTGCTGCGCAAGACCGGCTCGCGCAATCGCACCGAGCTGACCGCCCGCGTCCTGGGCTGGGACGGCGAAGGCTGAGTCAGGTCGCGACCGCTTCGGCGCGGTCGCGGAACTGCTTCCAATAGAGCTGGGCGTAGGCGCCGTCGCGGGCGAGCAGCTGCTCGTGCGTGCCTTGCTCGACGATGCGGCCGTGCTCGACGACGAAGATGACGTCGGCGTGCAAGATCGTCGAGAGGCGGTGCGCGATCACCAAGCTGGTGCGGCCTTCCATCAACGGGACGAGCGCGGCTTGGATGGCGGCTTCGTTGCCGGAGTCGAGCGCGCTGGTCGCCTCGTCGAGGATCAGGATGCACGGGTTCTTGAGCAGCACGCGTGCGATCGCGAGGCGCTGGCGCTCGCCGCCGGAGAGCTTGTGGCCGCGTTCGCCGACGATCGTGTCGTAGCCGTCGGGCAGCGAGGCGATGAAGTCGTGGATGTTGGCGGCGCGGGCCGCCGCGACGACCTGCTCTTGGGTCGCGTCGGGCCGTGCGTAGCGCAGATTCGACGCGATCGTGTCGTGGAAGAGATAGGTCTCCTGGGTGACGATGCCGATGTTCTCGCGCAGGCTCGCCAGGGTCAGGTCGCGCACGTCGTAGCCGTCGATGCGGATCGTCCCCGACTGCGGATCGTAGAAGCGCGGCACGAGCTGCGTGATCGTGGTTTTGCCGGCGCCCGACGGTCCGACGAAGGCAGCCATCTGTCCGGGGGCGATGCGCAGCGTCACGCCGTCGAGGGCGACGCGCTCGGGCGTGTACGAGAAGTGGACGTCCTCGAAGGCGACCTCGCCGCGCACGTCGCGCAGCGCGAGCGCGTCGGGCCGCTCGTTCCCTTCGGGCGCCATGTCGAGGTACTCGAAGATGCGCTCGAACACCGCCAGCGCCGAGACGATCTGCACCTGCACGCCGGCCAGCGCCGAGGCCGGGCCGTAGAGGCGGCCTAGATACGCGACGAAGGCGACGATGGTACCGACGGTCAGGTCGCCGCGAATCGCCAGCCACGCGCCGACCAGCCACACGATCGCCGGGCCGACCACGACCATCGCCGTGATCGCGGCGATGAACCAGCGGCCGACCATGGCCAGGTTGATCTCGAGCTTCATCAGGTCGGTGCCGACCTTGTAGAAGCGGTCGCGCTCGAAGCGCTCGCGCACGAACGACTTGATCAGCGTGATCCCGGAGATCGAGAGCGTCTCCTGGGTGATCGACTCGATCTCGTCGCGCTTTTCGCGGGTCAGCTTGCGCACGTCGTACATGCGCCGGCCGACCGGCGAGAGCGGCAAGATCATCAGCGGGATGACGGCCAGCGAGATCAGCGCCAGCTTCCAGTTCAGCACGAAGATCGTGGCGACCGTCGTCAAGATGACGAAGACGTTGGTGACGATGGTGACCAGCGTGCCGGTCACGACGTTGTCGATGTTGTCGACGTCGCTCGAGACCCGGTTCATGATCTCGCCGGTCTTGGTCCCGGTGAAGAACGAGAGCGGCATGCAGTGCAGGTGCGCGACCAGGCTGGTGCGGATGTCGCGCATGATCCCTTCGCCCAGCACCGAGTTCAGGAAACCCTGGTAGACGCCGACGACCCCGGTGACCAGCGCGACGCCGACCATCCCACCGACCAGCAGCCACACCGCGTGCATGCTGTGCTGCGGGATCGCGCTGTCGATCAGCCACTTGGTGAACAGCGGCGGCAACAGCCCCAGCAGCGCGCCGACCAGGATGCAGGCCAGCACCAACAGCATTTGGGCGAGGTACGGACGAAACAGCGCGAGGATGCGGCGCAGCTCGACGCGCCGCGTGATCTTCGGGCGGTTCGGGCTGAACATGTTGGACCACATGAGGTGGACCGGAGGGCCGCCGAGCATTGCTTGCCTACAACACGGCCGAAGCCGCTTCGGGTTCGCGCGTCGTCGCGCTGTCCAGGACGTCGCCGAACTCGAGCACGCGTGCCGTACCGGCATCGATGAAGGCGACCGGCACGCCGCGCGCGACGCGGAGCGCGTAGACCGGCCGGTCCTGCGCGTGCAGGTGCAGGTGCGGCCGCGTCGTGCGGCCGCTGTTCCCGCAGCGCCCGATCTGGGTGCCGGCCGCGACGTGGTCGCCGGCCGCGACCGTCAGCGATCCGCGCTGGAGGTGGCAGAGGAACACCGTCGTGCCGCCGGTCTGGATGCCGACGTGGTTGCCGAGCTCGCGGCCGGCGATGCCCGGTCGGTTCGGGTTCATCGACGGCGGCAGATCGGGCAGCTCGTCCACCGCGGCGACGACGGTGCCCGCGCACGGGGCGAGGATCGGTTCGCCCAGGCACCGTCCGCCGACGTGGACGAAGTCGTACGCGAAGCGCTGGTCGCCGGCGAGCAGATGATGGTTCCGGCCGGGCAGCGGGCCGCCCGCCGCGACGCGCCACCGGTCGACGAACGGCGAGCGCAGCAGCAGCGGCGTCGCGCGCGCCTCGGCCCGCCACGCGCGGATGCCCGCGCGCGCACGGTACCACCAAACGGCGACCAGGCCGATCTCGACGGCGATCGCCGCCGACGCGGCGATCGAGAGCGGCGCACCCGCGTTGAGGGCGACGATCTCGGCGACCAGCAGCGCGCCGATCGTCGCGGCGACGGTGAGTGGGCGCGCGTAGCGAACCGCGACGAAGATCGCGCCGAAGCTGACGACGACGAGCGTGATCTGGAGGGCCGCGTCGACCATCAAGCCAGCCGGACGATCATCTTCCCGATCGACGCGTTGGGGCGCAGGATGTCCATCAGCGCCCGCGGCGCGTTCTCGATCCCCTCGACGAAGGTCGAGGGTGCTTTGATCACGCCGGCCGCGATCAGCGGCGCGACCTCGGCGACGAACTCGTCGTAACGCTTGAAGTGGTCGATGACGATGAAGCCCTGCAGCTTCAGGCGGCGCTGGATCGCGATGCCGAGCGTGCGCGGCCCTTCCGGCACGGTCGCGTTGTACTGCGAGACCGCGCCGCAGAGCACGATCGTGCCGAAGTCGCGCATGGCGATCATCGCCGCTTCCAGCTGCTCGCCGCCGACGTTGTCGAAGTAGACGTCGATCCCGTCGGGCACCAGCTCGCGCAGCTTCTTGGTCGGACCGTCGTGATAGTCGAAGGCGAAGTCGGCGCCCAGCTCGTCGCGCACGTACGCGACCTTCTGCGGTGAGGACGCGGAACCGACGACGGTGAGGCCGGCGCGCTTGGCGAGCTGGACCGCCATCGAGCCGACCGCGCCCGCGGCGCCCGAGACGAACAGCGTCTGCCCGGCCGCGACCTGCGCGATGATGCGCAGCCCCACCCACGCGGTGAACCCCGGTACGCCGAACGCACCCAGGTACACGTCGGGCGGCACCTGGCGGACGTCGATCGCCTTCACGTGCGCGGCCGGCATCACGGCATACTCGCGCCAACCCAAGTTGTGCAGGACCACGGTGCCGACCGGCACGTCGTCCGCGCGCGACGCGACGACCTCGCCGATCGCCGAGCCCGAGAGGGCCTCGCCGACCGCGAACGGCGGCACGTACGACTTGCCGGCGTTCATGCGGCCGCGCATGTACGGTTCGACCGACATGAGGGTCGTGCGCACCAGCACTTCGCCCTCGCCCGGCGGGCCGACGGTCGCGTTCGCCAGCTCGAAGTGTTCCGGCCCCGGCTCGCCCGTCGGGCGGCTCGCGAGGCGGATCTCACGGCTGGTCACGGTATCGCTCGTCGTGCTCATGCCGCCGAGCTTACCGGGTGCGCATGCGGGAGCCTGCCGCGCAGGGACGGCCGATCGGCCGCGCCAAGCCGCGAGCATGATCGCCGTGACCGTCTGCTATCCGACCGGCGCCAGCTTCGACGCCGACTACTACGCCAGCAAGCACATGCCGATGGTGCGCGAGGGCTTCGGCAAGTTCGGTTTGCGCAAGGACGAGGTCCGCACGATCACCGGCACGCCGACCGGCGCGCCCGGCCGCTATCAGGTCGTGACCTCGCTCTATTTCGACGACATGGGCGCCGTCGGCGCCGCGTTCGGCTCGCCCGAAGGGCGCGCGATCGTGAAGGACATCCCGAACTTCTACGGCGGCGAAGCCGAGGTGATGATCGGCAAAATAGAATAGCGCCCGCATGCGGGCGCCGTCTATTTGGCCTTGCCGTTCCGCAAGCCGGCGAGCTCGCGGAACAGCTTCGTTTCCTTATCGGTCAGGTTGGTGGGCAGCTGGCCGATGAGGCGGACGTATTCGTCGCCGTAGCCGCCGTCCTTGAGCTTGGGCATCCCCTTGCCGGAGAGGCGCAGCATCTTGTTGTTCTGCGTCCCGGCGGGGATCGTCATGGTGACGTCGCCGTTGAGGGTCGGCACGCGCACTTCGGCTCCCAGCGCCAGATCGTAGATGCTGACCGGGAGGTCGAGGTACAGGTCGTCGCCCTTGCGCTCGTAGCGGTCGTCGTCGGTCAAGTGCACGACCAGGTACAGGTCGCCGCGCGGACCGCCGTTCGCGCCGCTGGCGCCTTGCTTGGCCAGACGAATGCGCTGGCCGTCGCGAACCCCGCGCGGGATCGTGACGTCGAACTTCTTCGTCTCTCGAATACGGCCGGTGCCGTGGCACTGCGGACAGATGCGGTTACGGTCGGTGCCGGTGCCGTGACAGCGCGGGCAGAGATCCTCGACCTGCAGCGTGACCGTCTTTTTGCCGCCTTCGTAGGCGTCGTGCAGCGAGAGCTCGATGGTGGACTCGAGGTCCTCCCCGCGCTGCGCCGTCGCGCCCCCGAAGTTCGTCGCACCGGCGCCCGGACGGCGTCCGATGCCGGAGAAGAACATGTCGAAGAAGTCGGAGAAGCCGCTCGCGCCCGCCGCGCCGCCGCCGAAGTTGAAGCTGCCGAAGTCCGTGTCTTGCGCGGTCCGGTACGAGCGTTGCTGCTCGGCCTCGCGCGCCGCGCGCTGCCAATCCGACCCCAGCGCGTCGTACTTGCGGCGCTTCTCGGGATCGCCGAGCACCTCGTACGCTTCCTGGATGTCCTTGAACTTCTCTTCGGCTTCGCGCGTGTTGGTCGGATTCGCATCCGGATGCCACTTGCGCGCGAGCTTCCGATACGCCGACTTGATGTCTTTCTCGGCGGCGGTCTTCGGAACACCTAGAGCAGCATAGTAGTCTTTGTAGTTCATTTAAAAGGCGCTCCGCCCCCGGCTCCGCGCCCCCCACGCTGCGCGTGGGGCCCCCCGACCGTATGCGCGCTCACGAACCACCACATGTCGCGATGCCCCGAGGGCGCGCTCAAGAGCCATGCCCTTTGGCGACGACGACTTGCGCGGGACGCAGTACCTCGTCGCCGATCGTGTAACCCTTGCGGGCCTCTTCCAGCACCGTGTCTTCGGCGACGCCGGCGGGTGCCGGCTGGGTCGCGATGGCCTCGGCGAGCTTCGGATCGAACCGCAGCCCCTTGACCGTCACGGGCTTGACGTTCTCGGACTCGAGCGCCGCTTCGAACTGGCGCAGCGTCGCTTGCAGGCCGCCGCGCAGCCCCTCGGAGTCGTCGAACGCGAGCGCGCGCTCGAGGTTGTCGAGCACGGGCAGCATCTTGACGAGGACGGCGCGCCGGCCCGCCAGCGCGATCTCCGCCAGCTGGCGTTCGATGCGCTTCTTGTAGTTCTCGAAGTCGGCCATCGCGTAGAGGAACTTGTTGTAGTTCTCCTCCGCTTTGGCGCGCGCGGCCGTCAGCTCGGCGGCGAGGTCACCCTCGCCGCCAGGCTGGCCCGCGCCGTTCGGCGTCACCGTCGCGTCGACGGGCGCCGTGGTCGCGGTGTCGTCGTGCACGTGCGCCTACTTCGCTTCCTTGAACTCGGCGTCGATGACGTCGTCGCTCGGGCCCGCGCCCGCGCCGGCCGCCGCACCCTCGTGCTCGTGCTGCGCGCCGTCGGTACCGGCGTTCGCGCCGTTGGTCGACGCGCCCGTCGCCTTGTAGAGCTCCTCGGCCAGTTTGTACGAAGCCTGCTGGAGCTTCTCGGTCGCGGCCTTCACCTCGGCCACGGTCCCGTTGTCGGAGATCCGCTTGAGGTCGGCCAGCGCCGTCTCGACGTCGCCGCGCACCGTCGCCTCGGCCTTGTCGCCGACTTCCTTGAGCGACTTCTCGGTCGAGTAGATCAGCGAGCTCGCGGTGTTGCGCACCTCGGCCTCTTCCTTCTTGGCCTTGTCGGCGGCCGCGAAGGCTTCGGCGTCCCGCACCATGCGGTCGACTTCGTCCTTGTTGAGGTTCGTCGACGCGGTGATCGTGATCTGCTGTTCCTTGCCGGTGCCCAGATCCTTGGCCGAGACGTTCACGATGCCGTTGGCGTCGATGTTGAACGTGACCTCGATCTGCGGCACGCCGCGCGGCGCAGCCGGGATGCCCTCGAGCCGGAAGCGCCCGAGTTCCTTGTTGTCGTTCGCCATCTCGCGCTCGCCCTGGAGGATGCGGATGTCGACCGACGTCTGACCGTCTTCCGCCGTCGTGAAGACCTGCGTCTTGCGCGTCGGGATCGTCGTGTTGCGCTCGATGAGCTTCGTGTTCACGCCGCCGAGGGTCTCCAGACCCAAGGAGAGCGGGGTCACGTCGAGCAGGACGACGTCGCGGACCTCACCGGCGAGCACGCCGGCCTGGATCGCCGCGCCGACCGCGACGACTTCGTCGGGGTTGACGGACTGGTTGAGCTCCTTGCCGGTCAGCTTCTTGACCAGCTCCTGGATGACGGGCATGCGGGTCGAACCGCCGACCATCACGACCTCGTCGATCTGCGCGACGTCGAGCTTGGCGTCGGCCAGCGCGTTCTTGAACGGCTGGATGCAGCGATCGGTGAGATCTTGCGTGAGGCGCTCGAACTCGGAACGCGTCAGCGTGATGTCCAGGTGCTTGGGACCGTTCTGGTCCGCGGTGATGAACGGCAGGTTGATCGTCGTCTGGACGGTGCCCGACAGCTCGATCTTCGCCTTCTCGGCGGCCTCGGTGAGGCGCTGCATCGCTTGGCGATCGCTGCTCAGGTCGATGCCCTGGTCCTTGCGGAACTCGGTGACGAGCCAGTCGACGATGCGTGCGTCGTAGTCGTCGCCGCCCAGGTGCGTGTCGCCGTTGGTCGCCTTCACTTCGAAAACGCCGTCGCCGACTTCCAGGATCGAGACGTCGAAGGTGCCGCCGCCGAGATCCCACACGAGGATCGTCTCGTTGCCCTTCTTGTCCAGGCCGTACGCGAGCGCGGCTGCCGTCGGCTCGTTGATGATGCGCAGCACGTCGATGCCGGCGATCTTGCCGGCGTCCTTGGTGGCCTGACGCTGCGCGTCGTTGAAATATGCCGGGACCGTCACGACCGCTTGCGTGACCCGCTCACCCAGATACGCGGAAGCGTCGTTGACGAGCTTCTGCAGGATCATGGCGCTGATCTCTTGCGGCGTGTAGTCCTTGCCGTCGATCTTGACCTTGTAGTCCGTCCCCATGTGCCGCTTGATCGAGGAGATCGTGCGGTCCGGGTTGGTGACGGCCTGGCGCTTTGCCAGTTGACCGACGAGCCGTTCGCCGGTCTTGGTGAAGGCGACGACGGAAGGGGTCGTGCGCGACCCTTCGGAGTTGGCGATGACGGTCGGGCTTTGCCCTTCCATCACGGCGACGACGGAATTGGTCGTGCCGAGGTCGATGCCGACCACTTTAGCCATGTGTTGTTGTTCTCGCTTTCCGAGCAGCGTGGACCAGCCGTCAGGGATCGAGTCCCGCTCGGGCCTTGCCGCTTACCGCCGCTCAAGGGATGTGAGCGCCGCGGCCTCGCCTGAGCGCATCGCCTATGATACGCCGTCGAGGCAACGGTGTTCCACTCCCTCCCTGTGACAGTTTTGCTGGCACTTTGGTTGCGGACCGGCCGGCGAGAAAAAGCAGAAGGGCGCCGGCTCCGCCGACGCCCTTCCCGTCCCTCACGGGGTACGACTAGGGGCTCTGCTGTTGCTGCTGGTTCTGAAGGTACTGGGTGACCGGTTGCTCGGCCAGGGTAACCTCCACGTTCTTCTTGACGCCCTGCGACCAGACGCGCAGGGTGACCTTGGTCCCCGGCTTCATCGCGCCGATGGTGCCGGCCAGGTCCTGCGGCGTGTTGACGGCCTTGCCGTTGATCGCTTGGATCACGTCGCCCGGCTCGATTCCGGCGCTGTCGGCCGGCGAGCCGCTGACCACCTGGGCGACCGCCACACCACCCTGGTCGGCGTAGCCGCCGAGCTGGGTGCGCACGTTGCCGGTGATGGTGACGTCCCCGACGCCGAGGAAGCCCTTGCCGGTCCCCGTGCCGTTCGCGTCGATCGTCTTACCGGGGTTCTTGAGAAGCGCGACGGCCGTCTGCGAGACGGTGTCCGCCGGAATCGCGAAACCGATTCCTTGTGCCGAGCCCGGGCTGGCGGTCGACTGGTTGACGCCGATGACGCGGCCGTCGTAGTCGACCAGCGGGCCACCGGAGTTGCCAGGGTTGATCGGTGCCGAGGTCTGCAGCAGCCCCTTGAAGAGGTGCAGCGTGCCGTCCTCGCCTTGAATCGGCTCGTCGCGGTTGAAGCCCGAGACGACGCCCACCGTCACCGAGTCCTGGAGCTCGAGCGGCTCGCCGATGGCGATCGCCCACTGACCGGCCGCGACGCGCGCGCTGTTGGCGAAAGCGACGGGAGGCGGCAGCTTGGCGTAGTTGTCGACCTTCACCAGCGCAAGGTCGGCCGCGGGGTTTGACGAGTAGAGGTGGCCCTTGACCTTGTCGCCGTTACGGAACACGACGGTGATCGAGCTGGTGCCCTTGGGGACCACGTGCGCGTTGGTCAGGATCAGGCCGTCCTTCGAATAGACGAAGCCCGAGCCCGATGCGCGCTCGCGGACGTGGCGCTCTTGAGTCGGGCCTTGCTGGCCGAAGAGCTGGGCGAAGGGGTCGAGCGGGACGACCTGCGTTCCGTTGACGACGACTTCGAGGGCGACCACCGAGGGTTCGACCCGGCGGACGGCGTTGATGATGCGGTCTTGGTCGGTCGTGCCGGCGGCCGCGGGGAGCGGCGCCGCGCTGACGGACGGAGGCGTGTTTCCGGGCCCGGCGACTCCTGCGAAATGGGTGCTCGCGAAGAGCATCATCGAGAAGCTCCCGATGATCGCGCCGATCAGCCCGACAACGGCCGTCCCGAAAACGCTACGAGACTTCACGGTTGCTTTGGACTCCTAACTGCTAGGTGGGGTGACGGACGCCACTACTAACGAATCCGCTCCACGGTAGCGTTGCAAGCGGCCATTTTCCCCGAATTCTCATTTTGGATCGGTTCCAGCCGCTTCGTCGCCGACTATCCGGCCGTCCCGGACCCGGATGATCCGCTTGGCGTGGCGAGCGACGTCTTCGTCATGGGTCACCATGATGATCGTCCGGCCGGCCGCGTTCAAGTCCCCGAACAGGGCCATGATCTCCTCGCTCGTCTGCGAGTCCAGGTTACCGGTCGGCTCGTCGGCCAGTAGGACGGCTGGGTCGTTGACCAGCGCGCGGGCGATCGCGACCCGTTGCTGCTGCCCGCCGGAGAGCTCGGCGGGCGCGTGTCCCATGCGATCGCCCAGGCCGACCGCCGTCAACTGTGCCGCGGCCCGCGCGTTGCGCTCGCGCGTGCCCAAACCGGCGTAGAACAGCGGCAGCGCGACGTTGCGCAGCGCGTTGGTGCGCGCCAGCAGGTTGAAGCCCTGGAAGATGAAGCCGAGCTTGCGCAGGCGGATGTGCGCGAGCTCGTCGTCGCTCAGCGCCGAGACGTCGACCCCGTCGAGCAGATAGCGCCCCGTCGTCGGACGGTCGAGACACCCCAGCAGGTTCATCAGCGTCGACTTGCCCGAGCCCGACGGCCCCATGATCGCGACGTACTCGCCCGGTGCGATCGTGAACGAGACGCCGCGCAGCGCCGGCACCTCCACCGTCCCGAGCCGGTAGATCTTGGTGACCTGCTCGACGGCGATCACCGGCCGTGCGTCGTGCGCTTCACTCATAGCGCAGCGCCTCGATCGGGTCCAAGTTCGCCGCCCGCCAGGCCGGATAGGTTCCGAACGCCAGCGTGACGAGCACGGCGAAGCCGGCCGTGATGGCCAGACACAGCAGCCACGGGATCGGCGGCACGACCCCGGAGAGCTTCACGATCGCCAGTCCGTCGACGAGCGCGCCGATCCCGAGGCCGAGCAGCAGCCCCACCAGGCAGCCGAAGCTCGAGAGCGCCAACGACTCGATGAAGAATTGCAGCAGCACCTGGAACCGCGTGGCGCCGATCGCCTTGCGCAGGCCGATCTCGCGCGTGCGCTCGGCGACGCTGACCAGCATGATGTTGAGCACGCCGATCCCGGCGACGAGCAGCGAGACGGCGCCGATCAACGCGATGACGACCGTCACGAGGGTGAAGATGTTGTCGATCGCCTTCCCGAACGTCTTGCGGTCGAACGTTTGGTAACGCACGCGGCCGCCTTTGAGGGCGTGCAGCCAATCCATGACCGCGCCTTCCGTCTTCTCGACCTGACTCGGGTCGTCGAGCAAGACCGAGAAGACGACGATCGGCCGACCGCGCGCGTACTCCCGCTCGTAGGTCGTGTACGGGATGGCGACCTGCGCGTCGGCGATCGCCGGCAAGACGCCGCGCGTCGACTTGCCGAGCACGCCGACGATCGCGTAGCGGTAGTCACCGATCCGTAGCGAGGTTCCGGTCGGATCGCCGTCGATGCCGAGCTTGGTGTACGCCTCGTCGGAAAGCACGCAGACGTGGCGCGCCGCGGCGACGTCGTCGGCGTCGATCTTGCGCCCGTAGCGCACCGGCGTCGAGCTGGCGAAGCGCTCGTCGGCGATCGGGCCGAAGGTCAGCCGCGGTGTGACGTGTCCGTACGCGACACGCACGCGCGTGCCGCCGGGAGCCGGAATCGCGTCGACGACGTTCGGCACCGCCGTGTGCAGTCGTTGGAGATCGCTCAGCCGAATCGCAGCGCGGGTGAAGTCGGACTGCTGCACGTTCGCGATGACGAAGAACGAGTGCTCGCTCATCCCGCCCAGGATCCCGCCGACGGCGCTGGCCATCCCCGCGCCGAGCACTTGGATCGCGATGACCGCCGTCACCCCGATCACCAACCCCAGCGCCGTCAAGAGCGTGCGGACGCGGTTCGCGGCCAGGACCGCGAGCGCTTCGCGCACGTACGCGCCGATGCCGAGCGTCACGAGCGCAGCGCCACGATCGGATCGAGCCGCGCGGCGCGGATCGCCGGCCAGCTCCCGAAGATGCAGCCGACGGAGACGGAGAAGCCGACGGCGATCGAGATGATCAGCAGGTACGGAATCGGCGCCGGGCCGACGAGCGCGGTGACCGACGAATAGGCGGCCAGCGTCACCGCGAAGCCGATCAGCGTCCCGATCCCGCCGCCCAGGAGCGAGAGCAGCACCGCTTCGAGCAGAAATTGCAACGCGATGTCGGTGAACGTCGCGCCGATCGCTTTGCGCAGCCCGATCTCACGGGTGCGTTCGGTCACCGAGACGAGCATGATGTTCATGATCCCGATCCCGGCGACGAGCAGCGCGACCCCGCCGATCCCCGTCAGCGCGACGGCGATGACGTTGATGACCGCGCCGAAGGCGCTGATCTGCGCGGTCGTGTCCGTATACGTGTACTCGGCGTGCGGCCCGTGCAGCGAGCGCAGCACGGGGTTCACCGCGTCCGAGAGCTGCCCGACGGTGACGCCGGGAGCGGTGTACGCGACCAGACCGTCGGTCGGGCCGGGCGCGATCTCGTGGAAGACGGTGTACGGGAGCTCGAGGAACTGATTGCCGCCGATCGAGTTGAACAGGCCCCCCTTGAGCTCGGCGTAGACGCCGATCACGGTGCAGCGCGTGCCGCCGAGCGAGACGACCTGGCCGAGGGCCGAGGCGTCACCGTAGAACTGGCGCGCCAGCGGTTGGGTGAGCAGGCACACGTGCGCTCCGCTCAGCACGTCGTCGCGCGTCAACCGCCGGCCCTCGGCGAGCAGCACGTGGTCGCGGTAGAAGCCGCTCCCTTCGCCGACGAAGGTCGTCACCGTGACACCGTTCGAGCGCAGCGTCAGGTTGCGCACGTAGTTCGGCTCGACCTCGTCGATCAAGCCCGGTGTCGCGTCCGCGACGGCGCGCACGTCGCGGTACTGGATCGCCGCGGCGCGCGGATCGTCTTGGCCGGGATCCGGCGCGATCGAGATGCCCTGGTCGCCGAACGAGTTCAGCGTCGAGCCGATCCCGCCCGAGGCCGCGTGGCTGATGCCGAGCACCGTGATGATCGAGGACGTCCCGATGATCATCCCGAGCAGCGTGAGGATCGAGCGTGTCCGGTTGCGCCAGATCGCGGCGAAGGCTTCTTGCAGGTAGGCGAGGACGCGGGTCACGGTTTGGGCGAGGGGGACGCCTTGGGCGCACTGGTCGGGACGACGGCGAGCCCGGCGACGATGGTCGTGTCGGGACTGGTGACGACCACGTCGCCGGCGCGCACGCCGGCCAGCAGAACGGTTGCGACGTCGTTGGTCGGGCCGACGCGCACCGAACGCCGTTGCGCCGTACCGCCGCGTACGACGAGCACGTAGGTCGCCCCGCCGGCGTCGTGGCGCAGAGCGCTGTTCGGGACTACGAGCGCGTGCGCGCGACGATCGGTGACGATGTCGACGTCGACGCTCATGCCGTCGCGCAAGTACGGCGTGGTGCGGTCGAGTGCGATGGTGGTGACGATCTGGCGCGCGGTGTTCGCGGGATCGTCGCTCTTCTGCGCGACGGCGCCGATCGTCGCCACGTGGCCCGGCAGCGTCGTCGTGCCCAGGTCTTCACCCGAGATCAACGCCAGTTGGCCGAGCCGAACGCCGGCGATGTCCTGCTCGTCGACGCGGGCGCGGACGATGAAACCCTCGTCGCCGGCCAGGGTGACGATCGCCTGTCCGACGGTCACCGGATCGCCGGTCTGCAGCGGCCGCAGCGTGTCGTTGCTTTCGGTCGCGACGCTCTGCACGGTGCCGGCGAACGGCGCGACGATGCGCAGCCGAGCGACCTGGTCGGCGGCATAGCGCCAGTCGGCGAGCCGCTGCGCCGCGTCGGCGTCGGCGGCCTGAACGTCGCCGCTCTTGTCTTCCGCGGCATCGGCCTGGGCGGCGCTGAGCGCCGCTTGCGCTTGCGTAACGGCGTCACGCGCCGCGCGGACGCGATCGGAGAGCACCGGCGTCTGGCGCGCGAGCTGCGCGTAGGTCTCGTCGCGCAAGCTCTTTTGCTGGTTGTAAGTGACCTGCGCTTCGGCCGCCTTCGCCGACTGCTGGTCGAGCGCGTCCTTCGAGAGCGCCTTCTGCGCGTAGAGATCGCGGTCGGCGTCGGCCAGCCGCTGCTGCTCGCGCAGATCGGTGAGGGCGTTCTCGACCTGCGCGTCGGCTTGCGCGCGCTGCGCCGCCGCCGACTGGCCGCCGTATCCCAGCCCCGACTGGGTGCCCGAGCGCGCGTCCTGCACGGCTTGGCTGAGGTTGAAGCGCGCCTGCTCGAGGTTGGCCTCCGCCTGCACGACGGCCGAACGGTTCTGTGCCGGCAACGCCGCGCTGGTCGACGAGGTGCTGCGGGCGTGACCCAGCGCCGAGAGGTAGGCGTCGTGCGCGTCCTGCTCGGCGTTGACGAGTTGCGGGTTCGCGATCGAGGCGAGCAACGTCCCCGCCGCGACGTGCTGACCGGGCTTGACGGCGATGCGTTCGAGGTTGCCGGCGACGAGCGCGGCCAGGACGTCGGTGCGCGGGCGTTGCACGACGCCCGTCTCCGGCAGCTTGACCTCGAAGCTGCTCGGCGCGAGGGTGACGGTCTCGACCGTCCGGCCGCCGTGCCGCGGCCGCGCCAGGACGGCGATCGCGATCAGGAGCACGAGCGCGCCCACCACGATGACCAGATTGCGGCGGCGGTGCGAGACGCGCGCGGACGTGGAGAGGTGGGTGCTCACGGGAGGGCTCCGGCTTGGACGAGCGCGACGGGATCGGCGACGCCGATCGACACCCGCAGGGCGATCAGCGATTCGAGATACGAAACGCGCGAGGCGATGAGGTCGTTGGCGTTGGTCAATGCCGTCTGTTGGGCCGAGAGCACGTCGGTCAGCGAAATGAGGCCGTTGCGGTATTGGAGCTGCGCGATGCGCGCCGACTCGGCGCCCAATCGCTCCGCCTCTTCGGAATAGGTGACCGTCGCCTGCGCGGCGCGCGCGCTGCGGTAGGCTTGGCGCACGCCGGTCTCGACGGCGCCCTCGGTCGAGTTCAGCTGCGCCAGCGCCGCGTCGAGCTGCGCGCGCGCGGCGCGGTGTTTGGCGCGTCGCGTCCCGTAGTCCATCAGCGGCAAGGTGAACGTCTCTTGCGCGGCGATCGTCCAGAACCCGGGGACGCCGCGCACGATGGTCGTCGAGGGGATCGGCAGGCCCAGTTGACGATACAGCGCCGCGTTCTCCGCCGCGTTGGCGGCAGCGTAGCCGAACGCCGTCGGCGAGGTTTGGTTGCCGAACGAGCCCGACAGTTGGAACTGCGGGCGCAGGTCGGTGTCGATCTGCGCCTCGGCGAGCCGAGCGACGGCGACTTGCGCGTCGGCGGCGGCGACGTCGGGCCGCCCGGCCTTCGCGATCGCGACCAGCGTGTCGACGCTCGCGGTGGGAAACGCGGGCTCGGGCAACGCGTCGGGCAGCGCGAACGCGGTCCCCGCGGGTGCGCCGATTCGCTGCGCGAGGGCATCGCGCGCGTTGGCGTCGTCGGCTTGCGCGCCGACCAGGTTCGCCGCGCTGTGCAGCTCGTTGGCCTGCGCGCGCAGCACGTCGACGCCCGCGACCCGGCCGACTTTCTCTTCGGCTTGGGCCGTGGCCAGCAGCGCCTGCTGGTAAGCGAGGTCGCCCTGCGCCAGCCGCACCGCGTCGCGTTTCTGGACCGCCGTGTACCACGCGGTGGCGACGTCTTGCGCCAGTTGCTGCTGCGCGCGCGTCAACGAGTCGAGCGCGGCCTCGACCGTGCGCTTCGCCGACTGTGCTTGCAGCTGCGCGGCGCCGTTGTAGAACCCCCAGGTCGAGGTGATCTGCGCGGTGTTGAGCGAGAACACGGTTTCGGGCTGAATCCCGTACTGCAGCAGCGTTCCGCCGGCATAGCCGTTGGTCTTCTGCAGCTGGTTCTGCAGCTGGCCGGCCAAGGTCGGAAACTCCGCGGCGTGGTCTTCGACGAAGGTCACTTCGTCTTGCTCCGCCGTCGCCCGGTCGCTCAGCACGGTGGGGTCGTGCGCGAGCGCGTAGCGCACGGCACCGGGCAGGTCGAGCGGCCCGCTGGTGGCGGGCGTCGCGGCCCGTGCCTGTCCCGCCGGCGACGCGGCGAACAACGCCACCAGCAGCGCGGCGATCGCGCGGCGCGAGGACACGCTCAGTGGACGGCTGCCGTGGCGATGAGCGCGCCGCCCAGGAGGGTCACCAGCGCCGTCGTCCAAGCGACGGGGCGCGAAACGCGCGCGATCGCGACCATGCCGAGCGCGACTAGCGCCGTCGACCAGAGCGCGGTCACGCTGAGCGTGCTCAGGAACGCTTGCAGCTTGCCGGTCGCACCGGGCACGAGCATGGCCAGCCCCGGAACCGCCGAGACGACGCCGGTCGGGGTGTCATAGGCGCCCGGACCGCGGATCAACGCGATCACGCCGGCGAGCAGGTACGTCAAGCCGACCCCGACGACCGCCGCCGTCATCGAGAGCGCGTAGAATTTCGCGAAACTGCCTTGGCCTTTGCCGATCGCGTTGCCGATCAGCAGCACGACGGCCTGGACCAGCGAGCCCACCAGCAAGGCGATCGGAACTCCGACCCAGCCGAACTGGACGAAGATCCGGCCGACGGACATGGCACGCGCGACTTGCTGATCGCGCTCCGCGCTGCCCAGATGCTGGAACGACTGCGCATAGAGCGGCGGCCCCCACTGCTCGAAGGCGTGCAGCGTGGCCGGCCCGGCGAGGAGTGACCCCGCGATGCCGGCGAGCGTCGCGACCAGGAACGCCCAGCCCCAGGTCGGGACGACGCTCAAGCGGGCGAACGCGGCGTTCGGTGCGACGATGATGTCGACGACGTTCAGCAAGCCGCTGCGCGGCTCGATGGTTGGCTCGGAGGTGCTCAAACCCGCTGCTCCTGAGGTGCTGCGCGACGAAGGCACCCGGAGCTACCGGGCGCTGGGCGGGGGAGTTTCGCCGAGAAGGCCGTCAATTCCGAGCTTCCGATTGATAACCAGGCGAGCGCGGTCGAGGTCGAGCAAGCGCATCTGCCAGAGCTTCATGCGCAGATAGGACTGTACGAGCCGTCGGGCGCGACGCGAGTAGAGGCTCGCTTGGTCGGGGGTGGCCGCGCGCGTCGCCCGGGCCGAAGGACGAGCCGTCGGGTGCGCGGGTGGAACCGTCGCGTGCCCGGGCGGGGTCGCGAGGAGTGAACAAAAGAGCACCGCTATGGTGCCGGTGAAGAGCGCGTTTCTCACGCCCGTCATTCCCACCGGCGCTTCCCACCGTCAAGGACCCCATTTGTCTCCCGATACCTTCGTCGTCCCGGCGCCGCCGGACGAACCCTACCTGCGCGTCGTCCCCTTGGGCGGCTGCGGCGAAATCGGCCGCAACATGACCGTCATCGAGACGAACGACGACATGGTCGTCGTCGACTGCGGCTTGATGTTTCCCGACGAGGAGATGTTCGGCGTCGACATCGTCATCAACGACTTCACCTATCTGCGCGAGCGCCGCCACAAGCTGCGCGCGCTGTTGGTCACCCACGGCCACGAAGACCACATCGGCGGCATCCCCTACCTGCTGCGCGAGTTTCCGCAGCTGCCGGTGGTCGGCACGCCGCTCTCGCTGGCGCTGATCCGCGCCAAGCTCAAGGAGCACAAGCCGGGCGAGTGGGAGTCGCGCGCCGTCGAACCCGGCGATCGCGTGCGCTACGGCGCGATCGAGGCGCAGTTCATCCACATCAACCACTCGCTCGCGGGCGCGTGCTCGCTGGCGATTCGCACGCCGGTCGGCACCGTGTTCCACACCGGCGACTTCAAGTTCGATCAGACGCCGATCGACGGCGACCCGGCCGACTTCGCCGGCATCGCCAAAGTCGGCGACGAGGGCGTACTGGTCATGCTCTCGGACTCGACCAACGCCGAGCGTCCGGGACACACGCTCTCCGAGCGCATCGTCGGCGAGGCGTTCTCGAACATCTTCGCGCGTGCCAAGGGGCGCATCATCGTCACCTCGTTCGCCTCGAACGTCCCGCGCATCCAGCAGGTCGTCGATCAGGCCAAGCGCTACGGCCGCAAGGTCGCGTTCCTCGGGCGCTCGCTGCAGAACGTCGTCCAGTTCGCGCGCCAGCTCGACTACCTCGAGATCCCCGAGGACATCGTCATCCGGCTCGACGAGGTCGACGAGTTCCCGCCCCAGCAGGTGTGCGTGATGACGACCGGCTCGCAGGGCGAGCCGATGTCGGCGCTCTCGCGCCTCTCGGTGCGCGACCACAAGCAGTTCAAGATCGTGCCGGGCGACACGGTCGTCATCTCGGCAACGCCGATCCCCGGCAACGAGAAGAGCGTCGCCAAGACCATCAACAACCTGTACCGCTTGGGGGCGAACGTCATCCACGGCTCGAGCGGTAACGCGCACGTCTCCGGGCACGCCTCGCAAGAAGAGCTGCTGCTGATGCTCAACCTGGTGCGACCGAAGTACTTCGTGCCGGTCCACGGTGAGTATCGCATGCTGGTCACGCACGGACGGTTGGCACAGCAGACCGGCGTGGCCGGGGACAACGTCTTCGTCTCCGAAAACGGCGACGTGCTCGAGTTCACCCGCGAGGGGGCCGAAAAGATCGGCCGCACGTACGGCGGCAACGTGCTGGTCGACGGCTCGGGCGTCGGCGACGTCGGCGACGCGGTGCTGCGCGATCGTAAGCACCTCTCGGCCGACGGGATCATGATGGTCGTCGTCACCGTCGACGCCGAGGAAGCGCGCGTCGTCGCCGGTCCCGACCTCATCTCGCGCGGCGTGTTCTACCTGCCCGAGTCCGGCGAGCTGGTCGACGAGCTGAAGGAGAAGCTGGCTCGCATCCTCGACGACTGCAGCGTCGAAGGCATCCGCGACATCGCCAACGTCAAGGAGCACATCCGCTCGGGGCTGGCCAAGGCCGTGTTCGAGAAGTCGCGCCGTCGCCCGATCGTCATCCCGGTTGTCATGGAGGTCTGACGTCGTGAAGGGAGGTGCGTGAGATGTCGCTGCACGAGATCGTCCTTCCCGAAACCAAACCCGAGACCGAATGGGTCCGCGGCCGGGCGCTGCAAAAGGTGAGCCCGACCTACGACCACGCCAGATTGCAGTCGCTGCTGGTGATCGCCCTCACCGCGTGGGCCGATGCCGGTGACCGCGGTCGCGTGGGCACGGAGTGGCGGTTTCGGGTTGCTCCTCCCGGCGAGGTCATTCGCCCGCTCGTTCCCGATGTCGGCTATCTCTCGTACGATGATCTGGCAGCCGACGCACCGCACGACGCCGTGCAAGTTCCTCTGGCCCCGCCGACGGTCGCGGTCGAGGTGCTCTCGCCCGACGACCGCCGGCCGGACGTCGAGGACAAGATTGCGACCTATCTCGCAGCCGGAACGCGCGCCGTCATCGTCGTCGACCCGAGCCAGCAGTCCATCATCGTCCGCGACGGCGCGACCGCCGTACTGCGCGAGGGCGATACGCTCAGACATCCTTCATTACCCGGGTTCACACTCGACGTGGGTGCGCTCTTCGCGCGCGCTCGTCGCTGATTTTCGCAAAGGAGCTACCCGTGTCACTGCGCCGTCCCCTCGCCGCTCTCGTCTCTTCGCTGGCCGTGCTCGCGCTCGGTGCCGACGCGCTGGCGGCGCCGCCCGCCATGACGCACGTGCGCGGCACGGTCAAGGCGATCACCGCCAAGCAGATCACCGTCGCGACCGCGCACGGCGACGTCTCGCTGCCGCTCGCGCCGTCCGTCCGCGTCGCGGGCGTCGTCCCGGCCAGCATCGCCGACGTCAAGCCGGGGACGTTCATCGGCAGCGCCAACGTGCCGGCCGGCAAGACCGCGCGCGCGCTCGAAGTGGTCGTGTTTCCCGCCGCCATGCGCGGCACCGGCGAGGGCGACTATCCGTGGGATCTCCCCGGCGGCGGCAGCCACATGTCCTCGATGACCAACGGCACCGTCGGCGGCGGCTCGATGTCGTCGATGTCCGGTTCGATGGCGATGAGCGGCTCCTCGATGACCAACGCCAACGTCACCCACATGACCAGCGCCGGCGGCGCGAAGGTCGTCGACGTCAGCTACAAGGGAGGCTCGAAGGTCATCGCGATCGAGCCCGGCACGCCGATCGTTCGGGTGGGTCCGGCGACGCTCGCCGCGGTGAAACCGGGAGCGCACGTCTTCGTCGTCGACGTCAACGGGGTCGCGAGCCGCATCGTGGTCGGGGAAAAAGGCGCCGTCCCGCCCATGTGAGCGGCCGGTCCGCCCGTTATACGTGGAAGCGCTGCTCGAAGACGAGCAGCGTGCCGGTGAAGCTCGGCGGCGGCCCCTCGGGGACGGTGGGGATGCCCCAGAACGCGCCGCGGCGCACGGACAGCAGCGCGCTGAACCGCGGGCTCTCGACGAGCTCGACGCCGGCGAAGCCGGTCCGCTGCCAGAAGTCGACGTTGGTCGTCGCGGCGCCGAAGCTGCCGCGCATGCCGTAACGCGCCAACCCCACGGTCGCCAGCAATCGTGTCGAGACGCGGCGCGAGAAGCTCAAGACGGCGGCATTGGTGTCGTAGCCGACGTTGTCGGCGGCGTCGCCGGTGAGGAACGGGCGGCGCATCGTGTCCTCGGTGAGATCGAGCGTCAGATCGCCGAAGGCGGGGTGCCAGCCCGCGAAGAGCGCGTATTGGTGCTGGCGGCCGAGCGTCGCCGCGTCGTCGGGCTGCGGCAGAAAGAAGCCGTCGATGAAGCCGGTCGTCAGCGCGTTCGCGTACGTGATCGGGCTGATCTGCCCGAAGTTCGCGTACGAGACGCGCACGTCGAGCGGGCTGCCGGGCCCTTTGAGGTTCGCCCGGATGCGATAGCCCTGCCGGTCGATGTTGACGGGATAGTCGTCGATCAGCTGATAGTTCGACTTGAGCCACTGTCCGGGCCAGGACCACGCGACGCTCCAGACGTTCTCGGGGACGCCGTACGGGAGCAGGATGTCGGCGTAGTACGCGCTGTTACGATAGACGTCCAGGTTCGCGCTGAAGCGTCCGATCGTGCGTGAGAGGCCGGCGTGCAGGTAGCTGCCGGCGTGGCCGGTCCCGGGCTCCGCGACGTCGTCGGCGGCATACGTCGAGTCACCCAGCTCGACGATACCGTCGAACGCGCGCGTGGCGTGGAAGGTCGCCGACGCGCCGAAGACGTGCTGCGTCTGCGCGCCGATCTCGCTGCTGGGCAACGGGCCTTGCGGCGTCGTCTCGATCGTCGGATCGCTGCCGAAGAGGATCGTCGTCGGAACCAGGTCGCCGCCGGTACCGACTTGCAGGTACTGCAGCGTGTAGCGGGTGCCTTCGCCGTGGTCGACGACCAGCGAGATCGTGCGCATACGGGCCGGCGTCGTCGGCAGCGTCGGCAGCGAGGCGTCGGCGAGCTCGAGCGTCGCGAGGTCGTGCTTGGCGACCAAGTCGACGCCGTGCAGCGAGAGCGCTGCCGGCGACGCCGTCCACGCGTCCAGATTGGCGGGCCCGTCACCGAGCGTTTCCGGCGTGGCCACGCCGATCGCGGGATTCACGCTGGTCAACGCGGGCTGCACGAACACGAATTGCGCGCTCTGGGTGAGGTCGAACCAGCCGCCGCGCAGCACGAGGTTGCCGTCTTTGGTCGCGATCGAACCGGAGAGGACCGACGCGACGAAGGCGTCGCCGTCGTCTTGGCCGGGGTGCGTCGGAAAGACGATCGCATACGGCAGCGCCTGGCTGCCGGCGTGCGGGTTGAGGGTGGGGAAGATCGGCTCGCCCCAGTACGCCGCGTTGGTCACGCTGCCGTCGACGTAGCCCACGCCGAGCGTCGCCGCGAGGTCGAACGCGCGGCCGTAGTACGTCGGGCGCAGATAGAGCGCGGACTCGGCGGCGTTGCCGGGGACCAGCGGCGCGCTCGAGAGCGTGTCGTACGGTACTTCGGGCGAGAGCGGGTTGCCGTTTGCGAACCCGAACCGCTCCGGCGGCAACTGTCCCGGACCGGCCGTGCCGTCGCTGATGAAGCTGGTGTGCGCGTCGATGCCCAGGCGAATCGTCCCCGGCCGTGGCGTCGGTGAGGCTGCCGTCGTGGTCGGTGCGGTCGATGCGGCCGGACTCGGCGTCGCCGCGGGCTGGGCACGCGCGCCGGCGGTGCCGGCGGCGACGAACGCGCCCGCGGTGCCGGCGGCGAGCAGTAGCCGGAGTGCTCCCGGTGTCATCTCTGCGAAGGCTCCCTGGTTGACGTTATCGCGACAGTAAGGATACTCACGCCTCGGCGAGCAGCGTTTTCTCGTCGTCCTCGGTCGGGACGAGCTTCCAGCTGACGGCGGTGACGCCCGGTTCGACGGCGATCCGCTGCACGATCGTCTCCATCCGCGCGTCGGCGCGGCCGGTCGCGCTCGCGTCCAGGACGATTTCGACCCGTTCGGCCGGGTCGAGATCCGCGCTGTACACGGCCTGCAAGACGATACCGTTGCCCTTGATCGCCGCGATCGCGGCGGCCCGCACGCGATCCTCGGCGTCGCCGCGGCACACGGCGCGGACTTCGTAGCTCGAGACGATCTCGGTGTCTTCGGCGGACTGCCGGTTGATCGTCTGCGCGATCGGGCGCAGCACGACGTTGGCGAACAAGATGCCGGCGGCACCGATCACGGCGTACCAGATCGCGCCGATCCCGACCAGCGCGCCGATGGCCGCCGTGCACCAGATCGTCGCCGCCGTGTTGAGTCCGCTGACGCTCAAGCGTTCCTTGAAGATGACGCCACCGGCCAGAAAGCCGATGCCGGAGACGACGTAGGCGGGAATCTGCGTCGCGTTGAGCGCGCCCCCGCCGACCAGCGGCGTGATGGTAACGAACAGGCAGGTCCCGGTCGCGACCAGGGCGTTGGTGCGCAGGCCGGCCATACGCTGGCGATATTGACGCTCGAGTCCGATGACCGTGCCCAAGAGCACCGCCACGACCAGACGCGTCGCGAACTCGATGATCGTCATAAGGTGGCTCCAAAGCCGGCACGCGCGTGCGAGCCCCGCCAATCATACTCAGTCGACGCCGTAAGTCAATCCTCAGAATAGGATACCCCCCTAGGGTATCCTACATGGAAGTGAGGCGACCCTTACTTCAGGTAGCCGCGGACGACGTCGATCAGCTCTTCGGCGGCTTGCGTACGGGCGGAGCCGGGCTTGGCGCCCGAGAGCAGGTGCGAGCGCACGTGTTCCTCGACCAGCTCGGCCATCAGCGCGTTCATCGCGCCGCGGGCGGCGACGATCAGGTTGAGGATGTCGCCGCAGGGCTTTTCGGCGTCCAGCGCGCGCTCGATCGCGTCGACCTGCCCGCCGATCCGGCGCGCGCGGTTGAGCAGCTTCGTCTTCTCATGGATCGTGTGGGGCACGATCACGCCGGTTCGACGCCCGTGCGGTCCTCGCCGCTCGACTCTTGCCGGGCGGGGTGACCGGCGTGATAGAGTGACGTGAGATGCTGCACGAGATCGTTCTGCCGGAAACCAAGCCGGAGACCGAGTGGGTCCGCGGCCGGGCGCTGCAAAAAGTGAGCCCGACCTACGATCACGCGCGGCTGCAAGGCCTGCTGTTCAGCGCGCTGGCGGATTGGGCGGATGCGGGTCGGTGCGGCCGGGTCGGCACGGAGTGGCGCTTCCGCATCGCTCCGCCCGGCGAGATCGTCCGTCCGCTGGTTCCGGATGTCGCCTATCTCTCCTACGAGGCATTGGCGGAAGATGCGCCCGACGACGCGGTGCAGGTGCCGATCGGTGCCCCGACCCTTGCGGTCGAGGTATTGTCGCCCGACGATCGTCCGGCTGACGTCTCGCACAAGATCGCCACCTATCTCGCCGCGGGAACGTCGGCCGTCGTCGTCGTGAACCCGAAAAGCCGGACCGTCACCACCCACGATGCCGCCGGGTCGCGTACCTACTGGAGCGGAGAAGTCGTGACGCTCGATGCGCTGCCCGGCTTCACCCTCGACATCGAGGCGTTCTTCGCGCGGCTGCGCCGTTAGCCGATCGGCGCGTTGAAGCCGCCGCCGGTCGCGTAGCCGCCGAGGTCGAGGGTCACGTAGCGGTAGCCGGCGGCGCGCACGCCGGCGACGATGCGTTCGCGCCGCGCGGGGTCGGCGACGGCGGCGATGTCCGGCGGCGGCACCTCGATGCGGGCCAGCTCGCCGTGATGGCGCACGCGGCACGCGCGCAGGCCGGCGTCGTGGACGGCCTGCTCGGCGCGGTCGACTTGGCGCAGCAGCTCGAGCGTGATCGGCGTGCCGTGCGGGAAGCGCGAGGACAGACACGCCAGCGCGGGTTTGTCCCACACGGCCAGCCCCAGCGAACGGGCCAGCGCACGCACGTCGGCTTTGGTCAGGCCGGCCTCGTGGAGCGGACTGCGAACCCCGTGCTCGCGCGCGGCCTTGCGACCCGGCCGCCAATCGCCGTCGTCGTCGCGGTTGAAGCCGTCGACGATGGCCGCGACGCCGCGCTCGCGCGCGATCCGCTCGAGCGTCCCGTACAGCTCGCTCTTGCAGAAGTAGCAGCGGTCGGCCGGGTTCGCCGCGTAGTTCGGATCGGCCAGCTCGCGCGTCTCGACGACCTCGTGCCGCGCGGCGGTCGTCTGCGCGAAGTCCAGCGCGCCGGCGTACTCGCGCTCGGCCAGCGACTCGCTGCGCGCGGTGATCCCGATCGCGCGTTCGCCCAGCTCCTGCGAGGCGACGTGCAGCACCAGCGCCGAGTCGACGCCGCCCGAGAAGGCGACGATGCAGCTGTCCAGCTCGCGCAGGATCGCGCGCAGACGCGCCTCCTTGTCGGCCAGCGTCGCGGCCGCTTCGATCATACGCGCGCCCCGGCGTCGATCGCGCGCGCGACGGTGCGCGCGACCTCGGGCAGCGGTACGCCGCGCTCGCGCGCGATGCGCACCAGGTCGTCGTGCTCGGGCTGCGCGCGCACGGTGCCGTCGAGTGAGACCTCTTTGACGCGCACCGGACCGTAGGCGGTTTCGATCGTCACGATGCGGCGCGGCAAGACGTAGCGGCGTTGGGTGCGCACGCGCACGCCGATCGTCGTCGTCTCGCGCAGGATCGCGCGAGCGACGGCGTCCTCGGCCGACGGATCGGCGATGGCGGAGAGCAAGATCGCGGGGCGGCCTTTCTTCATCACGATCGGCGTCAGCCACGCGTCGCGCGCGCCGGCCGCGAAGATCCGTTCGAGCGCGAGCTCGAAGTGCTGCGGCGCGAGGTCGTCGACGTTCGCTTCCAGCACGACGATCTCGTCGCGCTCGGCGTCCGGCGGCGCCGCGGCGGCGGTCAGCGTCCCGATCGAGACGCGCGTCACGTTGGGGACGGAGAAGTCGCTCGTCCCCGCGCCGTAGCCGATGCGCTCGACGACCACGTCCGGACGGCCGCCCGGCGCGGCGAGCGTCGTCAGGATCGCGGCCGCCGTCGTCGTCACCAGCTCGCCGGCGACGTCGACCGCGTGGGTGGGCCAGCCGCGCAGCAGCTCGGCCGTCGCCGGCGGCGGGTTCGGATAGGTGCCGTGTTCCATGCGGATCGTGCCGTGTCCGATCGGGAACGCCGAGCAGCGCACCTCGTCGATCTCCAGCAGGTCGAGCGCGACGCAGAACGCGGCCACGTCGAGGATCGCGTCGATCTGCCCGATCTCGTGGAAGTGGATGCGGTCGACGTCGACGCCGTGGACGCGCGCTTCCGCTTCGGCGAGCCGCCGGTAGACGCGGCTCGCGCGCTCGCGCTGGCGCGGCGTCAACCCGCTGCGTTCGACGATCGCCAACACGTCGGCCAGCGTGCGGCGCGGTCCGCGGTGATGGTGGTGATCGTGATCGGGCGCGCCGTCTTCGCCGGGCACGACCAGTCGCGCGTAGGTGGCGGCGATGCCGCGCTTGACGACCCGTTCCGGCGTGAAGCTCCAACCGTCGGCGACGACGCCGCGCAGCGCCGTTTCGAGCGCCGTTGCGTCGAGGCCGGCGTCCAAGAAGGCCGCCAACAGCATGTCGCCGGCCGCGCCACCGATCATCTCGACGTAGGCGACGCGCGTCGACGCGGTCATGCGCAGACGATCTTGTGCGCGAGCGCGGCGGCGCCGAAGCCGTTGTCGATGTTGACGACGCCGATGCCCGGCGCGCACGCCGTCAGCATCCCGAGCAGCGCCGCCATCCCTTCGAAGGCGGCGCCGTAGCCGACGCTGGTCGGGACCGCGACGACCGGCGCGGTGACCAAACCGGCGACGACGCTGGGCAACGCGCCCTCCATCCCGGCGACGACGATCACCGCGCGGCAGGCCCGCACGTCGTCGAGGACGTCGAACAACCGATGCACGCCGGCGACGCCGACGTCGGTCGCCTGCAGGACGTCCTCGCCGAGCGCGTCGAGCGTGAAGGCCGCTTCGCGCGCGACCGGCAGATCGGAGGTTCCGGCGCAGACGACGGCGACCCGTTGGCGGGTGCGCGGCAACGCGCCGCGCCGCAGCGCGCCGGCGACCTCGTCGAGCACGGCATCGGGATAAGCGGCCGCCAACGGCGCCCGCTGCTCGGCCGGAATGCGCGTCGCCAAAGCGAAGCCGGTGCGCGCGTACAGCGCGCCGACCAAGGCGATGTTCTGCTCCAGCGTCTTCCCGGCGGCGAAGATCACCTCGGGAACGCCGGTGCGCTCACGGCGCTCGCAATCGAGCCGCGCGACCGAGCTTTCCATACCGTCTTCGTACCCCGTCCGGCGGCCGGAGGCCTCGCGGGGATGTGCGAAGGGGAAGGCATGGCTGATCGGCGGAGCTTTCTCGGCGCGGTATCCGGCGTCGCGACGACCCTTTTGTTGACCGGTACCGCCGATGCGCAATCGACGGCGGCGCCGACCCTTCCCCGGCCCTCGGCGTCGCCGGCGCAGCCGCCGTCGGCCGTGGCGCTCGCGGTCGCCGCCACGATGCGGCGCTTCGATCCGCACCTCAGCGACGCCGAGATCGAGACCATCGCGCGCGGCATCGACGCGAACGCTGCCGGGCCGGTGCTCAACCCCCACCGCGCGACCGCGCTGCGCAACGCCGACGAACCGGTCACGCGCTTTCGCGTGGCGGGGCCGCGATGACCGACGAGGATCTGGCCTACGCCGACGTCGTCGAGCTGCAGCGGCTGCTCGGCGCGAAGCGCGTCTCGTCGCTGGAGCTAACGAACCTCTACCTCGCGCGGCTCGAACGGTACGGGCCGGTCTACAACGGCGTGGTGACGATCCTGCACGAGCGCGCCCGCCGCGAAGCGCGGCGGGCCGACCGCGAGCGCGCGCGCGGCGTCGTGCGCAGCCCGCTGCACGGCATCCCCTACGGCGTGAAGGATCTGCTGGCGACGCCCGACGCGCCGACCACCTGGGGCGCGCAGCCGTACCGCTCGCAGCGCTTCGCCTTCGACGCGACCGTGGTGCGCAAGCTCAGCGACGCCGGCGCGGTGCTCTTGGCGAAGCTCGCGATGGTCGAGCTGGCGGGCGGTTTCGGCTACGACGACGCCGATGCGTCGTTCACCGGTCCCGGCCGCACGCCGTGGAACCGCGAGTTTTGGAGCGGCGGCTCCTCGAGCGGCTCGGGGATCGCGGTCAGCGCGGGTCTGGTCGGCTTCGCGATCGGGTCGGAGACGTCGGGCTCGATCCTGTTTCCGTCGACGGCCTGCGGCATCACCGGCTTGCGGCCCAGCTACGGCCGCGTCTCACGCCACGGCGCGATGGCGCTGTGCTGGACGCTCGACAAGCTCGGCCCGATGGCGCGCAGCGCGCGCGATACGCAGGTCGTCCTCGCGGCGATCGCGGGCAGCGATCCGCATGACCCGACGGCGGTCGACGCGCCGCTGGCGGTCCCGCGCCGACCGTTGCGCGTCGCCGTGCTCCGCAACGCGACCAAAGGCGCGATGCCCGAGGTCGCCGCCAACTTTCGCGCCACGCTGAAGACGCTCGGTGAGCTGTGCGACCTGGCCGGCGAGGTCGCGCTGCCGAAAGGGCCGTGGGAGCCGCTCGTCGGCACGATCGTCAACGCCGAAGGCGCGGCCGCGTTCCGCGACCTGATCGAATCGGGTCGCTCGCGCCAGCTGCGCAACACACAAGACAAGCTCGGCGGATACGTCGCCTACGCCACGCCGGCGGTCGACTACATCGACGCGCAGCGCCAGCGCGCCAAGCTCAACGCCGCGCTCGAGACGGCGATGGCCGGCTACGACGCAGTCGTCTCGCCGACGCTCGACACCGTCACCTTCCCGATCGGCGTCCCGTTCGACAAAGCCTATCCCAAGTACGGCAGCTCGCCCTCGCTGATCTCACCGGGCAACGCCGCAGGTCTGCCGGCGCTGGCGATGCCCAACGGCTTCGGCCAGCACGGCCTCCCGACGTCGTTCGCGCTGCTCGGAAAAGGCTGGAGCGAAGCCGCGCTCGCGGCGCTGGGCGCCAAATATCAGCGCGCGACCGACTTCCACCGCAAGCGCCCGCCGCTCTAACGGCGGACGGGCAACGTCGCGCGCGCCGCGGCGCCGAGCGAGAGCGCGACGATGCCCAGCAGCACCCCGCCGGCGAGGTCGGTCACGTAGTGCGCGCCCAGCGCGAGCCGCGACCAGATCACGCCGCAGCCCCACAGCGCCAAGAGCGGCGCGACCGTGATCCGCACGGCGCGCGGCAGCGCGCTGTTCCACACGAAGTAGGCCCACAACCAATAGACGATGGTCGCGAACATCGCGTGGCCGCTCGAGTAGGACCAGGACGTCTCGTGGATCAGGTGCCAGTCCGGCGGCCGCGGGCGATGGAAGACGTCTTTGAGGAAATCGCTGACCTTCCAAAAGACGAGCGTCGTCAGGACCGAGGTGAAGATCCGTTCGCGCCACGAGGGCGCGAAGTACGCGACGACCAAACCGACGACGCCGAAGCCGATCAGCACCGGGAACCAGCACGACGCCGTGAACACGAGCGCCACGTGTACGGCCTCGCCCGACAGCGCGGCGCCCACGACGTCGATTCCCGTCGGCGGCGCATGCGATACCGTGACGCCGAGCCACGCGTAGAGGGCCGCCGCGACCAGCGCGATGCCCAGGAAGCGCAGCGCGGGCATCGCTAGGCGAAGAGGTCTTGCTGCGGCGGCTTGCCGATGCGATCGGCGATGCGCTCGAGGTCGGCCGGCGACTCGATGACGACGTTGCGCGGCTTGGTGCCCTCGTTGGGGCCGACGATGCCGAACTCTTCGAGCTGACGCATCAGCCGGACGGCGCGCGGGTGACCGATCGAGAAGCGCGCTTGCAGCGCGGCCGTCGAGCCGACGCCGGCGTCACCCTTGGCGACGCGCGCGTCGAGCAAGAACTTGGAGGCGTCGTACCAGAGGTCGTCGACTTTGCGCTCGCCGTTGCCGCCGCGCTCGTCGTCCTCGCGGATCGGGACGATCTCCATCGCCTTGTGATCGTCGGGTTTGGCCTGACGCTTCCAGAACTCCACCAGCCGCTCGATCTCGGCGCCGTTGATGAACGCGCCCTGGGTGCGGATCGGCTTGGGCGCGTCGATCGGCAAGTACAGCATGTCGCCGCGCCCGAGCAGCCGCTCCGCGCCGCCCATGTCGAGGATCGTGCGCGAGTCGACCTGCGAGGAGACGGCGAAGGCGATGCGCGATGGGATGTTGGCCTTGATCAGGCCGGTGATGACGTCGACCGACGGCCGCTGCGTCGCCACGACCAAGTGGATGCCGGTCGCGCGCGCCAGCTGAGCAAGACGCATGATCAGCATCTCGACCTTGGCCGGCGCGACCAGCATCAGGTCGGCCAGCTCGTCGATGACGACGACGATATACGGCAGCGTCTCGTCGGGGAACTTGGCGTTGTATTCCTCGATCTTGCGTACGCCGGCCTTGGCGAAGCGCTCGTAGCGCTGATCCATCTCGCGCGTGATCATCGCCAGCGCCCCGGCGGCCAGCGACGGATCGGTGATGACCTCGTTCTTGAGGTGCGGGATGCCGTTGTAGACGGTCAGCTCGACCCGCTTGGGGTCGATCATCAACAGCTCGAGCTGATCGGGCGTCGCCGTGTAGAGCAGCGAGGCGATGATGCAGTTCAGGCAGACGGACTTGCCGGCGCCGGTCGCGCCGGCGACCAGCAAGTGCGGCATCTTGCCGAGGTCGCCGAAGACCGGCCGGCCGGTGATGTCCTTGCCGAGCGCCATCGAGAGCGGCGGCACGCCCTTGGGGATGTTCTCGAGGATCTCGCGGATCGCGACGACCGAGACGCTGGTGTTGGGCACCTCGATCCCGACCGCCGATTTGCCCGGGATCGGCGCCTCGATGCGCACCGAGGTCGCCGCCAGCGCCAGCGCGAGGTCGTCGGCCAGCGAGGAGATGCGCGAGATCTTGACGCCGCGCTCGGGCTTGAGCTCGTAGCGCGTGATCGAGGGACCACGCTCGATGTGCGTCACCTTCGCGCCGACGCCGAACGAGGCCAGCGTGTCCTCGAGGACGTGGCCACGGTTGGTGTCGTCGTTCTTCTGCGCCTGCGGCGCGTCGAAGAGGGTGAGGTCGGGGAGCTTGTAGACGCGGCGCGCGACCGGCTCGTACTCGCCGCTGACCGCGGCACCGATCAGCGCCGGCGCCAGCAGCTCGTCCTCGACGCCCGTCTCGACGTCGTCGAACTCGTCTTCCTCGGGCTCGTCCGACGGTTCGTCCTCGTCCTCGTCGTCCTCGAGGTCGTCTTCGTCGTCGATCTCCTCGTCGTCGACCTCGTCCTCGAGCTCGTCCTCGTCGAGCTCCTCGTCGTCGTACTCGTCCTCGCCCTCGTACTCGTCGTCGTCGAACTCGTCTTCGTCGACCGGCTCGTCGTAGAAACGCAGCGGCGGCGGCGGGACGACGGTTTGCGTGGGGACGGGGATCTCGCCGAGCGCCGGCGGCGCCGACGTCCGCGCGAGCGACGCGGGCAGGTGGAAGGCTTCGCGCAACGACTTCGGCGGCTCCGCCGCCGGGCGTTCGGCTGCCCGCTGCGCGCGGAGCGCCGCGAACCGCGCCACCACCCAACCGATGACTTTCTTGAGCGAGACGCCGGTGATCGCGACCGTCAGCGCGACGGTGGCGACGCACAGCAGCACCCATAGCCCGGTGTCGCCGAGCAGCGCGCGCACGCCGTGCTCGAGCGCGTTGCCGACGCGTCCGCCGGCGCGTCCGGCCGCGGCGATCGCGACGTCGGCGATGAGGAAGTACGCGCACGCGGCGCCGCCCAGCGTCGCGATCGTGCGCGGCACGTTGATCTCGAGGAACACGATCGCGGCGATCAGCGCGATCAGCAGCACGAACAATCCGGCGGCCGCACCGAACAGCACGTGCAGCAGCGAGGCCGTCGACGCGCCGACGATCCCCGTTCGCGACGGCGGCGCGACCAGCGCGATCCCCAAGAGGAGCGCGAACCCGAGCGCCAGGATGCCGGCGATCTCCAGGTTCCAACGCGTCGCCGCGCTGGTCTTGCGTCGGACGCGAGCCATTCCCCGTACGGTTCCCTGGGTCGGGGGGCGCGGACCTGTCGGCGGCGCGCACGGGGCGGAGTCGCCAGCAGCCGGCGCGAACGCCGCCGGTCGTGTCCAAGCCCACCATCGTCGTCCTCGGAGGCGACCAAACCGGCCAAGAGCTGCTCGACGAAGCACTGCGCGTCCTCGCCCCGGAGGTGGTTGGCTTCGACCTGGACTTCGAGTTCTTCGACCTCTCGCTCGAGAAGCGCCGTGAGACGAAAAATCAAATCGTGCACGACGCGGCCGCGGCGATGCGGCGCACCAAGCTGGGGCTCAAGGCCGCGACGATCACGCCCGAGACGAAAGGTGACGTCGGGTCGCCCAACGCGATCTTGCGCCGCGAGATCGACGGCAAGGTGATCGTGCGCACCGGACGGCGCATCCCCGGGGTCCGACCGGTGGCGGGCATCCACGCGCCGATCTCGGTCGTGCGCATGGCCGTCGGCGACGCGTACGGCGCCAAGGAGTGGCGCGAGACCGAGAACGGCGACGAGATCGCCTACCGGACCGAGCGCATCGAACGCTCGATTTGCCGCGTCGTCGCCGAATATTCGTTCTTTCACGCGCGGCGCACGGGAGCGAAGGTCTTCGGCGGCCCCAAGTACACCGTCAGCCCCGTCTACGAAGGGATGCTGAAGGAGGAGATGGACGCCGCGGCCACCCGCTATCCGGACGTCGCCTACGATCCGCAGCTGATCGACGCGACCTACGCGCTGCTGATCTCGTCGGCCGGTGACACGCCGCTGGTCATCCCCTCGCTCAACCGCGACGGCGACTGCCTCTCCGACCTGGTCATGCAGCTGTTCGGCTCGATCGCCGGCGCCGAGTCGACGCTGATGTCGTTCACGGCCGAGGGCAAACCGGACGTCGTCATGACCGAGGCGCCGCACGGAACGGCGCCGCGACTGTACGGAAAGAACGTCGCCAACCCCATGGCGATGATTTTGGCCGCGGCCGCGTTGCTGGGCTTCATCGACGACCGCCGCGCGACCACCGCCTCGCGCGCGATCTACGAGTCGGTGCTGGAGACCGTGCGCGGCGGCATCGCGACCAGCGACCTCAACGGGCACGCTTCGACGACCGAGTTCACCGACGCCGTGATCGCCAAGGTGAAGACCAAGCTCGACGTCTGGGCGACGCTCTGACGCCGAATCGGCGAGGGACTCGGTAAGAAACAGTAGGAGAGGCGGGGCGTGCCGCGAAGGCGCGCCCATGTCGATCCCGCCTCGCGCGGCCGCGCTCGCTGCCGCGCTTTCATTTGTCGTTGTGGGATTCGGGTTCTCCGCGGCGCCGACGCGAGCGCAGGGAACGCCGCCCATCACCCTGCACGTCGACGCCTCGCGCGCCGTGCAAGGCCTGCTTGCGATGCACGAGACGATCCCGGTCAGTCCGGGAGCGCTCACGCTGATGTATCCGCGCTGGATTCCCGGCGAGCACTCGCCCAGCGGCCCGATTCCGAACCTGGCCGGCATCCAGATCCACGCCGGAACGCAAACCCTTGCGTGGACTCGCGACCCGGTCGATCTCTACGCCTTCCACCTCGACGTGCCGAGCGGGACGACCTCGTTGAGCGTCGACTTCCTCTACCTGGCGGCGAACAGCGGGAATTACTCGAGCGCACGCACCTCGACGCCGAATCTGCTCTCGCTGACCTGGAACAAGGTCATCCTCACGCCCAAGGTCGAGGACTACGCGGACCAGACCATCGCGCCGTCGATCACGCTGCCCGGCGCGCTCTGGAAGTACGCGACCGCGCTCGAAACGGTCTCGCACGTCGGCGCCGACGTCACCTTCAAGCCGGTGACCCAGGAGATGCTGATCGACTCGCCGCTCGACGCCGGCATCAACGCCCGCACCTGGCACTTGGGGACCTTCAACGGCGCACCGGTCGACTTGGCCGCCTTCGCGGACACGCCGCAACAACTCGACGCGAGCGACAAGACGATCGCGAAGTTCCGCAAGCTGGTCGCGCAGATGCACGGCGTCTACCGGTACCGGCACTTCAACCACTACACGTTTCTGCTCACCGTCAGCGACGTGATGCCCGGCGAAGGCGTCGAGCACCATCAGTCCAGCGACGACGGCAGCGGCGGCGGGTTTCTCACCGACGAGGCGCAACTGGTCAGCGACGGTGACCTGCTGTGCCACGAGTGGAACCACTCGTGGGACGGCAAGTATCGCCGGCCGTACGATCTGGCCAAGCGGAACCTGCAAGACCCCGAGATCGACGATCTGCTGTGGGTCTACGAGGGGATGACGCAGTTCTACGGCGAGCTGCAAGCCGAGCGCAGCGGTCTGTGGACCAAGCAGCAGTGGCTCGACAACCTGGCCGGAACCTACGCCTTCCTCGACACGACGCCTGGGCGCGACTGGCGTCCGCTGCTCGACACTGCGACAGCCGCCTCGGTCCTCTACTCCGCGCCCGACCAGTGGGAGTCGGAGCGGCGCAGCGTCGATTACTACCCGGAAGGCGCGCTGATGTGGCTCGAAGCCGACGTCATGATCCGCCGCATGTCGGGCGGCCACAAGTCGCTCGACGACGTCGCCCGCCGCTTCTTCGGCAACGGCCACGACACCGGCCCGCAGGTCGTCACCTACGACCGTGCCGACCTCGTGCGCGCGATGAACGCGGTGCAGCCCTACGACTGGGCCGGGTTCTTCCACCGCAACGTCGACGAGATCACCGCGCACCCGCCGGATCCGATCACGACCGGCGGCTACAAGCTCGTCTACACCGACACGCCCTCCGGAATGGAGAAGATCCAAGCGACGGTGCGCAAGGGAATCGACGCGCGCTACTCGCTCGGGCTGATGCTGCGCACCGACGGTACGGTCGTCGACGTCGTGCCGGGCTCGCCCGCGTATCAGGCCGGGATCGGACCCGGCGACAAGATCGTCGCACTCGACGACCGCGCGCTGACCGACGGCGCCTCGCAGCTCGACGACGCGCTCAAGGCGCATCGCAGCGGACCGCCCCTGCGCGTGCTGATCAGCGGGGGCGAGACGTTCCGCACGGTCGCGGTGCCGTATACCGGCGGCCCGCGCTATCCGCATCTGGAGCGGCTCCCGGGCACGCCCGACGAGCTGAGCGCGATCGCCGCCTCGTACCCGGCGGTGGCGCGATGAAAGGACGCCGCATGACCCGCTCGTTGCTCGCCGCCGCCATGGCGGCGGCGCTGACCGCGACGCTGCCGATGCCGACCGTCTCGGCGCAATCGCCGGTCCCTCCGATCCGGCTGCACGTCGACGCGAGTCGCGTCGTGCAAGGGATCCTGTTCGTTCACGAGACGATCCCGGTCGCGCCGGGCGCGCTGACGCTGTGGTACCCCAAGTGGATTCCCGGCGAGCACGCGCCCAACGGCGAGATCCAGAACCTGGCCGGCGTCGTCATCCGGGCCGGCGGCCCGACCGGTCCGCGCGTTCCGTGGACGCGCGATCTGGTCGACCTGTACGCGTTCCACCTGACCGTGCCGGCGTCGACGAGGGAGCTCGACGTCTCGTACGAGTACCTGGGCGCGCAGGGCGAGCTCAACAGCGCGAGCCGTTTGGCGACGCCGAACATCTTCACGCTGACTTGGAACAAGGTCATCCTCACGCCGGCCGTTCAGGACTATTCCACGCAGATCATCGCGCCGTCGGTGACGCTGCCGGGTGCCGATTGGAAATACGCGACCGCGCTCGACGAGCGCTCGCACAGCGGTGCCGACGTCGCCTTCGCGCCGGTCTCACAAGAGATGCTGGTCGACTCGCCGCTCGACGCCGGGCTCAACGAACGCGTCTTCGCGCTCGGCGACTTCAACGGCGCCCCGGTGACGCTGGCGGCCTTCGCCGACACACCCGACGAGCTCGACGCCAGCGACAAGACGATCGCGCACCTGCGCAACATCACCACGCAGATGCGCGCGCTCTACCGGTACCGGCACTTCAACCACTACACGTTCCTGCTGACGGTCAGCGACGTGATGCGCGGCCAGGGCGTCGAGCACCATCAGTCCAGCGACGACGGGTCGGGCGGTTCGTACCTGACCAACGAGGGCAACTTGGCCGCCGGCGGCGCGCTGCTCACGCACGAGTTCAATCACTCGTGGGACGGCAAGTATCGCCGCCCGGCGGATTTGGCGACGCCCAACCTGAACGCGCCGATGATCGACGACCTGCTCTGGGTCTACGAAGGCATGACGCAGTTCTACGGCAACCTGCAGGCCGAGCGCGCCGGCTTCTCGACCGCACAGCAGTGGATCGACTCGCTCGCGCTGGACTACGCCGGCTATGACGCGGAGCGCGGCCGCGATTGGCGTCCGCTGGTCGACACCGCGACCTCCTCGTCGTTCCTCTACGGGACCCGCGGGGCGTGGATGAACGAGCGCCGCAGCGTCGATTATTACGGCGAGGGCGCGCTGATGTGGCTCGAGGCCGACGTGCTGATCAAGAAGCTGACCGGCAATCGCAAGTCGCTCGACGACGTGGCCCAGCTGTTCTTCGGCAACGGTCACGACACGGGGCCGATGGTCCTGCCGTACACGCGCGCCGATCTGATCGCCGCGATGAACACGGTCGCGCCATACGACTGGGCGACGTTCTTCCACCAGCGCGTCGACGAGATCGCGCCGCATCCGCCCGACTTCGTGACCGGCAGCGGTTACCGGCTGGTGTGGACCGACAAGCCCAACGAGTTCGAGAAGCTCGTCAACGGCGTGCGCCACATCGTCGACCTGCGCTACTCGCTGGGACTCTCACTCAACGCGGCGGGAACGGTCACCGACGTCATCCCCGGCTCGGTCGCCTACGACGCGACCGTCGGGCCGGGCGAGAAGGTCGTCGCGATCGACGGCCGCGCGTTCAAGGGCCAGGAGCAGTGCGACGCCGCCCTGCGCGAAGCGAAGAACGGCACGCCGATCGTCCTGCTGCTCGAAGCCGGGAACGTCTACCGAACCGTCTCGCTGAACTACGGCGGCGGTCCGCGCTACCCGCACTTCGAGCGAGTCGCCGGCGCGCCCGACGTGCTGGGCGAGATCGCGAAGCCGCTGAGTCCCTAGCCCCCCTCGACGCGCGTTCAGGGCTGCGGCGCGCACGGCGCCATCGGATCGTTGTCGACGCACTGGCTGCACACCAGCTCGCCGTCCGCATAGGTATGGAAGGCGTAGGAGTGACCGCAGCGTGGGCACTTCCCCGTCCGTTTCGCCATCCGGCCCGATTCGGGAGGCGCGGAAGGGCTGCCCTCCCGCTGCCCGCCGGAAGTCTTTTTGCAAACGGAGAAGCCGCCGACGAACGTCCTTGTTCGACCGACCCCATCCCCGTAGGCTGGCGGGGAGTTCTGTAGGAGGATGCGACCCCACGTGACGACGGCCGACCCTGCGCTCCGCGCGATCGAGCAGAAGCTCGACGCCGGCGACTCGCTCTCGCTCGAGGACGGCCTCGCGCTGTACCGCACGCCGGACATCCATACGCTCGGCCGCCTTGCCAAGGCGGCAAAGGAGCGCAAGAGCGGCGACCGCGTCTACTACGTCCTCAACCGCTACATCAACTCGACCAACGTCTGCTACGCGAACTGTCAGTTCTGCTCGTTCGCCAAGGGCGAGCGCGACGCCGAGAAGGTTCGCATGTCGGCCGACGAGGTCGTCGCCAAGGCGCTCGAGACGGGCACCAACTTCAACCAGCTCCACATCGTGGGCGGCCACGATCCCCGTCAGCTCTCGCTCGATTATTGGCTGCCGCTGATGCGCCGCTTCAAGGAGATGCTGCCGCACGTGCAGCTCTCGCTGTTCACCGCGGCCGAGATCGACTACATGGCGCGCCGCCATCGGCTCTCGTACGACGAGATCTGCCGCACGCTGCGCGAGGCGGGGCTGGACAACGTCAACGGCGGCGGCGCCGAGATCTTCGCCGATCGCTTTCGCGCCGAAGTCTGCCCCAACAAGGTCGACACCGCGCACTGGCTCGAGATTCACGAGACGCTGCACCGGCACGGCGTCGCCTCGAACGCGACGATGCTCTACGGTACGATCGAGACGCTCGAGGAGCGGCTCGAGCACCTGATCCTGCTGCGCGAGTCGCAGCGCCGCTCGCCGGGGTACAACGCCTTCATCCCGCTCGCGTTCCATCCCGACGGCAACGCGATGTCGAGCCACGGCTGGACCTCCGGGCTGGACGACATCCGCACGTTCGCGGTCGCGCGCTTGATGCTCGACAACTTCGACCACATCAAGGCCTATTGGATGATCCAAGGGCTGAAGGTCTGTCAGCTCGCGCTCGGCTTCGGCGCCGACGACATGGACGGCACCCACGGGTCGACCGACGAGGAGCGCATCTACCACAGCGCGGGCACCCGCTCCGGACAGTACGTCGACGATCGCGAGTTCCGCCGCTTGATCGAAGAGGTCGGCTACGTCCCGGTGCGGCGCAACTCGACCTACCAGACCTTCCCGCACGACTGGAAGCCCGACGACGAGATGCCGGTCGCCGCGGAACCGGTGCTGGCGTGAACCCGCTCCGCTACGGGCGCATCCCGTACGTCAACGTCGCGCCCGTCGAGACGGCCTTCGATCGGGGCGCGGTGACGCGCGCGGTCGAGGTCGTGCGCGGCGTGCCGACCGCGCTCAATGCGGCGTTGGCCGCCGGCGAGATCGACGTCGCCGCGATCAGCGCGGCGCACTATTTGCGCCACCGCGACCGCTTCGTGCCGCTGGGCGACCTGTGCATCGCGGCCGACGGGCCGGTGCGTTCGGTCGTTTTCGCCTCGCCGGTCGCTCCTGAAGCGGTCGGCGAAATCTCGATCGCGGTGACGCGCGACTCCGCCTCGGGACGCGCGCTGCTCGAGACGATTCTGCGCCGCTATCCGCACGCGCAGCCGAGCTACGACGTCGTCGACGACGCGCTCGCGCAGGCGCGCGCGCACCGTCCGACGCTGCTGATCGGCGACGACGCGCTGAGCGCGCGCGCGGAGCTGCCGCCCGAACAGGTCTTCGATCTCGGCGAGGCATGGCGCGGCTGGACCGGTCTGCCGTTCGTCTTCGGTCTGTGGTGCGTGCGCCGCGACCTGCTCGCGAGCCGCCCGGACGACGTCGAGGCCTTGAGGGCGGCGCTGACGGAGGCGCGCGCGTGGGGTGCCGTCAACCGCGAGACGGTCATCGATGCCGCCTTCGTGCAGCGTCCCTTCTCGCGCGAGCTCTACGACGACTACTTCACCTGCCTCTCGTACACGCTCGGCGATCGGGCCCGCCGCGGGCTCGAGCACTTCGCCGAGCTGCTCCCGCCGGAGGAGGCGCTTCGTGTCGCTGGCTGATCTGCTCGATCGCGCCGCCACGGGCGGCCGGCTGACCGAAGCCGAGGGCGTGCGCCTCTACAAAGAGGCGTCGCTGCACGCGCTGGGCGCGGCGGCGCACGCGCGCCGGATGGCCCTCTACCCGACGCAGGACGTCACCTACGTCATCGACACGACCATCAACTACACCAACGTCTGCAACGTGCACTGCACGTTCTGCGCCTTCTTCCGGCCCGAGCACCACGCGCAGGGCTACACGATGTCGCACGACGTCGTGCTCGAGCACGTCCGCTCGGCGGCCGACCAAGGCGCCACGCAGATCATGATCCAGGGCGGCGTCAATCCGGAGCTGGGTCTGGCGTGGTTCGAGCAGCTCTTCCGGCGCGTCGCGGCCGAGTATCCGCGCGTGGACATCCACTCGCTTTCCGTTTCCGAGATCGCGGGCTTGGCGCAGATCGAGAACAGCTCGCCGTGCGAGATCCTCACGCGGCTCAAGGCGGCCGGAATGAAGTCGCTGCCGGGCGCCGGCGCCGAGATCTTGGTCGAACGCGTGCGCAAGCGGATCTCCGCGCGCAAGATCAAGCCGCAGGACTGGATCGGCGTCATGCGCGAGGCGCAGCTGCTCGGCATGCCCACCACGGCGACCATGATGTTCGGCTCGATCGAAACCGACGAAGAACGGATCGAGCACCTGCGCGTCATCCGCGACCTGCAGGACGAGACGGGCGGCTTCACCGCGTTCATCCCGTGGTACTACGTGCCGTTCAAGACGCCGCTGCGCGGGCGCGAGGCCAGCGGCGTCGAGTATCTGCGCGTGCTGGCCGTCTCGCGGCTGTTCCTCGACAACGTGCCGCACCTGCAGGCGTCTTGGCTTACTCCTGGGCTCAAGCTCGGTCAGCTCGCGTTGTTCTACGGCTGCGACGACATGGGCGGCACGATCCTCGAAGAGCAAGTCGTGCACGACGCGGGCGGCGGTAACGAGGCGACGCGGGCGCAGCTCGAGCAGACGATCCGCGGTGCCGGCTTCGTTCCGGTCGTGCGCGACACGTATTGGAATCTGCGCGACGACGTCGCGCTCGCGACCGCGTAACCCAGCTTCCTCCAAGACTTACGGATTTAGTAAACGGAACCGCGTCTTACGAAATTCGGTGCGCGTTTCGAATTATATTTATAAGCGTCAACGCGCATCAGACTCTTGCTAAATTAGGAGTTCTGTTTTCGATTAAGGTACCAAAGGAAACCTTAATCAGTGCTGCTAACGACGCCCGCAATCTGGGGGCCGCGTCTCGTGGGCCTCAGGGGATTTTGTCACTTTCTCGGAGGCGTCTATGAGCAAAGCTCAGGCGACGCTGCGCAGACTCGCGTCTGCGCTGATCGTCGCCACCTTTGTGCTTGGCTCGTTCCTTTCGATGCGCGCACCGGCTCTCGCAGTCGGTGGCCAAACCGGTACCTTGACCGGCATCGTCGTGAACGATCAGCACGAACCAGTTACGGATGCCACAGTGACGGCGGCTTCTCCGTCGGGGTCCTATCATGCAAGGACCGACGCGAAAGGCTTCTTCTCGCTGCTGGGTCTTCCGGCTGACACCTACACCGTATCGATCGAACGCGTCGGATATCAGACGCAGACGGTCACCGGTGTTACCATTCTGGGCGACCAGAACCAGAACCTCAACACGATCACGATGAGCCGGCGCGTCATCGGCCGCGTCTCGGTCCACTCGCCGAACTCGGCCTTCCAGCCGTCGCAGACGATCGACCAGACGACGCTGAGCGGACAGCGCATCGCGCAGGCCCTCGGCACCGCGACGAACACCGACGAGCGGCAGCTGCTGCTCGCCGCGCCGGGTGTCCAAGAGGACAGCAGCGGCAGCATCGCGATCCGCGGCTCGCAAGGCACGGAAATCGGCTACCAGCTCGACGGCGTGAACTACACCGCGCCGTTCTTCGACGCGAACGGCGGCGCCGGTCTGTTCCGCACCGGCGGTTACCTGAACGGCTTCGCTTCGGGCACCGGTGGTTCGGTGCAGGTCATCTCCGGCGCGGGTGACGCCACGCAGGGCAACATCGGTGCCGGCGTGATCAACATCATCCCGCCGCGCGGCACCTATCCGGCCGGCGGCATCGCCAGCTACACGTTCGGCAATCCGTACCGCAACGGTCAGTACGACCTCGACTACGGTATCGCGACGCGTAACGGCTCGATCTCGAACTATCTCGCGATCGACATGGACGACTACGCTCCGCTCTATGCGCCGTTCGGCGCGTCCGCGGCCTCGCTCGGCGAGTACGGCGGCCCGAGCGCGATCAACCACAGCGACTTCCTCGACAACCTGATCGTCCGCTTCGGCAAGAATCAGAATCAGTCGGTGCAGATCCTGTACCGCGACACCGTCGAGGACGTTTACGGCGATTACGGCGCGCTGGTGCCGTACTACAACGCGAACCCGATTCAAGAGGCGAACTTCACCCAGTTCGGGTTCGACTCGAGCCTGTTCGCCCCGCTGCCCTACGGCTCGCAGGCGACCACGCCGGCCAGCCCGACGATCTACCAGTCCTCGAACACCCACTTCTTCAAGCTGGGCTACACGAACGCGTTGAACTCGACGACGTTCCTGACGGCGGACTGGTTCAACTGGGCACAGGACCAGATCACCAACCAGGCAGATACCGGCGCGTTCGCGGACACGCCGCTCTATGAGGACATCGGCGGCTCGCGCGCGGGCTTCGACCTCAACCTCAGCCACCAGTTCGGAACCAATCACCTGGTGACGCTGGCGACGCGTTTGGAGAACGACCACCCGCGCTGGACGGCCGAAGAGCCGACCTACAGCGCGTTGCTGCTGTACCTGGACCAGGACGCGATCTACGGCGTGGGCGGAATGCCGTCGTACGCCGACTTCCAGGTTCCGGTGGGCGGCGTCTGCCCGACCGCGGGCGGCTGCTACATCTACGACCACGACGGTGGCGTTCCGGTGCAGATCCCGCTGTTCGGCATCGACTACCACGGGTCGGACTTCCAGAACTACGGCATCGGCATCCGCGACCAGTGGACCGTCACGCCGAAGCTGAAGCTCGACTACGGTCTGCGCGAGGACATCGCGAACTACAAGTGGGGCGCCAACCCCTACGCCGGTGCGGAAGCCGATTACAACCCGTCCGACCTGGGCACGCCGCAGCTCGGCGCGGGCTTCCTGCAGCCGCACATCATCCAGCCGCGTTTCGCCGCGGTGTACGACCTCACGCCGAACGACGCGCTGCGCGCCTCGTACGGCCGTTCGGTCGAGTTCGCGTACGGTCAGACCGGCGGTACGCCGTTCAACATCTCGGACGTGAATCCGATCCTCAATCAGCTCGCGCCGCTGGGTGACCAGACGACGAGTCCGACCTGCGGATCCGGCTTCAACAACACGCCCAACGTGCCCGGCGCGAAGCTGAACCCCGGCATCGCGACCTCGGCCCCGTATGCGGGCTACTTCTTCCCCTGCGCGAACTACGCGCAGCAGTTGTTCTGGGCGTGGGATCAGCTCGGCGACGCGCCGGACTACGGCGGCACCGCGCAAGAAACGTTCAGCAACTACGACGTCGAGTACAGCCACCAGTTCACGAAGGGCTTCCTGACGGGCTGGGGCACCAAGCTCACCGGGTGGTGGCGCCGCGGCTTCAACGTCTACGAGGACGTGCTGCTCTCGACGGGTCCCCCGGACCCGGCGACCGGTATCGTCTCGGGCTCCGTCTTCAACGTCCGTCCGGACGGCATCGAGAAGGCGTTCGGCATGGAGTTCAACATCACGGCGCCGGACCGGCCGTACGGCTGGGGCGGCTACCTGACCGCGAACTACCTGAGCGAGTTCACCACCGTTCCCCCGGCCTGCTGCGGTCAGAACGCGCAATACGCGTCCGACTCGCTGCCGGGCCTCGTCCCCTCGTTGCTCTTGACCGGCACCAGCCAGGTGTACCGCACCAACACGCTGCCGCCGTTCAACGTCGACACGGCCGTCTCGTACAAGACCCGCAAGGGCTTCAAGATCACCCCGATCTTCATGGCCAGCACCGGCTACCCGATCGGCGTCGGCAACGAGACCTTCTCCTCGGTCAACGGCTTCGTCACCGAAATTCCGTCGACCAATTTCGGCGCGGCTGGACCGATCGGCGGCTACGGCCTGCCGTTCCAGGCGAACAACGCGTTCTCGTACGTCGACCCGTCGAATCCGGGCTCGTACCTGCACCCGAACATCGCCGCGACGCGCGGCTACAACGGTGCGCCGCTGCCGGGCGGTGCGCTCTCGAACCCGACCGACACGCTGAACCTCGACCTCGAGTACAACATGGGCCAGGATCAGCGCACGACGATCGGCGTCTACATCGCCAACGTCACCAACAATCACTACGGCATCCCGTACGACAACCCGAAGTATCAGGCGGTCGCGACGGGCGTGGCCGGTCCGCAGACGGGGCAGAACATCACGGACTCCAATCCGGCGAGCCCGTTCTACTCGTACTACGAGGCCGGCGTGCGCGACGAAGGCTACTACAACGGCGGGCCGAACGGCGCGTTCCTGCTCCCGTACAACGCCGGGATCAACTTCAATTTCTACGTACAGAGAAAGTTCTAGCTGGATGAACGCTAGAGTAAATCCATATCTCCTGTTCCTCAGCGGCGCCGCCGCGCTCGCCCTGGCCGCTTGCGGCCAGGGCGCGCAGGGGCCGCCGGCCACGCACAGCGTGAATCCAGTGTCTCCGAACTACGGGACGCTGCAATTCGCCGTCGGAACCGCGAACATTTACGGTCAGGCGAGCGGCTTGCAGGTCATCGCGACGTATCGCCAGAGCAACGGCTTGAGCGCCGTGCTGGTGAGCACGCCGCAGATCACCGGCCCGTTCTCGATCTCCGGGGCGGCACCGTTGCAAGGCTGCGCCGGTGGCGGACCTGGGAACGCCGCGGGACAACCGGACTTCACCACCGCGTTTGGTGGAACGTGCCCGACCCTCGGGGCGAACGGCTACACGCCGACCTTCCCGCCGACACCGAACGCCGCAAGCGCCGGTGCGACCACTCCGAGCGGCCCGAGCGGCTCGGAGATTCTCGCGTCGTCGACCAGCGGCACCGGCGAGATCGAAGGAACGCCGCAAAGCGTTCGTCCGACCTCGCTGATCTGCGATTCCACCACGCCGTGCACGGTGAACGGCGGCACGGTCCTTCCGAATACGACCACGTTCGGGCAGTCGGGCGGCGTGTTCGGCATGGGCCTCATGCCGGCGAACTCGCAGAGCAACGGGACGGCGTTCAGCTACTCACCGTACCCGTTGCCGCTCTACGACGACGGCACGCTTGCCGCGGGTCCGTCGGTCGAGTGGGGAGGCCCGCCGGCCTATCCGGGGCCCAATGACATGGGCGATCGTGACGGTACGACGGACCTCGGTGCGGTCAACGGCGCGATCGAAGGCATGACCGTCTTCGAGAACGTCACGCAACCGGTCGGGACGTACACGCTCAACCTGACCGTTCCGACCGGCCAGAGCTCGAGCGGTTCTTCCTCGTACGCGACGCTTACGAGGACCGCGAACATCGCGTCCTCCGCTCTGCTTCCGGCAATGCCGCCCGCGGCGTTGCTCGAAGACGGAAACGGCGGCGCGACCGAGGTCGTGGTCGCCGGAACGACGACCCCGTATACGCTGCCAGCCGGCGTGACCGAGGCCATCGTCAACATCAGCGACGTCGGCCCGACCCCGACCGCCAGTTCGAACGCGAACTGCCAAGGGACGCTCGGACCGAGCCTCAGCGGCGCGATCGCGCCGTACGTGTCGTACACGGTCGTGATCGAAGGAGGGTCGACGGGAGCGCTCGGCGACACCTTGGGGCCGAACATCAACTACGGCACCTCGCACACGCTGCAAGCGTCACCGACGCTCTGCACCGCGACGGCCAATACGACCGCGAACGGCGGCACGGCGACCCCGGGCGACATCTACAGCGTCCAGGTCATCGGGCTCGACTTCCCGCTCTACGAAGCTTCGCAGCAGTACGGGAAGCAAGCCCCGACGATCACGGGCGCCAACGGTCAAGCCGACATCTCGATCGGCGTGCCGGTGTACTACCAATACGGCGTGGCCGGCCCGTACACGGGTGCGGTGCAGAAGCTCCGCAAGCCGGCACGGCTCCACGCGGTGCACCTCAGCAGCCTCCCCGCCATCCACTAACACCACCGGGTGTAACGAAGAACCCCCGCTCCGGCGGGGGTTCTTTCTTTTTGTTGCGACGCGGCTCAGGTGGTGGAGCGGATCGTCGCCGCGCCGAGCACTTCGTCGCCGCCGAGATCGAGCAGCGCGACCAGCTGGCCCGGGCTGACCGCGCGCTGCGGTTCCAAGAACGCGAGCCGCAGCGTGCCGTCGCCGGCGACGGTCGCGCGCGCCGCGGCCGGACGAGCGCGATACCGCGTCATCGCCAGCACGTCGGCGGCGCCGCCGGCGAAACGTTCGGGGCGGATCAGGTTGAGCTCGTCGGCGATCAGACCGTCGACGCCCAGCTCGTCTTCACGCCCGATGACGATCGTGTTCGTCGCGGCGTCGACGCGCGTCACGTAACGCGGCCCCTCGCCGGCCGGCAAGCCGCGTCGCTGGCCGACCGTGTAGCCGCCGATCCCGGCGTGCGCGCCGACCACCGCGCCGTCGCTGGTGACCACGACGCCCGGCCGCGCGGTCTGCGGCGCCAATCGCGCCAGCACGTCGCGGTAGTCGCCGCCCTCGACGAAGCAGATGTCCTGCGACTCGGTCTTTTCGGCCACCGGCAGTCCGAGGCGGGCGGCATGCGCGCGCGTCTGTTCCTTGGTCGCCTCGCCGAGCGGAAGGAGAAGGCTGCCCAGCTGGGCCGGCGTCAGCTGCGCCAGCGCGTAGGCCTGGTCCTTGGCCGACGCGCTGCGATACAAGTGGGGGCCGTCGGTGCCGTGCTCGAGCCGCGCGTAGTGGCCGGTGGCGACGTAGCGCGCGCCCAGCCGGTCGGCGTAGGCGCGCAGCGTGCCCAGCTTGACCTCGTTGTTGCAGGAGACGCACGGGTTAGGCGTGCGGCCGGCGGCGTAGTCGCGCGCGAAGCGCTCGACGACGCCGCGCCGGAACGCTTCCTCGAAGTCGAGCACGTAGTGCGGAATCCCCAGCGCCGCCGCGCTGCGCCGGGCGTCGTCGAAGTCGTCGGCGCCGCAGCACGACTTCGCGTGCGCGGGCTTCGTCGGCGCGTACATCTTCATGGTGACGCCGAGCACGTCGAAGCCGGCCTCCACCAAGAGGCCGGCCGCCACCGCCGAATCGACGCCGCCGCTCATCGCGGCGACGACGCGCACGCGCTCCGTCATCGTCTCCACGACTGTAACACGCGACCAGGAGAACGGGGTGCGCCCGCAAAGGTGCGGTCATGCCTGCGCTCGGGGAGAGATTCCGAAGCGCGCGGGAAGCGCGCGGGCTCAGCCTCTCGGACGTCGCCGAACAGATCCACATCCGTTCGGTCTATCTGCACGCCATCGAGACGGAAGACTGGCCCGCGATCGGGGCCCCGGTCTACGTGCGCGGCTTCATCCGCACCTACGCGCGCTTCCTCGGTCTCGACGCCGAGGCAGCCGTCGCCGAGTTCAACGAGACGGCGCCCAGCGAGCGCCCGGCGACGGCGCCGGTCGTCACCGCCGAGCGCGAGCGCAGCGGGCTCTCGCCGTGGGCGATCGGCGGGATTCTGGTCGCGCTGCTGCTGGTCGGGTTCGTCGCCTTCGAATATTTCTCGTACACCCAGAACGGTCCGAGCGACGTCGCCCAGGCCACGGCCGCGCCGCAACCGCAGGGGACGGCGAGCGGGTCCCAGGCCGGGACGGCGCCCGACGCGGCCTCGTCGGCCAGTCCCAGCCCGGCGCCGACCGTCAGCCCGACGCCGGCGCCCAAGCACCAGCTGGCGCTGCACGTGACCGAGCCCTCCTGGGTGCGGGTCACGGTCGACGGGACGACCGTCGTCGAAGGAACGTTACCGGCCGGAACCGCCAAGTCGTTCACCGGCCACGTCGCCGACGTTCGGATCGGCAACGCCGGCGGGGTTCGGCTCGTGGTCGACGGACGGACGCTCCCGCCGCTCGGCAAATCGGGCGACGTCGTCGAACAGCGCTACACCCTGTAAGACCCCGAGGACCCACCCGCTATGCCCTCCGACTCCTCGTTCGACGTCGTTTCGCGCGTCGATGAGCAAGAGCTCGACAACGCCCTCAACCAGGCCCGCAAAGAGATCGCGGGCCGCTTCGATTTCAAGAACTCGATCGCGTCGATCGAAGAAGCGAACGGAACGATCACGCTGCTCGCCGACGACGCGCTCAAGCTCAAGAACGTGTGGGACATCGTCCAGTCCAAGGCGGTCAAGCGAGGGATCGACCTGAAGGCCTTCGAGGTGAAAGAGCCGGAGAACGCCTCGGGCGGAGCACTGCGGCAAAAAGTTGTCGTGCGCGCCGGGATTCCGAAAGACAAATCCAAAGCGCTGATCGAGGCCATCAAGGCCGCCAAGCTGAAAGTCCAGGCGCAATACCAGGACGAGCAGATCCGGGTCTCAGCCAAGTCCAAGGACGATCTGCAAAAGGTGATTCAGCTCCTCAAGGGGCTGGACTACGAGCTGCCCCTGCAGTTCGTGAATTACAGGTAGTTGTTGTCGGCGTGAGCGCTCTCGCAGAGAAGACCCCCACCGTTTCGTTCGTGTCGCTGGGCTGCGCGAAGAACCTCGTCGATTCCGAGGTGATGATCGCGAAGCTCGGTGCCGCCGGGTGGTCGCTCGTGCCCGACGCCGACGAGGCGGACGCGGTCGTCATCAACACCTGCGCGTTCATCGACCCGGCCAAGGCCGAGTCGACCGAGACGATCCTCGAGCACGCCGAGCGCAAACGCGCCGGGCAGCAGCTGATCGTCGCCGGCTGTCTCTCGCAGCGCTTCGGGGACGAGCTGCAATCGCTGATCCCCGAGATCGACGGCGTCATCGGAACCGGCGCGTACGCTTCGATCGTCGACCTGCTCGACGACGCGCGCGCCGGGCGCAAACCGGTGCGGCTGGGCTTCGAAGCCGAGCCCGAGCACGACTTTCTGCCGCGCCTGATCACCACGCCCTCGGCGACCGCGTACCTGAAGATCGCCGAAGGCTGCGATCACCCGTGCACGTTCTGCATCATCCCGCAGCTGCGCGGCGGCTTCCGCTCGCGCAGCGAGGAGTCGATCCTGGCCGAGGCGCGCGCGCTGGCGGCCAGCGGCACCAAAGAGCTGATCCTCATCGCGCAGGACACCTCGATGTGGGGCCGCGACCGCGGCTGGCGCCGCGGCGGCTTGGCGCACCTGCTGCACCGGCTGCACGAGATCGACGGGCTGGTCTGGATTCGCCTGCTGTACCTCTACCCGGCGACCGTCGACAGCGAGCTGATCGACGCGATGGCGTCGCTGCCGAAGGTCTGCACCTACATGGACATGCCGCTGCAGCACGTCAGCCCGGCCGTGCTGCGCGGGATGCTGCGGCCCGCGAACGGCGAGCGATACCTCGAGATCGTCGAGGACTTCCGCCGGCGCGTCCCCGGCATCACGATGCGCTCGACGTTCATCGTCGGCTTCCCCGGCGAGACCGAGGAGCACGTCGCCGAGCTGGAGTCGTGGATCGAGCGCGCCGCGCTCGACCGGGTCGGGTTCTTCACGTATTCACGCGAGGACGGAACGCCGGGCGCGCAGCTCGGCGGTCAGGTCGCCGAGCGCGAGAAGCGGCGCCGGCTGCTGCGCCTGCGTGACGCGCAGCGTCGCGCCTCGGAGCGCGCGCGCGCCGCGCGGCTGGGTCAGGTCGTGCCGGTGCTGGTCGAAGAGCGGCGCACGCTGCGCCGCACCGATCCGCTGGCGGTCGGGCTGCGCACGCAGTCGGTGCTGGTCGGCCGTTCGATGGGCGAGGCGCCCGGGGTCGACGGCGTGATCGCGTTCGCCGGCGAGGCGGAGCCGGGGACCTTCGTCGACGTGCGCCTGGACGGCAACACCGCCTTCGACTTCTACGGGACGCTCGTGCCGGCGGCGGTCGCCGCGCGGTGAGCAAGTACTTGATCGCCGATCCGCCGCCGCCGGCGCCCCCCGGCGGGCCGCGGCGGCGTTCGCAGCCTCCTTCGGGCGGCGGCGGCGTGCGCCACTTCATGCAGTACCTGGCCGGCGCGCTGCTGATCCTGATCGGCGTCGCGTTCGGCGCGATCGCGCTGCGCATGCTGCAAACCCATCGCAGCTTTTCCGACGCCGCGATCAGTTATTTCGTCGCCACCCCGCAAGAGGCGTTCGGCAAGGATCGCATCTACGTGATGATCCTGGGCATCGACTACGACTACACGCTCACCGATCAGCCGTTCTCGTCGCACTCGCGCAGCGACACGATCATGGTCGCCGGGATGGACTTCCCCTCGCGTACCGTCAAGGTGTTCTCCGTTCTGCGCGATACCGGCGTCCTGCTCAACGGGCACCTGGCGAAGATCAACGGCGCGTACTCGGACGGCGGCGCCAAGGAAGCCGATCAGGTGATCGGGAGTTTCCTGGGGATGCCGACGCTGCCCAACGGCCGCCACTTCGACAAGTACGTCGTCATCAACACGGCCGGCCTCAAGGACGTGGTCGACGCGATCGGCGGAATCGACGTGCCGGTGACCGAGACGATGAACTACGACGACAGCTGGGGGCATCTGCACATCCACTTCAAGCCGGGCGTGTACCACATGAACGGGTATCAGGCGCAGGCCTACAGCCGCTTCCGGCACGACGCGTGCAGCGATCCGTGCCGCACCAAACGGCAGCAGCAAGTCATCCGGATCATCTTGGCCAAGCTGCAGGCGAACAAGTTCAACGACATCGCGCACATCCCGGAGCTGATCGGCGTGATGAACCGCAACATCAAGACCGACCTGACCTTCGATCAGGAGAAGTCGCTGGCGGTCGCGTTCAAGGACGTCAAGCCGGCGCAGCTGCTCAGCAAAATGGATACCATCGGCTACACCGGCACGCAGATGACGCGCGACGGCGAAGTGCTCATCCCCGACGAGGCGCAGAAGGCGCGCTTCGTGGCCGACCTGCTGGGCGTGTACGGGACGCCGCCGTCGCCGCCGCCCAGCGCGCTGGCCGCGGTGAAGCCGGTCGGCATCCACGTGGTCGTCGAGAACGGCAGCGGCGTCAAGGGGCTGGCCGGCGCGGTCGCGGCCAAGCTGCGCAAGGCCGGCTACACGGTCGACTCGGTCGGAAACGCCGACGCCTTCACCTACGACACGACCCAGATCCGCCCGGCGACCACCGTGCCGCTGGTGGGCGAGCGGGTGCGCCAGGACCTCGGTCTGCCGGCCGCGGTCGTCTCGCCGGCAACCGACGCGACGCCGGGGCCGCACCCGGTCGTGACGGTGATCGCCGGTCAGGACCTGGCGGCCGCGCTGAGCGCGGCGACGGCCGTCGCGACCCCGTCGACCCCACGGCCGTAGGCCGATGAACCGCCGGATGGTGCTGGCCGGGGCGGCGCTGCTCGTGCTGGCGCTGTGCGCGTACGCGGGCCGGCGCCTGTGGATCAAGAGCGACGATCTGCTCAGCCCGGCCGTCATCCTCCGCGACGCCGACGCGGCGGCGCTGGTGCGGCCGTCGCTGGGCGCGCGCCTGGCGGCGCTGCGGGGCGGTGCCCGCGCGGCCGCGGCCGACCGGCCGAAGCTGGTCGCCCTGACCTTCGACGACGGGCCCTACCCGATCCAGACGCCGCTCTTGCTGCAGACGCTGCACGACCTCGGCGTGCCGGCGACGTTCTTCCTGATCGGGCGGGACGCGCAGCAGTTCCCCGACCTGGCGCGGGAGATCGCGGCGGCCGGCGGCGAGATCGGCGACCACACCCTGACCCACCCCGACCTCGACAAGCTGGACCCGGCCCAGGTGACGGCCGAGCTGCGCGGCGGAGCGGCGATGCTGGAGGCGATCGCCCCCCAGGCGACCGAGACGCGCTTCTTCCGTCCGCCCCACGGGCGCTACACCCTGGCGACCATCCGGGCCGCGCAGGCCGCGGGCTTCGACACGATCTTGTGGAACGACGATCCCGGCGATTGGCGTGCCGTCGGCGCCCCGACGCTCCTGGACCACCTGCTGCACCACGCGACGGCGCCCGAGATCGTGCTCCTCCACAGTGGCCGGACGGCCACGGTCGCGATCCTGCCCGAGCTGGTGGACCGTTTCCGCCGCGCGGGGTACACCTTCGTCACGGTCGGGACGTTGCTGGAGCGGGCCGGCCCGGGGGAGCTGAACACCCCCGCCAAGATCGCGCTCGCGGCCGAGTAACCTCGAGCGCCGGTCCGAGTACCCTTTCCGGGTCGTTCCGATGAGGAACCGATCCACGCGCAGAATGAGTTGTATCCCGTATGGCCTTCCTCAAGACCCTGTTCGACGCTAACGAGCGCGAGCTCGTGCGGCTGCGCCGCACCGTCGAACGCGTCAACGCGCTCGAACCGTCCATCGCGTCCCTCTCGGATGACGAGCTGACCGGGAAGACCGCCGAGTTCAAGCAGCGTCTCGAAAACGGCGAGACGCTCGACCAGCTGTTGCCCGAAGCGTTCGCCGTCGTCCGGGAGACCGGTAAGCGCGTCCTGGGGATGCGGCACTTCGACGTGCAGATCATGGGCGGTCAGGCGCTGCACGAAGGCAACGTCGCCGAGATGCGGACCGGCGAAGGCAAGACGCTGGTCGCGACGCTGCCGGTCTACCTCAACGCGCTGACCGGCAAAGGCGTCCACGTCGTCACCGTCAACGACTACTTGGCCAAGCGCGACGCCGAGTGGATGGGCCCCATCTATACGGCGCTGGGGATGACCGTCGGGGTCATCCAGCACGACCTCGACCACGCCACCCGCAAGGCCGCGTACGATTCGGACATCACCTACGTCACCAACAACGAGGTCGGGTTCGACTACCTGCGCGACAACATGGCCTGGGCGCTCGACCAGATGGTGCAGCGCCACCTCAACTTCGCGATCGTCGACGAAGTCGACTCGATCCTGATCGACGAGGCGCGCACGCCGCTCATCATCAGCGGTCAAGGTCACGACGCGACCGAGCTGTACGGCCAGTTCGCCAAGATCATCCCGCGCCTGGTCAAGGACGAGGACTTCACCGTCGACCAGAAGTCGCACGCGGTGCCCATCACCGAGAAGGGCGTCGCCAAGGTCGAGAAGATGCTCGGCATCTCCAACCTCTACGACCAGCGCAACCTCGAGCTCACCCACCAGCTCAACGCGGCGCTCAAGGCCTGGCACCTGTTCCACAAGGACCAGCAGTACATCGTCAAGGACGGCGAGGTCGTCATCGTCGACGAGTTCACCGGCCGCCTGATGTACGGCCGGCGCTACTCCGACGGCATCCACCAGGCGATCGAAGCGAAGGAAGGGCTCAACGTCCGCAGCGAGGACCAAACGCTGGCGACGATCACCTTCCAGAACTACTTCCGCCTCTACGACAAGCTGGCCGGGATGACCGGTACCGCCAAGACCGAAGAGCGCGAGTTCCGCGAGATTTACGGGTTGAACGTCGTCGTGCTGCCGACCAACCGGGCCGTGCAGCGCAAGGACAATCAGGACATCGTCTACCGCACCGAAGAGGCGAAGTTCAACGCCGTCATCGACGACATCATCGCCGAGCACGAGAAGGGCCGCCCGGTCCTGGTCGGCACGCGCTCGATCGAGAAGTCGGAGCGGCTGGCCATGCTGCTGCGCCGGCGCGGCGTCGAGTGCAACGTCCTCAACGCGAAATATCACGAGCAGGAAGCGCAGATCATCAAGGACGCCGGTATCGCCGGCGCCGTGACGATCGCCACCAACATGGCCGGTCGCGGCGTCGACATCAAGCTCGGCGAGACCGTCCCCGAAGCGGGCGGCCTGCACATCATCGGCACCGAGCGCCACGAGTCGCGCCGGATCGACAACCAGCTGCGCGGCCGTTCCGGCCGTCAGGGCGATCCGGGGACGACCCGCTTCTACATCGCGCTCGAGGACGAGCTGATGCGGCTGTTCGGTCAAGAGCGGCTGCAGAAGATGATGGACTTCGTCAAGTTCACCGACGAGACGCCGCTCGAGTCGGGGCTGCTGGGCCGCTCGATCGAGAACGCGCAGTCGAAGGTCGAGAACCACAACTACGAGATCCGCAAGTCGGTGCTCGAGTACGACGACGTCATGAACAAGCAGCGCGAGATCATCTACGCCGAACGGCGCCGGGTGCTCGAGGGTCAGCCGCTGCGCGACTTCTTCGTCGACACGCTGCGCCGCAAGGCCGGCTACGCCGTCGACACCGGCGCACCCGAAGAAGAGCACCCCTCGGAGTGGAACCTCCAAGCGATCATCGACGAGATGGACCTGATCTTCCCCGTGAAGGATCAGATCACGGTCGACGAGCTAGAGAAGCTCGACCGTGAGGGCATGAAGGAGCGCATGTTCGCGCTCGCGCTGGCCGCGTACGAAGCGAAGGAAGCCGAGATCGGTCCCGAGCTGATGCGGATGGTCGAGTCGCAGTACATCATGCTGCCGATCATCGACCGGCTGTGGGTCGACCATCTCTACATCATGGACGCGCTCAAGAGCGGGATCGGTCTGCGCGGCTACGGCCAGAAAGACCCGCGCGTCGAGTACGAAAAAGAGGCCTACGACATCTTCGAGGACCTCAAGAACAACATCGCGGACGAAGCGATCAAGGCGGTCTTCGCGATGCGCGTCGAGATCGGTCCGCCGCCGCCCGAGGGCGGCGAGGGCGGTCCGCCTCCGGGCGACGGCTACGCGATGCCGCAGTTCGCGCCCGTGCCCAGCGGCGAGATCGCACCGCAGCCGATGGCCGCCGCGCCCGCGGCGGTGCCGGCTTCGCCGCGGATGGATCCGGCCACCGCGGAACGGCTGCTCGGCCCCGCGCCCAAGTACGAGGCGACCAACGTGCGCACCAACATCGCCGACGGCGGCGAGCCCACCAAGCCGAAACCGGCGGTCGCGGCGGGCGAGAAGGTGGGCCGCAACGACCTCTGCCCGTGCGGCAGCGGCAAGAAGTACAAGCGCTGCCACGGAGCAGCCGCGTAGGCCGATCCTCCCGTTCGCGCTGGTGTCGCGTTCTCGCGCGGCGTGCTGATCGCCGACTAAGCTCCGACTACGGCGCCGCCCTTCCAAACCCGGCGGACGCGGCGCAGCGCGCTGATATCGGCGGTCGGGTCGCCGTCGACGGCGACCAGATCGGCGGTCGCGCCTTCGCGGACGATGCCGAGGTCGTCGCGTCGCAGCACTTTCGCCGCGGTTCGCGTCGCGGCGACGAGCGCCTCGGCCGGGGTCATGCCGTGCGCGACGAGAAGCTCGAGCTCGCGGGCGTTCTGGCCGTGGGGGAAGACGCCGATGTCGCTGCCGTTGGCGATGACGACGCCGCTCTCGCGCGCGGCCTGGAACGAGCGGCGCTTCTGCTCGTAGACGGGGTCGTCGGCGGGCAGGCCGCGGTAGCGCCAGATCGCCTCGTAGGCGGCGATGGTGGGGACGTAGGCGACGTTGTGCTGCGCCAGGATCGCGAAGACTTCGTCGTCGCCGCCGTTGCCGTGCTCGACCGTCGTGACGCCGGCGCGCGCGGCGCGCACCATCCCTTCCTCGGTGTTGGCGTGCGCGGCGACGCGCAGCCCGGAGTCGCCGGCGAGGCGCACGATCAGCTCGAGGTCCTCGCGCGAGAACGACGGACGTGAGACCCCGCCGGGGCCGTGGCGCGAGTCGGCGTACACCTTGATCCAATCGGCGCCGCGCGAGATCTGTTGGCGCACGATGCGATAGATCGACTCCGGACCGTCGACCTCGTCGGCGCCTTGGTGGATGCAGCACTCGGGGATGAAGCCGCCCGGGCCGTAGAGCCCGTGCGCGACGATCGCGCGGGTGACCGCGAAGATGCGCGGGCCCGGGATCGTGCCTTCGTCGATCGCGTTGCGCAGGCCGACGTCGGCCTCGTCGGCGCCCTCGGTGCCCAGGTCGCGAATGGTGGTGAAGCCGGCGGCCAGCGTGCGCGCCAGCGCCGGCACGGCACGGGCGACGCGCAGCGCTTGCAGGTCGCGCAGCACCTGGTCGTCCCACGAGCGCTCGTCGTACGGCCGCAGCAGCACGTGCGTGTGCAGGTCGATCAGACCCGGCAGCAGCGTCGCGCCCGCCAGCGTCACGGTTTGGGCGCCATCGGGGACCGCCAGGTCGGGGCCGGCGGCGGCGATCCGCTCGCCGTCGACCAGCACGGACCAGCCGCGATGGAGCTCGGCACCGTCGAAAACGGCGTCCGGGCGGAGCAAGAACGGGGGCATGCGGGCCCGTTCGACGGCTTCGGCAGGAGGGCCCCGGCGCCGGCGGAACCCCGCTTTCCCGTGTCGGATGCCCAACTCGTCGCCATCGATCGTGCCCGCGAACGCTTGAACGCGCTCAAGGAGCGTCTTTGACGACGCCTCGAAGCGCCGCTCCGTAGCCGAGCTCGAAGCGCGCTCGCGCGCGGACGATTTTTGGAACGACCCCGACCAGGCGCGCGGGGTCATGAAGCGCATCGCCGACCTGCGCGCGGACCTGGACGCGGTCGACGCCGTCGCCGCGGCGCTCGACGACGCGGCCGAGATGCTCGAGGTGCTCGGCGACGAGGAAGGCGCGGAAGGCGAGGCCGACGCGATGATCGGGCGCGCGCAGACCGCGCTCGACGAGCTCGAGATGGCGGCCAACTTCGACCGTCCGTACGACTCGCACGGCGCGATCCTGACGATCCGCGCCGGCGCCGGCGGGACCGATGCGGCCGACTGGACGCAAATGCTCGGCCGCATGTACCTGCGCTGGGCCGAGAACCACAAGTACGAAACACACGTCGTCGAAGAAGCGCCCGGGGACGAAGCCGGATTGCGCTCGATCACCTTCATCGTGCGCGGCAAGAACGCGTACGGGATGCTCGAGTCCGAGCGTGGCGTGCACCGCCTGGTGCGCATCTCGCCGTTCGACAACCAGGGCCGCCGTCAGACCTCGTTCGCCGAAGTCGACGTCGTCCCCGAGATGGAGGAGGGCGACGCCGCCGACGTCGAGATCAAGCCCGACGAGATCAAGGTCGAGACGTTCAAAGCCAGCGGCGCCGGCGGCCAGTACGTCAACAAGACCGAGTCGGCCATCCGCATCTATCACGTGCCGACGGGCCTGGTGGTCGCCTCGCAGCAAGAGCGCTCGCAGATGCAGAACCGCGACGTCGCGCTGGGCATCCTGCGCGCGAAGCTGGTGCAGCGCGTCCGCGAGGAGCAGGAGCAGAAGCTGGCCGACATCCGCGGCGAGCGGCGCGCCAACGAGTGGGGCTCGCAGATCCGTTCGTACGTGCTGCACCCCTACCAGCTGGTGAAGGACCTGCGCACCAACGTCGAGACCGGCAGCGCCGCGCAGGTCCTCGAGGGCGACCTCGACGGTTTCATCTGGCCGTACCTGCAGAACCGCAACCGCTTCGCGCCGGTCGGGGCCGAGAGCGCCTAGTGGCCCGCATCGACGTCATCGTCGTCTGCTGGAACGACAAGGACAAGATCACGACCGCGCTCGACTCGGTGTTCGCCCTCTCCGAGGTGCGCGCCGACCCGGCCTTCGCGCAGGTCGTCGTCTCCGACAACGGCTCGACCGATGGGTCGCGCGAGTTCATCCGCGAGCGCTACGGGACCGCGGTGCGCATCGTCGAGAACGGCGCCAACCTGGGTTTCGCGGCCGCCTGCAATCGCGCGTTCGCGGTCACCGGCTCCGAGTACGTCTTCCTCTTGAATCCCGACGCGGAGCTCAAGGACGGCGCGCTGGCCGCGATCGTCGCGTTCCTCGACACGCATCCGCGCTGCGGGATCGCCGGCTCGCGCATCTACAATTACGACGGCAGCGTCCAACAGTCGGTCGGCGAGTTCGACACCTGGGCCGGCGCGTTTCTGCGGTCGAGCGCGTGGGGCGAGTTGCCGCCGTTCCGCCGTTTCGCCAACGGCGCCGGCCTGCGCGACTTCGACTACGACGCGCCGCGCCGCGTCGACTTGGCGATCGGGGCCGCGCTCGGGATCCGGCGCGCGATGATTGCCGAGATCGGGCCGTTCGACGAGCGATTCTTCCTCTACCACGAAGAGGTCGATTTCGCCAAGCGCGCCGCCGACGCGGGCTGGGAGACGTGGTTCGTCCCCGCCAGCGAAGCGGTCCACGAAGGGATGGGGAGTGCGCGCGGACAGTACAGCGTCGAACGCCGCAAGCAGCGCTCGCGCCGCGCGTACTGGGTGAAGCATCACGGGCGCGTCTGGTACTACAGCTTGGTCGGCGCGCTGGTCGGGCGCTACGCGCTCGGCCTGGGCGTGCTGGCCGGCGCGATCGCGCTGGGGCGGAGACTGCTGCGATAGTGGATTCACGTTCCGTGAATCCGTGGCGATCGGCCTGCGGCCGATCCGCCCGTCGGCGACCGGGGGTCGCCTAGGTGGCGATCGTGCCGGAAGCGGTCACGACGTTCGAGCGGGTCGACGGCTATCGCGTCGTGCGCTCCTTCGGCTACGCCTACGGGCAGGCCAGCCGGCCGCGCAACCTCTTGCGCCACACCTTTCGCAGCATCGGCGCGCTGATCGGGCTCGCGCCGATCGAATATCTCACCGACGCCGAGCGCGCCCGCGGCGAGTCGCTCGACGCGCTGTTGCACAAAGCCGAAGATCTGGGCGCCAACGGCGTCATCGGCTTGCAGTTCCAGGCCACCGAAGACCCCGACGGCGCGACCCGCGTGCTCGCGTTCGGACAAGCGGTGCTGCTCGAACCCGAGCCCGGCGGCGCGCGGCGATGAGCATCGCCGAGCGCACGCGGCGGCAGGTCGAGATCGATCGGCTGACGGCGGTGGTTGCGGCGTGCCGCAAGTGCGCGATCGGCGCGACGCGTCGCAACAGCGTCTTCGGCGAGGGCGATCCGTGCGCGGCGCTGATGGTCGTCGGCGAAGGCCCCGGCGAGACCGAGGACAAGCTGGGCCGCCCGTTCGTCGGGCGTGCCGGCGAGTTGCTCGACAAGATGCTGCTGGCGATCGGCTTGCCGCGCGAAGACGTCTTCATCTGCAATACGGTCAAGTGCCGGCCGACGATCGACGTCGGTCATCGGCTCGCCAACCGAGCGCCCACGCCCGACGAGATGCGCAACTGCCGCCCGTTTCTGGACGAGCAGATCGCGCTGATCCGGCCGCGCGTGATCCTCGCGCTGGGCGCGCCAGCCGCCAAGTCGTTCTTGGGCGAGCGTTTCTCGATCAGTCGCCAGCGCGGCCAGTGGCACGAGGGGCCGCTGGGCATCCCGATCATCGCGACCTTCCATCCCGCCTACGTTCTGCGTCAAACCGGCGGCTCGATGAACGAGGTCAAGCGGCTGGTTTGGAACGACCTCAAGCAGGTCCGCGACCGGATCGCCCGCGCCGCCGACGGGGGGCCGGAACCACCCGCCGTCCAGGACTCGCTCTTCGACTAAAAATTTAATCTTCGAGCGGAACCATTCTCTTATATTCATAGTAGAATGGGGTGCGACCGGTCGCAATCGCACTCCACCCTGGAGAGGTTCCATGCCGCTGACCCGTGCCGCCGCATGCCGTTCGATGGCGGCTGCGTTGTTCGCCCTAAGCGCCGCGCCCCTCGCGGCCGGCCGCGCCCTCGCTGACGGCCATGCTCTGGCCGTCGAGGGTCATCAAGCCAGCATCCTCGACGCCGTGAGCGCCGACCCGCAGCTGAGCACCTTCACTGCCGCCCTTCAAGCGAGCGGCCTGGCCACGACCCTGGGTGGGTCGGGGACCAGTTACACTGTCTTCGCCCCCAGCGACGAAGCCTTCCGGGCCTGGGCCGGCGGGAACGACCCCGCCGCGGCCGTCCGCGCGGCGTCGCCGGCGGCGCTGCGGGCGATGCTCCAGCACCACATCGTCGACGACGTCCTTCCGCTCGCCCTCGACCCCGGCTCGCTGGGTGAGACCTACGACGCCCAGACGGAAGCCGGTGACAAGATCCACGTGGACGTGGACAGCCGCGGGGTCGCCGTCGACGGCGTTCGCTGCGGGCGCGACCTACGCGCCGCCAACGGCGAGGTCCGCGTCATCGGAAAGGTCTTGGCCGACCCGGTGCCTGCCGCCGCCTCGTAAGCGTGGCACCCACTCCCGCGGCGTGGTACACTAGGGCGTCATGCTCTCGCCCCGGGACCTGTGGATCGCCGAGAAGGCGCGGCCCGCCGGCTATGCCGACGCGGCCGCGTTCGCGCTCGCGCACGGGCTGAAGGGTTATCGCCTCGATCAGCTCTACCGCGCCGCGACCAAGGAGCTGGTCGCCGACCTGGACGCGATCACGCCGCTGCCGAAGGAGCTGCGCGTCGCGCTGGCCGCCGAAGGCTTCGCGCTCGAGAGCGTCGCGCCGACCGTCGTACAGCGCTCGCGCGACGGGCAGACGACCAAGGCACTCTTCCGGCTCCACGACGGCAACGAAGTCGAAGCCGTGCTGATGGAGCACCACAACGACCGCACGACGGTCTGCATCTCCTCGCAGGCCGGGTGCGCGTACGCATGCGCGTTCTGCTCGACCGGTCAAGCCGGCTTCACCCGCAATCTGAGCGCGACGGAGATCTTCGACCAGGCGCGCTACTTCGCGCGCGAGCTGGCCGGCCGCGGCAAGAAGATCACCAACATCGTCTTCATGGGGATGGGCGAGCCGTTCGCCAACTACGACGCCGTCATGGACGCCGTCGCGCTGCTGCACGATCCCCACGGCTTCGGCCTGGGCCATCGGCACATCACCATTTCGACCGTCGGCCTGGTCGACAAGATCGATCGCTTCGCGACCGAGCACACGCAGGTCAATCTGGCGATCTCGCTGCACGCGCCGACCGACGCGACCCGCTCGCGCATCATGCCGGTCAACCGCAAGTTCTCGACCGACGACCTGATGGCGGCCGTCGAACGCTACATCGCCGCCACGAAGCGCAAGGTCTTCTTCGAGTACGTGATGCTGGCCGGCGTCAACGACTCCGACGACGACGCGCGCGCGCTGGCCAAGCGCATGCGCGGTCCGTTGTATCACGTCAACCTGATCCCCTACAACAGCACGCCGGACGCCGCGCTGCGTGGCACCGACGACGGCCGCATCTGGGCGTTCGCGAAGCTGCTCGAAGACGCCGGCGTCGCCGTCACGGTCCGCACTCCGATGGGCCGCGACATCGCCGCCGCCTGCGGCCAGCTGCGCGCCGACAGCCAGCCGAAGGCGCAGAAGGCCGCGGCACTTGAACCGGCTTGAGCTCCTGCCGGTTCGCTGCCGCGGGAGGATACCGTGGGATTTACCTACAGTAGCCCCGCCGCGTTCTACGATTTCGTCATCGACGGGACTTCGCTGCGCCAGCTTCTCGAGACGAACGACATCGGCGTGCTCAGTGATCGCCGGTCCGGTGCCGAGGTCGCTCGCGAGTTACTCCTCGAAAGACCGAGCGACGAGCAACTTGGCGGACGGGTCCAGATTTACGGGTGCCGCGAATGTCTCGACATTTGGTGTGGTGGGATTGCGGCCGTCGTGACGCGTCAGCGCCATTCCGTGCGCTGGGAGTGCATTGAGCGTTTTCAGGTGGATTATAGCGACAATGGCGAGGGCTTCGTAGCAGACTTCGTTTTCGTACCCATCGGTTCCGCATCGTACGAGTTCGACCTCGAGCAATACCGCACGACCCTCGCTCGGTTTCTTCGTTAGCTCGAAAAGAACGAAGCGCCGCATTCCTGCGACGCCCCGTGCGTTTCGATGTGAACCGAAGGCCTGATACACGGCCGACGGTAGCACGCCCGAACGGGCGGGACAACGCTCGGTCCCGGGTGGGCGTCGCGGTGCGGGCGGCGAACGGGCCCGGTATGGCGTCGTGGGATGACGTGCGGCGGTTGGCGCTGGCAATGCCGGGGGCGAGCGAGAAGGCGTCGTTCGGCGCTGCGTCCGCGTGGGTCGTCAACCAGAAGGGCTTCGTGTGGGTCCGGCCGCTGCGCAAGTCCGACCTGGCCGCGCTCGGCCCGGATGCGCCGACCGGCGAGATCCTCGGCGTGCGTACGCCCGATCTCGAGATGAAAGAGGTGCTGCTCGCCCGCGACCCGGACGTGTTCTTCACGACGCCACACTTCGACGGCTATCCGGCCGTCTTGTTGCAGCTCGACACGATCAGCGTAGCCGATCTCGAGGACGTCATCGTCGAGGCGTGGCTGGCGCGCGCTCCCGACAAGGTCGTCGCAGCCTACCTCGCCGGCGACACGGCGCGCGCGCCGCGGCCGAAGCCGGCGACGAAGAAGAAGGCCACCGCGAAGAAAAAGACTGCCGCGAAGAGCAAGCAGAAGCGGTGAGCGATCTGCGGCCCGACGCGGTCGGGGTCGTCGTGTTGCGTGGGGAGGGCGAGCCGACGCGCGTGCTGTTGCTGCGGCGCGGGCGCGGCGCGTTTGCCGGAGCGTGGACGATCGTGATGGGTGGTGTCGAGGTCGGTGAGGCCGCGACCGACACCGCCCGGCGTGAGGTGCGCGAAGAGACGGGGCTCGCGGTCACCGAGCTGTTTACGGCCGGCGAGCTGGACACGTTCTACGATCCGGTACGCGATCGGGTCGTCGTGGTGCCGTTCTTCGTGGCGCAGGTCGAGGCCGGTGAGGTGCGTACCGACGAAGCCCACGACGCGTACCGGTGGGTGACCTTTGCCGAAGCGGACGAACTGCTGACCTTCACCTCGCAGCGCCGGCTGCTGCCGGAAGTGCAGCGTGCGTTCGTCGCGCAGCGGCCCGAGCCGTGGCGTCTGATTCGCTGAGCGAACGCCTGCGCGTCACGCTGACGCACCTGTGCGCCCTGACCGCGGTCGCCTTCGCGTTCCGTGCCGCGGGCGCGACCAGCGGGCTGCGCCGCCTGGAACCCGTCGAGGCCGACGCCGACACGCCGATGCTCTCGATCGTCGTACCCGCCCGGAACGAGGAACGAACGATCGCGCGCTGCGTGCGCTCGCTGCTGGCGCAGCGGCTCCCGCGCTTCGAGGTGATCGTCGTCGACGACCGTTCGACCGACGCGACCGCCGCGATCCTGGACGAGTTGGCGCGCGCCGACGCGCGGCTGCGAGTCGTGCGCGGCGCTGCGCTGCCCGAGGGCTGGGTCGGCAAACCGTGGGCGCTCGTGCAAGGCGCGGCGCACGCGCGCGGCGAGTGGCTGCTCTTCACCGACGCCGACTCGTGGCATGCGCCGCAAGCGTCGGCCTCGGCGCTGCGGTTCGCGCGCGCGCACGGCGTCGACGCGCTGACGCTGGCGACCCATCAGGAGCTGGGGACGTTCGCCGAGCGCGCGATCTTGCCGACGATGCTGGGCCTGATCGTCGTGACGCTGGGCTCGGTGGCGAAGGTGAACGACCCGCGTGACGTCGCGCACGCGGCGGCGAACGGTCAGTACATCCTGGTCCGCCGCGACGCATACGACGCACTCGGCGGCCACGCGGCGCTGCACGACGCGATCGTCGAGGACATCCAGTTCGCCCGTCGCCTCAAGGCCGACGGGCGCTACCGGCTGCTGCTCGTCGCCGGCGGCGAGTTGGTGCGCGTGCGGATGTACACCTCGCTCCCCACGCTCTGGGAGGGCTTCACCAAGAGTCTCTATCTCGGTGCGGAGGGGAACCTCGGCGCGCTGGCCCTCGGCACGAGCGCGCTGCTGCTGCTCTCCGTCGTGCCGGCCGTCTCGCTCGTCGACGCGCTCGTGCGCCGGCGTGCGCCGCGCGCGCTCGAGGCCGGCTTGGTGTTGGCAGCCGGGATCGCGATGCAAGCGCGCGGTCTGCGCCGCGCCGGCTTATCGCCGGCGCTGGCTTGGTATGCGCCGCTGGGCTATGCGGCGTGCGCCGGCATCGCGCTGACCTCGACGGCGCTGATGCTCAGCGGGCGCGGCGTGACCTGGCGCGGCCGACGGTATCGCAAGGTCACCCGTTAGAACGGCGCCAGCGTCACCGGCGGCGGCGCGTGCGGGTCGACGCACTCGATCAAACCGACGCTCTGGGGACGCTCGGCGGGGATGCAGAGCACGTTGATCGTGCCGGTGTTCCCGAAGACGTTCTGCCGCTCGCCGCGGTAATTGTTCTCGCGGTAGAGCGGCACGAAGTGCCAATAGACGCGGTAGCGAGCCGCCAGCAGGCGCTCGAGAATGCCGACCGACGTGCTGCTGCGATCGTTCTCGACGAACAGGACGGGGCGGAAGCGGTCGAGGAAACCGCGCGCGCCGTCGATGACCTGCGCCTCCATCCCCTCGACGTCGATCTTGACCAGATCGACGCGCGGCAGCCACAGATACTCGTCGAGCGTCAGGACGCGCACCGGCCAGCCGCGCTCGGCCGCGGTCAGCGCGATCGCGCCGTAGTTGCCTTCGTTGCCGTATGCGTAGTCGGGCATGAGGACCTCGCCCCTCTTCGCGCCGATTGCCGCGTGCACGGGGTGAATCCAGCTCAGCCCGTTGAGCGTCGCGTTGGTCGCCAAGAATCCGTGGACGACGCGCTGCGGCTCGAAGGCGAAGATGCCGCCGGCGGGACCGACGTGCCGGGCCAGCGCGACCGCGTGCGTGCCGATGTTCGCGCCGACGTCGAACGCGATCCCGCCCTCGGGCAGCGCCATCCGCATCACGTCGAGCTCCTGCTCGCCGAACTCGCCGTAGAGCGCGATGGAGCGACCGATGTACATGTCGTTCGGGTTGTACGCCATCAGCCCGTACCGCGCCCGAACGATCGCCAGCGGCACGTCCGCTGAGGCGGTCCACGGTCCGCGCAGCTCATCCATCGCCAGGGGCCTTGGCCGCCGAGGCCCCTGCCGCCTCGGATCGCGGTCCCGGCCGTACCGATCCGGCCCTCCGGGGGCACCGTTGCGCGGTTCTCCGACGGAAGTCGCACCAAGGTTGCCGTGACGGGGACCAATCGGGCCGGGCGAGGAATCCACGCGCTTTCCCATGACCAACGTGGAGACGATGGACGAGAAGCCCCGCGTGACCATGGAAGAGATCACCGCGCTTGCGAAGCGACGCGGGTTCATCTTCCAATCCTCCGAGATCTACGGCGGCATCGGCGGCTTCTTCGACTACGGGCCGCTCGGCGCCGTCCTCAAGCGCAACGTCAAGGACGCGTGGTGGCGCGAGAACGTGCAGCTGCGCGACGACGTCGTCGCGTTCGACTCCTCGATCATCATGCACCCACGCACGTGGGAAGCGTCGGGTCACGTCGCGGCCTTCCACGACAAGCTGGTCGATTGCCGTAACTGCAAGCACCGCTTCCGCGCCGACCATCTGCCCTCGCTCGAGCGGTGCCCCGACTGCGGGATGAGCGGCACGCTGACCGAACCGCGCAACTTCAACCTGATGATGAAGACCGCCATCGGACCGATGGAGGACTCTTCGTCGATGACGTACCTGCGTCCGGAGACGGCTCAGGGCATCTTCGTCAACTTCAAGAACATCTACCAGAGCGCGCGCAAGAAGCCGCCGTTCGGAATCGCGCAGATCGGCAAGTCGTTCCGCAACGAGATCACGCCGGGCAACTTCACCTTCCGCATTCGCGAGTTCGAGCAGGCGGAACTGGAGTTCTTCGTTCCCCAGGACGGCAAGGACATGGAGTGGTTCGACTCCTGGGTGCGCGCGCGCAAGCAGTGGTACAGCGACTACGGCGTGCGCGCCGATCGCTTGCGCTTCTACGAGCTGACGCCCGAGGAGCGGCCGTTCTACGCCAAGGCCGGCATCGACGTCGAGTATCTCTTCCCGTGGGGATGGGGTGAGCTCGAGTCGATCGCGCATCGCGGGACATACGATCTCGACCGCCACATCGAGTACTCGGGCAAGGACCTGACGTTCTTCGACGAGGCGACCAAGCAGAAGTACGTTCCGATCCTGATCGAGAGCTCGGCCGGGATGGATCGCACGACCTTGACGATGCTGATCGACGCGTACGAGCGCGAGACGATCGTTGAAGGCGAGAAGCAGACGGAGCGCACGGTGCTGCGCTTCCACCCGAAGATCGCGCCGGTGCAGATCGGTGTCTTCCCGCTGGCGCGCAACAAGGCCGATCTGGTGCAGAAGGCGCAGACGATCGAAGGCGCGCTGCGGCCGTTCTTCCGCACGCAGTACGACGAGGGCAACGTCGGCCAGCTCTATCGGCGCCAGGACGAGATCGGCACGCCGTTCTGCGTGATGGTCGACTACCAGACGCTCGAGGACGGCACGATCACCGTGCGCGATCGCGACAGCATGCGCCAAGACCGTGTCGCCGCCGACGCGTTGGCCGGCTATTTGCTGGAGCGGCTGGGTTGAGGAGAAGCCGCCGGAGCAGAGCTCCGGCGGCGACTCGCTTTAGTACCAGCGGCAGACGCGGACGCGGTGGTGGTGTCGCCACGTCCAGTGGCAATGTTTGTGCGCGGCGATCGTCGTCCCGCCGAGCGGCGCAATGGCGTCGCCGACGGTATCGGCGGGCACCGCCGCCGGCACGAATGCCGCGGCGAGGACAAGGGCAAACGACGCGGCGAGGACCCGCGCCTTGCGAGCTGCGAGCATCGATGAGTTCCTTCCTGGCGAAATGCTGTGAGGACGCGATGGACCCCCGCAGTCCTATTCCCTAAGCGCAAGCTTAGGTATCGTCGCTGAACGATTCGGCAATCGTGACCTGGGCCCGGAGGACTGGCGGAGGCGGCCACCCGAACTCGGCGCACAGGGAGGCGGGCGATGGGTGTCGCCCGAGAGAGGATGACCGAGTCGTACGACCGTGCGGCGGTCGCCGGGACGACACTTCTCGTCGCGGCGGCGGTCGCCAGCATCCCGTTCGGGAGAGAGTCCCTCCCGGTGCTCGGCTCGCTCGTTCCGACGATGTTCTTTCTGGGCGCGGCCGCCCTGTTCGGCGCCGCCGCGCTGTTGTTCGTCCTCTCGATGCGCTCGCCGCGCCGCGACCAAGCGGTCCTCACCGCGCTGCTCGCCGGCGACTCGCTCTTGACGCTCATCGCCGGGCTGATCGTGCCGGCCGGTTCGTCGGGCAGCTCGATCGCCAACGTCGACATGCGGGTGGTGACCTGGCTGAACATTCCATGGGCGGTCGGCGCTGCACTGGGGGCGCTCGTGTACGCCCGCGCGCGCAACGACGAGCGCCCGTTCGAGAGCGACGACGCGCGGCGCTGGCTGGGACTATGGGTCGCGCTCGGCGTCGCGTTGGCGGCGCTCGCCGTGGCCGCGTCGCTGGCGTTCGGCGACCAGCTGCCGGACCTCACCATCGGCGCGGTGTTGCGGCGGACCGCCGTCGGCCCGATCGTCGCCGCGTTCTGCGTATTGGCGGCGGTCGTCTTGATTCGCGACCGCGTTCGCAGCGTCACCGACCTGGGCGCGCGGCTGGCGTTCGTCGCGATGACGGCCGGCTTCGTCGCCTGGACGGCCGAGGTGCAGCGCTTCGACGGCGCGTGGTACACGGCGCGCGCCTTCTGGCTGGCCTCGACCGTCGTCATCCTGGTAGCAGCGTTCCGCGAGCTGCAGCTCTCGCAGCTCACGCCGGATCTCGCGCCGGCGATCGGCGCGGCGCCGGACGACGTCGTGCGTCACGGCCGGCGCCTGGAGATGCTGTGGCGACTCGCCGGCGCGAGCGGCGAAGACGACGTCGCGTGCTTGCGCGCGATGCTCGGCGAGGCCGCGCACATGGTGCGCGAAGGCGTGCGGTTCCACGGCGTGTTGGCGCGCATCGACGACGGCGATCTGGTGGTCGAGGTCGTCACCGCGTCGGCGGTCGGGATGGACGTGCCGGCCGAAGGCACGCGCTACGCGCTCACCGATACGCTGCTGGCGGACGTGCGGCGGGCAGGCACCTCGGCCTGGTCGGACATCCGCAGCGAGCCGCGCTTCGCCCGCATCGCGCGCCTGCGCGCGCACGAGTGGCGCGCGTTCATCGCCGCGCCGTTCGAGGTTGCCGGCGTCCCCTACGTGGTCTCGTTCCTCTCGTTCGACCCGTTGCCGTCGGCGTTCACCGAGGCCGACCGCGCCTACGTCGAGCTGCTCTCCTCGCTGTGCGCGACGCGCATGCACGAGCGCGTCCAAGACGATCGGCTGCGTTACCACTCCGAGCACGACCCGATCACCGGCTTGCCCAACCGCGTGTCGTTTCGCGCGCGCGGACAGCAGTGGCTGCGCGACGGCCGGCCGCTGGCGGTCGTCGTCGCCGACGTCGACCGCTTCCGCGAGCTGAACGATACGCTCGGGCATCAAGTCGGCGACACGATCCTCACCCACGCCGGCGCGGCGCTGCGCAACGCCGCGACCGACGACGAGCTGGTCGCGCGGCTGGGCGGCGACTCGTTCGGCATTCTCGTCCCCGGCGGCGACGACCGGCTCGAGCTCGAGGCGCGGCTGCTGCGCTTCTTGGGCGCGTTCGGCACGCCCGTTCCCACCGGCGTGCGCAGTGAGGCGCACGTCGCGGTCACCGCGAGCTTCGGCGTCGCGGTCGCGCCGGCGGACGGTACCGACTTCGAGCAGCTGCTCTCGCGCGCCGACACGGCGGTCTTCGTCGCCAAGCAGTCCGGGCGCGCACGCTGGTCGTTCTTCGACTCGCGGGTCGAGACCGAGTTCGCGCTGGCGCGCGGGTTGCGCAACGAGATCGTCGAGGCGTTGGCCAACGACGAGTTCGTCCTGTACTTCCAGCCGCACGTCGAGCTGGACTCGGGGCGCGTCGCCGGCGCCGAGGCGCTGATCCGCTGGAATCACCCGGTGCGCGGCTTCCTCTTGCCGGGCGACTTCATCCCGTTCGCCGAGACGCACGGCCTGGCCGGCATGATCGGCGAGTGGGTGATGCGCGAGACGGTTCGCGTCGCGCAGCGGGTGCGCACGATCGACCCCGCCTTCCGCATCTGGTTCAATCTCTCGGCGGAGGAGCTGAGCGACCCCGCGCTGTTGGCGCGGCTGCGCCGTTTGGACGGCGATCTGACCTGCGTGGGCGTCGAGATCACCGAGACGGCCGCGATGCGCAACGTCGACCGTACCGTGTACGCGATCGACGCTCTGCGCAAAGCGGGCTTGGGGATCGCGCTCGACGACTTCGGGACCGGCTACTCCTCGCTCTCGCACTTGCGGCGGCTGCAGCTCGACCTGGTGAAGATCGATCGCTCGTTCATCGCCGGCGTCCCGTCCGACACGCACGACATCGCGATCGTCGAAGCGGTGATCTCGATCGCCGAGCGATACGGCTTCCACACCGTCGCCGAAGGCGTCGAAACGTTCCCGCAGATCGCGTTCCTGGCCGCGCAGGGCTGCACGTACGGTCAGGGGTTCATCTACGCGCGGCCGATGTCGGAGACGGCGTTCGAGACGTGGCTGGGCGACCGGCTCGTGCGGCCCGGCGCGGGCGTGGGCGCGTAGCGCTCAGAACGACGGGCCGATGCGTGCGATCGCGAAGTCGTGGAAGCCGAGGACCTCGGCGGCGGTCTGACGCCCGCCGGCCGCGGCCAGGACCCAATCGACGAGCTCCTCGCCGACCTGCTCGATCGTGCGCGTGCCCGCGGCGATCGTGCCGGCGTCGAGGTCCATGTTCTCGCGCATTCGGGCGAACATCGCGCTGTCGGTCGCGACCTTGATGACCGGCGCGATCGGCGAGCCGGTCGGCGTTCCGCGGCCGGTGGCGAAGACGACCACCTGCGCGCCGCCGGCCACCATCGCGGTCATTCGTTCGACGTCCTGACCCGGCGCGTCCATCACCCGAGCGCCGGCGGCGGCGAGCCGATCGGCGGCGTGCTCGAGCAGCGGGTCCGCCGCAACGTCTTCGACGCGGTCGCTTTCGGTCGCCAACGCCAGCTCGGAGAGCGCGCACGTCGAGCGTTCGTAGTTCGCCACCTCGGAGAGCAGCCCACGCGCGATCTCGGCGCCGCGCGCGATCGTCGCGCTGCTGTCGCCGGTCTCTTGAATCCCGATCACCTCGACTCGCTGCCCGCGTGCCGCGATCTCCGCCGCCAGCGCCTTCGACTCGTTCGACTCGCAGCCCAATCCGACGACCAGCACGGCCGCGACGTTGGGGTTGCTGGCGAAGCCGGTCATGGTGCGTTTCGTCTGCTCGAAGTCGGCGCCGACTTGCCCGCAGCCGATCGGGTGCGCGACCGTCACGAGCTCGGGCAACGCGCGGCCGATGCGGTCGACGACGTGGTTCGCGCACATGACCGACGGCAGCACCAGCACGTGGTTGCGTACGCCGACGCTGCCGTTGGGACGCCGGTAGCCCGGGAACGTCGTCGTCATGCGCTCGGCGCCGGGGCGAGATCACCACGGCCGCGCACGCCTTCGACGTTGTGGACGTGGACGTGTTCGCCGGGCACGATGGCGGCCGACGCGCGCCCGATCGGCTGACCGTACTTGTGCACGAGGTCACCCACGGCCAGCGGGCGCAACGCGATCTTATGGCCGGTCGGAATCGTCGCCAGCGGCATGATCTCCGCGTCCGGAAAGCGGACCGCGACCCCGGGCTCGAGCGAGCGCAGCGCCACTGCGACGTCGTCGTCGTCCTTGAGCCGCAGCGCGGCACCGTCGAGCGAGAGCGGCATGATGACTAGGAATCCGAACCCTGCCGCGCAACTCCTCTCGGCGTCATGCGAGTGCTCGTTACCGGCGGCCTGGGCTTCATCGGTGCGTGGACGGCGCGCGTCCTGCTGGAGGGCGGGCACGCCGTGCGCGTCTTCGACCTGCACGCCGACCGGGTGCTGTTCGACCAGCTGGTCGGTCCGCGTAGCGGTGAGGTCGAGCTGACGCAGGGCGACATCACCGACGCCGAGGCGGTGAGCCGGGCCGTCGCCGGCTGCGAAGGGGTGGTGCACCTCGCCGCGGTGCTGCTGCCGGTCGCGCGGCAGAACCCGCTGCTCGGCGCGCGCATCAACGTGCTCGGCACGCTGCACGTCTTCGAGGCGGCGAAGCAGCACGGCGTGCGGGGCGTCGCGTACGCGTCGAGCGCGGCCGTGTTCGGCCCCGACGACGGCATCCACCCCGAGCCGCGCACGCAGTACGGCGCCTACAAGCTCTGCAACGAGGGCAACGCGCGCGCGTACTGGGAGGACGCCGGCATTCGCAGCATCGGCTTGCGGCCCTCGACGGTCTACGGTCCGGGCCGCTCGCAGGGGCTGACCGCCGACCCGACGCTCGCGATGCGCGCCGCCGCCGAGGGAACGCCCTTCACCATCCGCTTCACCGGCTCGACCGGGATGGATTACGCGCGCGACGTCGGCACGATCTTCGCGCGCTCCGCGACCGAAACGCCTGACGGCGCCCTCGCCTTCAGCCTACAAGGGCAGCTCGCCAGCATGGTCGACGTCCTGCACGCGATCAAGACCGTCGTCCCCGACGCGCAGGTGGACGCCGAGGGGCCCGAGCTGATGTTCGCGGCGCAGGTCGACGAGTCGCCGCTGCACCGCGCGCTGCCCGACCTCGCGCGCACCTCGTTGCTCGAAGGTACGCGCGAGACGATCGCCTTCTACCGGCGCTGAGCGCTGGCGGCCGCGATGGTCGCGTCGACCTGCGCGTCGCGCGGCCGCAAGTCGTGGCGGGCGTCGACCGTACGCACGGACCGCGTGTAGGTCGAGATGACGATCGACTGGGTGAACGCCGAGCCGCGGCGATAGCGCACGCCGTCGAGGAACTCGCCGTCAGTGACGCCGGTCGCGGCGAAGATCGCGTCGGGCGACGCGCACAGGTCGTCGAGGGTCAGCTTCTTGCCGATCGTCAGCCCTTCCCCATGCGCGATCTGCTCGTCGCGCTCGTCGCGCGCCCACAGCCGGCCCTGCATCTCGCCGCCCAGCGCGCGCACCGCGCAGGCCGAGATGACGCCTTCGGGCGAGCCGCCGATCCCGGCCAGCATGTCGACGCGCGCGCGGTCTTCGAGCACGGCGTAGACCGCGTTGGCGACGTCGCCGTCGCCGAACACGCGCACGCGCGCGCCGGCGGCGCGGACGGCTTTCATCAAATGCTCGTTGCGCGGACGCTCGAGCAGCGCCACGATCAGGTCGGAGACTTCGCGCCCGCGCGCCGCCGCCAGCCGGCGCAGGTTCTCTTCGAGCGGCGCCTCGATGTCGACGACCCCGCGCCCGGCCGGGCCGGTGACCAGCTTCTCCATGTACGGGACGCGGGTGCGGAAGAGCGTGTTGCGCGGGGCGGCGGCGATCACCGAGATCGCGCCCGGGCCGCCGCGCGAGGCCAGCGTCGTGCCGTCGATCGGATCGACCGCGATGTCGAACGAGGGGCCCTCGCCCGTCCCCACGGCCTCGCCGTGGTAGAGCATCGGGGCCTCGTCCTTCTCGCCTTCGCCGATGACGACGACGCCGGCGAAGCGGGCGTCGCGCAGCGCCGTCCGCATCGCCTCGACGGCCGCGCCGTCCACCGCGTTCTTGTCACCCAGGCCGACCAACCGGCCTGATGCGATCGCCGCAGCCTCAGTAGCCCGAACGAAGGAGTACTCGAGCGCGTGAATCTCCATTGAACCGCCTATTTCCAGCTGCCCGCTTGCTCGAAACCTGCCGGAAACCGGAGGGAGGTACCGAAACCGCGGCGTGATGCGTGAAGCGGTGATCGTCGAAGCGCTGCGGACTCCGATCGGTCGACGCGGCGGAAATCTTGCCGCGTGGCACCCGGTCGACCTGCTGGCGTTCGTCTTGCAACGAGTGGTATACCAAGCCGGCGTGGACCCCGCGCGGATCGACGACGTGATCGCCGGCTGCGTCAGCCAGGTCGGCGAGCAGAGCGTCAACGTCGCGCGCAATGCCGTGCTGGCGGCGGGTTTCCCGGACTCGGTCCCCGGCACGACGATCGACCGGCAGTGCGGTTCGAGCCAGCAGGCCGTGCACTTCGCCGCGCAGGGCGTGATGAGCGGGACCTACGACCTCGCGATCGCCTGCGGCGTCGAGGTGATGAGTCGCGTGCCCCTGGGCAGCTCCACGGAAGGGCCGGGGCACCCGTATGGCCCGGGGATCGCGCGCCGCTACGAGGGCGGTCTGGTCCACCAGGGGATCAGCGCCGAGCTGGTCGCGCAGCGGTGGGGGTTCAGCCGCGGGGAGCTGGACGCGTACAGCCTGGAGAGCCACCGGCGCGCCGCTCGCGCGCAGGACGAAGGGCGCTTCGCGCGCGAGATCGTCCCGGTGCCGCTCGAGGACGGGCGGACCCTCGCCGCCGACGAGGGCATCCGGCGCGACACGGATCTGGCGAAGCTCGGCGCGCTTCGGGCCGCGTTCCGCCCCGACGGCGGCGTCGTGACCGCCGGCAACGCCTCGCAGATCAGCGACGGCGCGGCGGCGATCCTGATCGCCGGCGCGGACACCGCTGCGGCCTTGGGTTTGCCGGTGCGCGCCCGCTTGCGCGCGTTCGCGGTCTGCGGCGACGACCCGATCGCGATGCTGACGGCGACGATCCCGGCCACCCGGCAGATCCTCGGGCGGACCGGCTTGCACGTCGAGGACGTCGATCTCTTCGAGGTCAGCGAGGCGTTCGCGAGCCCGGTGCTGGCGTGGCAGCGCGAGCTGAGCATTCCGCTCGAACGGACCAACGTCAACGGCGGCGCGATCGCGCTCGGCCATCCGGTCGGTGCGTCCGGCGCGCGGCTGATGACCACGCTGCTGCACGAGTTGGAGCGGACCGGCGGCCGCTTCGGGCTGCAGACGATGTGCGAGGGGGGCGGCATGGCCAACGCCACCCTGCTCGAGCGCGCCGCATAGCCGCCAGGCCGACCCAGCGGCCGGGTGCCTCTCGACCGCGTTGATGCGGTCTGCTACCTTCTCGGAAGGTTCCGTCCCGAGGAGGCTCTATGCCGCCCCCGCTCTCAGCGCGTTCCGTGTTAGACGCGCTGCATACCGCACTTGATCCGCTCCGCGACGCGTTTATCGACGGTGGCGAAGATCCGCGCATCGCGGCGGCACTCGCCGAGTTGCTCGCACTGCGCGACGCGATCGTGCTGGGTGAGGCCATCGAGATCGTGCACGAGTCCACCTAGCGTATTCTCATCGACGTTTCACGACGGCGCGCGAACGACGGGCGTTGGATGGGCAAAACATCCTCGTCTGGAGGAACTCGCATGAACCGTCGTCTCCCGCTCGTCGCTCTCACCGGTCTCCTCGCAAGCGCGACCACGCTCGGACTCCTGCAGAAGCCTGCGACGGCCGACGCCGCGACCTACTTCTCGCTCAACGTCGGTACGCCGGGCGTCGGGATCCACATCGACAACTACCGCTACTGGCACGATCCCGCGTATCGTGCGTGGTGGGTCGCGCGCTATCCGGCGCCGGTGTATCCGTACGGTTACTACGCGCCCGCACCGGTGTATTACGGACATCCGTATTACCACCCGTACTACCACCGCTACGCTCGCGGCGGCTGGGGCTACCGCCGCTAGCGCGGCGGCAAACGCAGCGCGCCGTCCAGTCGAATCGTTTCGCCGTTGAGATAGGAGTTCTCGCAGCACGCGAGCACGAGCTGCGCGAACTCCTCGGCGGTTCCCAGTCGCTTGGGAAACGGGATCGACGCGCCCAGCGACGTCTGGACGTCGGGCGGCAGCTGCCCGAGCAGCGGCGTCTGGAACAAGCCCGGCGCGATCGTCATCACGCGAATCCCGAACTGCGCCAGCTCGCGCGCCAGCGGGAGCGTCAGCGCCGCGATGCCGCCCTTGGAAGCGGAATACGCGGCTTGTCCGATCTGACCGTCGAACGCCGCGACCGACGCGGTCGAGACGACGACGCCGCGTTCGCCGTCGGCCAGCGGCTCGAGCGTGCTCATCGCCGCGCTCGCCAGCCGGGTCACGTTGAACGTGCCGATCAAGTTGACCCGGATGACGCGTTCGAAGTCCTCGAGTGGCATCGGTCCGTCGCGTCCGATCATCCGCCGGGCGGTGCCGATTCCGGCACAATTGACGAGGATGCGGACCGGCCCGTGGTGCGTCTGAGCTAGATCCAGTGCGGCTGCGACCTCGGTCGGGCTGGCCACGTCGCACTTCGCGGCGACGCCGCCGATCTCGCGGGCGACCTCCTGCGCGCGGTCGAACGCGACGTCGAGCACGGTCACCTTCGCGCCGCGCGCGGCCAAGAGCCGCGCCGTTGCGGCGCCCAGACCCGATGCGCCGCCAGTAACGAGAGCCGGTTGCCGAGAAATGTTCATTTTACGTAACATTTCTCTGGCTCATACCTTTTTCATCTCATCCAACCACCATGTCCGTGACGTTCCATGCATGAGCTCATGCAATCCAGGAGGGAAGCATCCATGACGTCTTCACACCGCGCGACGCTCGGCGCCGCACTGCTCGCCATGTGCGCGGCCTCGGCGCCCGCGATCGCCGCCGACGCACCGGCACCGGTCACGTTCAAGCTCAACGCGATGAACGGCTCGAGCGAATCGGGCACCGCGACGCTCACGCCCGACGGCGACAAGACCGTCGTCGTGCTCAAGCTGACCGGCGCGCCGGACGCCAAGCAGCCCGCGCATTTCCATACGGGAACGTGCAGCAACTACGGTCCGCGGCCGCTCTATCCGCTCGAACCCGTCGAGAAGGGCTACTCGAAGACGACGCTCGACGAGCCGATCGGGAAGCTCACCGACGGCAGCCTGGTCATCAACGTGCACCACTCGCTCGACGACATCGCGACGATCGCGAGTTGCGGGCTCGCCAAAGGATAGGAGCACCCGTGCGCGCGCGCTTTCCCGTCGGTGCCAAGATCGCCCTGGCCTCGCTGATCGCCATCGTCCTGATGGTCGTGGTGGCGGTCGTCACCCAGCGAGGCATCGTGGCGATGGTCGCGGCGACGGCGCGCGCGCAGGCGCTCGAAGCCGTCGCGACCGACATCCGTAACGTCGTGACGGCGGGCCTGGCCGAACAGAGCGCCGTCCGTGCGCTGATCGCCACGGGTGACGCGCAGTACATCGACCAAGTCGCTGCCGAGCAGCGCGACCTGCGGGCGAAGCTGGCCGTGCTGCACGACAGCGACCATACGAGCGCGGTGCCAGATACCAGCCTCGAGCAGATCGACGTCTTCGAGCAGCAAATCGAAGACGGCATCGCCGGTCTGGACAAGACCTACGCACAGCGCGTCGCGTCGATTCGCGCGGGTCGCCGGCAGGAAGCCGTCGACGGCCTGCGCCACGCCAAGGCGACGTTCAGCGAGGTCCGGGGCGAAGCCGAGAAGCTCTACGCCTACGTCGCCGGTGGGGCCGCCACGGCCAACGCCGAGGCCGTCGCCGACGAACGTGCCGTCATGTGGACGCTCATCCTGAGCACGCTGGGGGCGGTGCTGGCGTTCGGGCTGGGCGCGTTCATCGTCGGCCGTTCCGTGGCGGTGCGCTTGGGCCGGGTGACCGGCGCGCTCGGACGCGTCGCCAATGACGACGTCGAGCGGCTGGTGCGCGCCTTCGACGCGCTGGCCGGCGGCGATCTCACCGTCCGGTACGCGACCGAACGGCGGCCGATCGAGAACACCTCCTCCGACGAGATCGGGATCCTGTTCGGCAGCTACGGCGACCTCGTCGCCGGCTTGCAAGCGATCTCGCACGCCTTCGACGCGATGGTCGAAGGACTGCAGCACGTCGTGCACCGGATCGCGATCGTCTCGACCGAGGTCGCGACCGAGAGCGACGCGGTGGCGGCCAGCACGAGTGAATCGGCCAGCGCCGGCCGGCAGATCTTGACCGCGGTGCGCGACGCGACGGCCGCCTCGGCCGGACACGCCGAGCAGCTCAGCGAGGCGCACGTGCAGACCGCCGGCCTCGCCGACGGCGCGGCCGCGATCGCCGCCGCGTCGCGCCGCCAGGCCCAAGCGGCCGCCGACGGTGCCCGCGGCGTCACCTCGCTGGACGCCGAGATCGCCGCCTTCGACGCCCTCGGCTCGCAGCTGGCCGCCGCCGCGGCCGACGCGCGAGCGCAAGCCGAGCACGGCGATGCCGCGGTCGAGCGCGCCGTCTCCGCCATGACCGCGATCGGAACGCTGAGCGCCGAAGCCGCCGAGGTCGTCGACGCGCTCGAGCAGCGTTCGACGACCATCCTGCAGGTCGTCTCGCTGATCGAGGAGCTGGCCGATCAAACGAACCTGCTCGCGCTCAACGCCGCGATCGAAGCGGCCCGCGCCGGCGAACACGGCCGCGGCTTCGCCGTCGTCGCATCGGAAGTGCGTGCGCTCGCCGAGCGTTCGCGCGGCGCGACCCGCGAGATCGAGGCCAGCTTGGCCGCGACCCGCAGCGACGCCGCCCGTGCGGCCGGCGCGATGCGCGAAGCCGCCGCCGCGACCGCCAGCGGCACCGATCTCGCCCGCAGCGCGGCCGACGCGCTGGGCGGCATTCGGCGGGCGATCGACGGGACCGCGGCGGTGGCCGGCGACGTCGCCGTGCGCGCGGGGCACATGCGCCGCACCTCGGGCGAGTTGGCGAACCGGATCGCGGCACTCGACGACGACGCGCAACGCAACGCCGCGCATGCCGACGAGCAGCAGCGGACCAGCGGTCACATCGCGAGCTTCTTGACGGCGATCGCGAGCGAGGCGAGCCGCTCGCTGGCGGCGATGGAGCAGATCAGCGCGGCGACCGAGCAGATCGTCAGCGAGCTCGCGCACGTCGACGGCTCGACCCGCGCGACGCGCGAGCGCGCCCGCTCGCTGGAGCAATTGCTCGAAGGCTTCAAGACGCCGGAATCGCAGGGCGCGCGGCCCGCGCTGCGCGGGCCCGCGCGGCTGGTCGTGATGGACGGCGGGCACGCGGCCTGAGGAGCACGAACGGGCGGGGGTGGACGAACTCTGCTTCCTCCCGGCCACCGAGCTGGCGCGCCGGCTGCGCGCGAAAGAGCTTTCGGCGCGCGAGCTGATGCGGGCACATCTCGCGCAGATCGAGCGCGAGAACCCACGCCTCAACGCGATCGTCACGCTCGACGCCGAGGGCGCGCTGGCCGCGGCGCAACGCGCCGACGACGCGCTGGCGCGTGGCGCCCAGCCGGGGCCCTTGCACGGCTTGCCGGTCGCGCACAAGGACACCGTGCTCACGCGCGGGATGCGCACGACCTTCGGCTCGCCGATCTTGGCAGACTTCGTCCCCGACGTCGACGCGCTGCTGGTGCAGCGCCAACGCGCCGCCGGCGCGATCGCGGTGGGCAAGACCAACGTGCCGGAGTTCGCCGCCGGCTCGCAGACGTTCAACCCGGTGTTCGGCGCGACGCGCAACCCGTACGACCTCGGCAAGACGTGCGGTGGAAGCAGCGGCGGTGCCGCGGTCGCGCTGGCGACCGGCATGGTCGCGCTGGCCGACGGCAGTGACCTGGGCGGCTCGCTGCGCAATCCGGCCAACTTCTGCAACGTCGTCGGCCTGCGGCCGTCGCTCGGGCGCGTCCCGCAGTGGCCGGCCGAGAACGGCTGGCTGCCGATCGCGGTGTCGGGGCCGATGGGACGCACCGTCGGCGACGTCGCGCTGCTGCTCAGCGTGCTGGCCGGACCCGACGCGCGCGATCCGTTCGCGCTCGACGACGATCCGCGCACGTTTCGCGACCCGCTCGACCTCGACGTGCGCGGAACGCGCGTCGCGTGGAGTCCGACGCTGGGCGGATTGCCGGTCGAGCCGGCGGTTCGCGTCGTGCTCGACGCGCAACGGGCGGTCTTCGATCGATTGGGCTGCGTCCTCGACGCGGCGGAGCCCGATCTGTCGGCCGCCGACGAGGTGTTCTTCGTGCTCCGCGCGCTCCTGTTCGCCGGCTTGCGGCCGCTGATCGCCGGTCACGAGTCGCTGGTGAAGGAAACCGTGCGCTGGAACGTCGACGCCGGCTTGGCGCTGACCGGCGCGCAGGTCGCGGCGGCCGACGTCGCGCGGACCAAGGTGTTCGCGCAGATGCACGCGTTCTTCGAGCGCTACGACGTGCTGGCCGCGCCGGTCAACCAGGTCTCGCCGTTTCCGATCGACGTCCCGTATCCGACCGAGATCGACGGCGTGCAGATGGAGACGTACGTCGACTGGATGCGTTCGTGCTCGCGCATCACCGTCACCGGCCACCCGGCGATCTCGGTTCCGGCCGGCTTCACCGCCGAGGGATTGCCGGTCGGCATCCAACTGATCGGCCGGCACCGCGGCGAGGCCGCGCTCCTGCGGGTGGCGGCCGCCTTCGAGGCCGCTACCCGGGTCGGCGAGCGGCGTCCGGCCTTGGCCTTGTAGGCCCCCGGCCGCGCTCAGATTCCCCCGAGCGAATCGTTACCGAGCCTTCATCGAACTCGCGAACCTTTTCAGCCGCCGTGCCGTAACAGAGTACAGAAGCTCTTCTCCAACGATCCACCCACCCGCCGGCTCCACCGGGCGTCGCAAGTGGTGGACGAGGCCGCCAAGGCGTGAGGCGGCCAAAGTGGCTCCGCTCCGCGGAGCACCTCGAACCCTTACGGCCGAGAGAGAACCGCGGTGATCGTCGCGCGAAGGCGCTGGATGGCGTCACGGACTTCGTCGGTCGTGATGATGAGCGGGGGGACGAAGCGCAGGGTGTTGCGGCCGGCGGCGTTGATGAACAGGTTTTGATCGAGCGCGGCGGTGACGAAGGCGCCGGCGGCGTGCGGTTCGCGGACCGGCAGCCCGAGCATGAGGCCGATGCCGCGCGGCGGTTCGAACACGGCGGGGAAGTCGTTCGCGATCGCGGCCAGCTCGTCGCGCAGCAGCGCGCCGACGGCGACGACGTGGGCGTCGAGGTCGAGCACGTCGCGGATCGCCAGGTGCTCGAGCGCGGCGGCTGCGGGGACGCACGAGCCGCCGAAGGTGGTGCCGTGGTCGCCGGGCTGTAACGACGTGGCGGCCGGGCCGCGCACGATCAGCGCGCCGATCGGCAGGCCGTTGGCGAGCGACTTCGCCAGCGTGAACGCGTCGGGCGTGACCTCGTAGAGCTGGTGCGCGAACAAGCGGCCGAGCCGGCCCATCCCGCATTGCACCTCGTCGAAGATCAACAGCGCGCCGCGCTCGTCGCACAAGCGCCGCGCCGCTTGGAGATACTCGCGCGTCGCGGGCACGACGCCGCTCTCGCCTTGCACCGGTTCGACCAAGAAACACGCCGTCGTCTCGTCGATCGCCGCGTCGAGTGCCGCGATGTCGTTGAACGGAACGTGCGCGAAGCCGCGCGGCAGCGGCTGGAAGCCTTCGTGGTACCTCGGGTTGTCCGTCGCGGCCAGCGCGCCGAACGTGCGGCCGTGGAACGCGCCGCGCGCGGCCAAGACGACGTTGCGGTTCGGCCGGCCGCTCCGATACGCGTGCTTGCGGGCCAGCTTGATCGCGGCTTCGTTCGCCTCGGCGCCGCTGTTGCAGAAGAAGACCGTGTCGAAACCCGACAGCTCGGCGAGCCGATCCGCCAGCGTCCCGGCCGGCTCGTGGTGGACGAGGTTGGAGACGTGCACCAGCGTCGCGGCCTGTTCGGCGATCGCGCGCGCGATGCGCGGGTGCGCGTGGCCGAGCGCGCACACGGCGATCCCCGCCACCATGTCGAGGTAGGCGTTGCCCGACTCGTCGAACAGCCAGCACCCCTCGCCGCGCACGATGTTCAGCTCGAGCCGGCCATAGTTCGCCATCAAATGCGGATGCCGCGTCACAATGCGCGCCCCACGTGATGCTTGCAGCATGGTGATCAAGTCCGGTAGTGGGCGTTGATGCGGACGTAGTCGCCGGTCAGGTCGCAGCCCCAGCCGGTCGCGGTGGCGTCGCCGATGCCGAGGTCGAGCCGTACGTCGACCGACGAGTCCTCGAGCACGGCGTGGGCTTCGGCTTCGCTCATCGCTTCGATCGCGCCGCGCTCGACCCAGGTGTGGCCGCCCAGGTAGAGCGACCAGGTGGTGGGGTCCATCCCCGCGCCGACGCTGCCGGCGGCCGCGATGACGCGGCCCCAGTTCGGATCCTCGCCGTAGAGCGCCGTCTTGACCAGGCTCGAGTTGACGACCGCGCGCGCGATCGTGCGCGCCTGCTTCTCGTCGCGTGCGCCGGTGACGCGGAACGTCAGCAGCTTGGTCGCGCCTTCGCCGTCGCGCACCATCGCGACCGCCAGGTCGCGGCAGAGCGCCGTCAGCGCGGTGCGCAGCCCCGGCGACGCCGGTTCGGTGCCGGGCTTCGCACAGCAGTACACCGCGTCGTTGGTCGACATGTCGCCGTCGACCGAGATCATGTTGAACGTGCCGTCGGCCGCCTCGCGCAGCGCTTCGGTCAGCCCGTCGCGCGAGACTTCGGCGTCGGTGACCAGGAACGCCAACATCGTCGCCATGTTGGGGGCGATCATCCCCGAGCCTTTGGCGATGCCGCCGATCGCGTAGCGCCGCCCGTTCTCGTGCCAGGCGTAGCCGGCGAGCTTGGGGACGTGGTCGGTCGTCATGATCGCCTCGGCCGCTTCGTTGGCCGCTTCGGGACCGGTTTCGAGCTGCTTGACCGCGCGGTCGAGCCCCTTCGCGAGCCGGTCCATCGGCAGCGTGACGCCGATGACGCCGGTCGAGGCGACGACGATCTGGGTCGGGCGCACGCCCAGCAGCGTCGCCGCGTGGCGCGCCGTCGTCTGCGCGTCGCGCAAGCCGCGCTCGCCGGTGCACGCGTTGGCGCAGCCGGCGTTGGCGACGATCGCCGCGATCTGGTCGCCGTCGGCCTCCAGGTTCGCGCTGGTCGCGAGCAGCGGCGCCGCCTTGATCTCGTTGGTCGTGATCACTTGCGCGCACACGTGCGGCCCCGGCAGCGCGATCAGCGCCAGGTCCGTCTTGCGTTTCTTGATCCCGGCGTGCACGCCGGCCATCCGCACGCCGGGGACCGCGCCCAGGCCGCCGCGGACTTTGACCAGGCGAATGTTTTCCGTCGCGCCGTCAGTTGGCGTGGGTGCGAGCATCGAGGCCGAGCTCCTCCGGATGACCGAGCATGATGTTCATGTTCTGCACGGCTTGCCCCGCCGCGCCTTTGCCCAGGTTGTCGAGCGCCGAGAGCACCTGGACGACCCCTTCGCGCTGCGCGACCGCGATGTGCGCGTCGTTGGTTCCTTCGAGCGCCGGCAGATACGGCGCGCGAAGGTCGTGGAACACCGTCACGAACGGGTTGGCGGCGTAGAAGCGGTGATAGAGCGCCAACACCTCGTCGCGCTCGATCGGGGCGCGGGGCACGAGGTAGACGTCGGCCAGGATGCCGCGCGGCAGCGGCACCACGTGCGGTGAGAAAACGATCGGCGCGCCGATGCCGACCGCGCGCGCTTCCTGCACGATCTCGGGGCCGTGGCGATGGCCGTCCAGGCCGTAGGCGCGCACGTCGCCGTAGACTTCGGCGAACATCGACGCGACCGCGGGCGTGCGGCCGGCGCCGGTGATGCCGCTCTTGGCGTCGATGACGACGCCGGCGATGCGGTCGGCGAGCGGACCCAACGGAACCAGCGCCAACAGCGAGGCCGTGACGTAGCAGCCGGGGTTGGCGATCAGTCGCGCGCCGGCGATCTGGTCGCGGTACCGCTCGGGGAAACCGAAGACGGCCTCGCCGGCGTGTGCCTCGAGCCGGAAGGCGTCGGAGAGATCGATGACGCGCGCGGCCTTGGCCAGCAGTTGCGGCGCCAGCTCGCGCGCCTGCTCGCGTCCGGCGGCGATGAAGACGACGTCGTCCTCGCGCACGCGGGCCAGCACCGTCCCGCTCTCCTCGAACGCGACGTGCACGTGCGGCAGCCACGGGAACACGTCGGCCACGGCGACGCCGGGGCTGGAACGGCTCTCCAGCACGCCCAGCGCGACGGACGGGTGCCGGTCGATCAGGCGGATCAGCTCGGCGGCGGCGTAGCCGCTGGCACCGACGACGTGGGCGGTGATCATGGCGTGCGGGTCTCCCTCGTTCCTTCGCTCACCGGGTCGTCTCCAACTGCGCGGCCAGCGTCTCGATCGCCGCGCGGGTCTGACCGATGGCGGTCGCGACCGCGTCGGGGTTGGTCGAGCCCGGTGTGTGCTTGGCGAGCACGGATGCGGCCGCGTCGAGCGGCGCGTCGGGGACCCCAAGCGCGTGCGCGTCGCTGAGGTCGAGCGCGCGGCCTTCCGTCTCGGCGCGCACGACCCGTTCGCCGACCGCGCGATGCGCCTCGCGCGCGGTCGCGCCGGCCAGGATCACCGCGTCGGCCAGATCGGTCGCGACCGTATAACCGTCGGCGGCATGCGCGCCGGTGACCGTTTCGTTGAAGTGCACGTGCCCGAACGCGCGGCGGAACGCGTCGAGCGCGGCCAACGCGTTCTCGGTCCCGCTGATGACTTGCGCCTTGGTCTCCTGCAAGTCGCGGTGGTAGGAGAGCGCGATCCCGTTGACCGACGCCAACGCGCCGGCGTAGACGCCGATCGCGCGTGCGCCCGCCGCGCGGCAGAGCTCGAACGGATCGGGGTTGCGCTTCTGCGGCATCAAGCTCGAACCGGTCGAGGCGGCGTCGTCGAGCCGAACGTACCCGAAAGCCGGCGTGGCCCACAGCACCAGCTCTTCGCTCGGGCGCGCGGCGGCGACGGCCGCGCGCACCGCGGCGTGCAGCAGGTCGAGCGCGACGTCCCGGTCGCCGACGCTGTCGAGCGCGTTGCGGCTGGGGCCGGCGAAGCCCAGCTCGAGCGCCGCGGCGGCGCGGTCCAGCGGCAGCGAGCTGCCGGCCAGCGCCGCGCTGCCGAGCGGGCAGAACCGCGACGCATCGAGCGCGACGCGCGCGAACCGCTCGGCCGCGCGCACGAAACCCTGCGCCGCCGCGTCGAGCCAGAACGCGAGCAGGACCGGCTGCGCCGGCTGCCAGTGCGTCGTCGCCGCGAGCAGCGCGCGCCGTTCGAGCGCGCTCTGCGCGCGGTCCTCGCACAACGCGGCGACGTCGAGCGCCAAACGCGCGCCCTGCGTCGCACGGTCGCGCGCGTAGAGCAGCAGCGTCGTCGCGACCTGATCGTTGCGCGAGCGGCCGGCGTGCAGCCGTTCGCCGGCCGGCCCGGCGTGCTCGCGCACCCGTGCGTCGATCGCGCCGTGGACGTCCTCGAAGGCGTGCGTCGTCGCCCAGGCGGCGAACGAGCCGTCGGCGATCTCGCCGGCGACGGTCTCGAGCGCGGCGCGCAGCGCGGTCGCGTCGTCGGGCGCGAGGACGCGGCGCAGCGCCGTCACGTGCGCGAGCGAACAGCGCACGTCGAACGGCGCGAGCACCAGATCGTCCTCGAGCGAGGAGCCGAAGGCGAGCAGCGCCGCGTCGGGAGCCGACGCGAACCGCCCGCCCCACTGCAGCGAGCTCATGACGCGGTCAGACCGTCTGCGGGGTGGCGCGTTCGGCGGCCTGCGCGGCCTTGGCGGCGCCGGCCGCGACCGGCAAGCCGTGGATCTCGATGAAGCCGCCGGCCGCGTCGTGCCTGAAGCGGTCGCCGGCGCCGTAGGTCGCCAGCGACTCGTCGTAGAGCGCGTACGGCGAACGCGAACCGGTCACGATCGCGCGGCCGCGCAGCAGCTTCACCCGCGTCTCGCCGCTCAGCCGCTCGGCGATCTTGGCGTTGAACGCGTCGAGCGCGTCGCGCAGCGGCGAGGACCATAGCGCGTCGTAGATCAGCTCGCCGTACTTCTGGTCGAGCGCGGCCTTGAGGCGCAGCTCGTCGCGCGTGAGCACCAGCCGTTCGAGCGCTTTGTGCGCCTCGATCAGCGTGACGCTGCCGGGACACTCGTAGACCTCGCGCGACTTGAGCCCGACGACGCGGTCCTCGATCAGGTCGATGCGGCCGACGGCGTTCTTCCCGGCCAGCTTGTTGAGCTCGAACACCATCTCGGCGCCGGTCGCACCGTCGATCGACGGCAGGCCGCGCTCCCAGGCGATGACGACCTCGCTGCCCTCGGCCGGCGCGTCGTGCGGCGCGACCGTCCAGGCGTAGGCGTCGTCGGGCGGCGCGTTCCACGGGTTCTCGAGCACGCCGGCTTCGATCGAGCGACCCCACAGGTTGGCGTCGACGGAGTAGGGCTTGGCCTGCGTGTGCGCGATCGGCACGCCGTGCTTCTCGGCGTAGGCGATCGCGTCGGGGCGCGAGAGCGGATGGTCGCGCAGCGGCGCGAGCGTGCGCAGGTGCGGCGCCTTGGCGCGCACGCCGACCTCGATGCGCACTTGGTCGTTGCCCTTGCCGGTGCAGCCGTGGGCGACCGCGTCGGCGCCGTACTCGGCGGCGGTCTCGACCAACAGGTCGGCGATGAGCGGCCGCGAGAGCGCCGCGCTGAGCGGATAGACGCCTTCGTAGAGCGCGTTGGCGGCCAGCGCCTTGTACGCGTACTCGTCGATGAACCGTTCGCGCGCGTCGATCAGCACCGCGTCGGACGCGCCCAGCTGCAGGGCCTTGCGGCGGACCGCCAGCAGCGCGTCCTGCGACCCTTCGCCGGCCACCATGTCGGACTCGCCCAAATTGAGCGTCATCGCCACGACTTCATGACCCTGCTCGATGAACTGCTTGAGCAAAACAGACGTGTCGAGGCCACCAGAGTACGCGAGAACGATTTTCATTTTAACGGCGCTCCGCCCCAGGCTCCGCGCCCCCCACGCGAAGCGTGGGGCCCCCGAAGCCGAGCTCGCAACGAGATTCGTTCGCAGCGCGATTCTGCTGCGCTCGCTCTATCACCGTGGTCATGTTCCTAACTACCTTTTCCTATTGGGAGGAGCGCATGTCTTCGAAGCGCTGGCGGATCATGGGCGTCTTCTCGAGCGACTCGACGATGACGAGCACCGTGTCGTCGCCGCCGATGGTGCCGAGGATCTCGGGCCAGTCGGCGGCGTCGATCGCGGCCGCCAGCATCATGGCCGTCCCCGGATGGGCGCGCAAGACGATCTGGTTGACCGCCGAGCGCACGCCGATCACGACGTCGGCGACGACGCGGTGCAAGCGCGAGCTGAAGGCCGGACCGACGGTCGGCTCGATGTACTTGAAGGCGCCGCCGTTGCCGCCCTTGAGCGGCACCTTGAGCAGACCCAGCTCCTTGATGTCGCGCGAGACGGTCGCTTGCGTGACCTCGTAGCCCTGCTGCTCGAGCAGCGTCGCGAGCTCATCCTGCGAGCGGACGGGCCGCGCGGCGATCAGCGAGAGGATCGCGCGTTGGCGCTTGGTCTTCGGTTGCAGCGGGGATTCGGTCATTCGCTCAGCCCACGGAGATCGGTGAGGAGGGCCAGCAGCAGCGCCTTTTGCGCGTGCAGCCGGTTTTCGGCTTGATCGAACACGACGCTGTGCGGGCCGTCGATCACGTCGGCCGTCACCTCTTCCCCGCGGTGCGCCGGTAAGCAGTGCATGAACAGCGCGTGCGGCGCGGCCGCTTCCATCAGCGCGGCGTTGACCTGGTAGGGCCGCAGCGCGGCTTGGTTCCGTTCGACGAACTGCTCGTCGCCCATCGAGGTCCACACGTCGGTGTAGACGACGTCGACGTCCCGCACCGCGCGCAGCGGCGAGGTGAAGGCGCGCGCGGTCACGTTGTGCGCGGCCCCGAGCTTCACCAACCGGCCGAGCAGCGCGTCGGAGGGACGGTGGGTCGGCGGCGCGGCGAAGGTGATCGACATCCCGCACATCGCGGCGGCTTCGGTCAGCGAGACGGCGACGTTGTTGCGCGCGTCGCCGACGAACGCTAGCCGCAAACCGGCCAGCGTCCCGAAGCGCTCGCGGATCGTCAGCAGGTCGGCGAAGGCCTGACAGGGGTGCGCCGCTTCGGAAAGGGCGTTGATCGTCGGCACGGTGGCGGCGCCGGCGAAGCGGACCAGCGGTTCGTGCGCGTGGGTGCGATAGATGATGGCGTCGCCGTAGCGCGAAAGCACGCGCCCGGCGTCCTCGGGCGACTCACGGGTCCCGATGCCGAAATCGCCGCCGGTCGCGGCCACGGCGTGGCCGCCCAGCTGCGTCATCCCCGCCTCGAACGAGACGCGCGTGCGCAGCGAGGGCTTCTCGAAGAGCATGACCAGCGTCTTGCCGCGCAGCAGGGTGAGCTGCTCGCGGCCCCGGGCCTTGAGGTTCTGGGCGAGCGCCAGCAGGCTGGCGAGCTCGTCCCCGTCCAGGTCGGTGACGGTGAGGACGTTCCGCCCACGCAGCCGCCCGGCCGCCGGAAGCGTAACCATGTGCATGATTATACATCACCTGCATAATTATGCAATAGCCAGGCCCGGCCGGAGGGCTGCGATCGGGGTTGCCCGGGTATGCATGGAAGCATGCTCGTTACCATACTCGTCATTCTCGTGGTCCTGTGGCTGGTCGGCGGCCTGGTGCCGGTCAACGCGGGTCGCCCGTACTACACGCCGGTCTCGTGGGGCGGCGGCGGCGTCGGGCTGCTCATCGTCATCCTCCTGGTGCTCGCGATCATCGGCGTCATCTGAGCCGGCTCACGACGTGCATAGCCGCATCGCCGGCTCGTCGATGAACCCCAGCCGCTCGTAGAGGGGGCGGGCCAGGGGCGAGGGGTGGAGGATCGTCTTGCGGACCCCGCGGACGGTGACGGCGTCGACGACGGCGTGCACGAGTTGCGCCGCCCACCCCTCGCCGCGGTGACCGGGCGCGACGTAGACGCCCGCGATCTCGGCGTGCAGGGTGCCGTCCGGATACGGCAGCCGCTCGAAGAAGATCGCGCAGGCCGAGCCGACGATCTCCTCGCCGTCGCACAGCACGAACGCGACCAGGCGATCGTCGAGCATGAGCCGGGTGAAGTCGGACTGCGCGTCGCGCGCGAAGTCGCCGGCATGCGCGTCGTCGAGCCGCCCCAGCTCCCGCAGGCTCGCCGCGCGCAGCCGCGCCAGCGCCGCCGCGTCAAAAGAAAAAGCGCGCCGAATGCGGCGCGCCCGTCGTTCTTCCACCGGATCCGTCCGTCACATGACGAGCGGACCCGGTGCGAATCGCACGGGCGCGGTCGTGGGCGGTCGGCTCGGTCGTCGAACGGACATTGAGGTTCAACGTATAGCCCGAACCGACCGCCGCTGTCAAGCGTCTAGTGGCGCCCGATCGCGCCGAGCGGAAACACCTCGCGGCACCACTGGCTGTTGATGACGACGGCACCGCCGGAATAGAAGGCCAACAGCGCCGCGGCGATCAGAAACCAGCCGCCGATCTGGCCGACGACCGGCGCCGCACCGACGTCGGTCGCGGCGACCAGCGCGTAGCCGGGGACCAGCGCCAGCACGGTCAGGAAGTATGCGACGTTGGTGCGCAGCGCCGCGATCGCGAGCGAGAGCGCGATGTAGGCGAAGCAGAACAAGCCCATACCGAGCAGCGTCGTCGACTCGGTGCCGGTGGGGATCACGCCGGCCTGCTGCATCCACGCGTACGAGGCGACGATGACGTTGCCCATTCCGAACGAGCAGAAAGCCGTTGCGCCGAACGTGCTGCCGCGCGAGAGCGCGAACAAGCCGCCGATGAATTGTCCGACGCCGGCGAAGAACAGCAAGGCCGGAACGACGGCCATCATACCGGTCGCCGCCGGCATCAGGCCGCTGAGCAGCAGCGCGACCAAGAAGGTGCCGGTCGCGAAGCCGAACAGTGCCATCGGCGCCGACTCGGCGAGTGTCGCTTGGTGCACGGCTTCGATCGTGCGCATCTCGGGCAACGAGCGATCGGTTTCGACCAAGCCGGCGTTGGTCCAAAGTGCGTGCAAGTGTTCGTCGCTGCCGGGCTCTCGTTGAAGCAGGCCCGGAGCGGCCGGGCGATCATGGGTGTTCACGTGAGAAAAACCTCCGCTCACGTTTGTACCCGCGCCATCGCATGCGCGACCCGCTTGCGCTGCACGCGCAGCTCGCGGAGCGGCGCGCGACACGCTCACGCGCCGGACGTGCGAAACGCTGCCAGCGCGGCGCGTGCGACCGGCTCGCCCCACTCCTGGATGAAGTGACCGGCGTCGGGAAAGACGACCGGCGGTGGCGCGTCGCGGATGACCGACTGCAGCGAGAGCATCGCCGGCTCGCCCAGCACGGGATCTTTCCCGCCGGCGGCGAGGAACGTCGCGCCGCGCCACTGCGTGCGCCACCAGTCGCGCGCCTCGCGAGCGATCGCGGTGCCGTCCATCTCGGGCGTCACCGGCACCAGATCGGGGAACGCGCGCACCCCGGCCTTGTAGCGCGCGTCGGGAAACGGCGCGCCGTACGCCGCCGCTTCGGCGTCGCGCAAGATCGGAGTCGAACGGCGCAGCAGCGCGGCGACGTCCATGTCGGGATGGCTGTTGCTGTAGTCTTTCCACGCGAAGAAGCCCTCGCGAATCGGCACGTCGCCGGTGGCGAGCAGCGTGTTCATCGCGATCACGCGCGCGAAGCGGTCCGGCTGCGCCGGGGGCAACGTCAAGCCGAGCAGGCCGCCCCAGTCCTGACAGACCAGCGTCACGCCGCGCAGATCGAGCCGCTCGACGAAACGCAGCAGCGCGTCGCGGTGAAAGTCGAACGTGTAGACCCGTTCGTCGGTCGGTTTGTCGGAGCGGCCGAAACCGTACAGGTCGGGCGCGATCACCCGCGCGCCCTCGGCCAGGAAGACCGCGAACATCCTCCGGTAGAGGAAGCTCCAGGTCGGATTCCCGTGCAGGCACAGGAAGACGTGCGCGGCGCCGGGCGGCCCGGCGTCGACGTACGTCAGCCGCAGGCCCTCGTAACCGGGCAGGTCGTCGACGGCCAGCGGCGCGTACGCGAAATCCGGGACCGCGGCGAATGCCGGCTCGGGCGTCCGCAGAGAATCGATCCTCGCCATGCAGGACCCTACCACACCGATCACCGAGCGTCCCGTGGTGCTGATCGTCCTCAAATACGGCGGAAACGCGATGGCGGCCGAAGGCGCGCCCGACCCGGTGCTCGACGAGGTCGCGGCGCTGGCCGCGCGCGGTGACCGCGTCGTCCTCGTCCACGGCGGCGGGCCGCAGATCGACGCCGAGCTGCGCGCGAAGGCGATCGACGAGCCGCGTGTCGCCGGCCTGCGGGTGACGGGTCGCGCCGCGCGCGACGTGGTGGAGTACGTGCTGTGCGGCGCGGTCAACAAGGCGCTCGTGCGCGCGCTGGCGCGGCGCGGCGCGCGCACCGTCGGGATCTCCGGCGAGGACGGTGGGCTGCTCGTGGCGCGCCGGGCCGGCGCGATCGACGGCGTCGACCTGGGCTACGTCGGCGAGATCGAGCGGGTCGAGCCGAGCGCGATCCGGGTCCTACTCGATGCCGGCTTCGTGGCGGTGGTGGCACCGCTGGCGCTCGACCGCACCGACGGCGCCGCGCTCAACTGCAACGCCGACACGGCGGCCGGCGCGATCGCCGGCGCGCTCGCCGCCGACGCCTACGTCGTCATCACCAACGTCGCCGGCGTGCGCCGCGACCTGGCTGATCCGAGCTCCGTCATCCCGCGGCTGTCGGCCGATCAGGCCGAGGCCTTCCTCGTCGACGGAACCTTCAGCGACGGCATGATTCCCAAGATGGCGGCGGCGATTCGCGCCGTGCGCGGCGGTGCGCGCCGCGCCGTGGTGGCCGGCGCCGGACCGGGCGCGATCCTCGCGGCACTCGCGGGCCAAGGGACCGAACTGACCGGGACGTGAGGAATCGACCGATGGACAATCGCGGTACTCCATTGGGACGAACGGAATCCGCAGCAGGGTGGCGAACTCCGCCGTAACGACGGTGCGGGGGCCGTCGGTGTGCTGTTCCTCCGCCTTTCCGGGTGTGGGACCGATGCTTTCCGAACGAATTCGATCCGAGCGTCTGGGACGGGTGGCGTTCTCCGACGCGATGCGAGCCTGGTTTGCCGGCGACTTCGCCGAGTGTCTCGCCCTGTGCGGACGCGTTCGCGCCGACGCGCCCGACGATCGGGCGCAACTCGCGCTCTTGCGCGCTCGCGCGATGCTGCGCATCGGGCGCCCCGACGAGGCGATCGTCGAGCTCGAGCGCACCTTCGTCGCGGCGGCCGGCGGACTCGACACCTCGTTGACCGCCCGCATGCTGCTGGGCACGGCCTACGTCCGCCGCGGCGAGCTGCAGCGCGGGATCGATCTGTTGCTCACGGCGCAAGCCGATGCCGCGCGCGCGCACCCGACGGTGCGCTCCGAGATCGCGCTCAACCTCGCACTGGGCTACTACGGGGAACGTGCGCTCGACGACGCCGACCGCGCGCTCGACGCGGTCTTGCCGGACGCCGACATCGTCTACGCGCGCGCGCTCGAGTACCGCGGCTGGGTCGCGGTCGCCCGCGCCGACTACGTCGCCGCGACCGAGGCGTTCACCGCCGCGCTGGTCACGCTCGACGGCTGCCGCCACCACGACCGCTTCATGGAAGCGATGGCGCTCGAAGCGTTGGCGACGTTGGCCGCGGAGCGCCTCGACGCCGACGCTTGGGCGATGGTCGAACGGCGGGTAGCGCGCTTCGATTGGTCCGCCAGCGGTCTCTCGCACTCGCGCTACTTGGTCGCGTATCACGCGTCGCTGATGGACGAAGCGCGCGGGCGCGTCGGCGACGCGTTGGCCTGGACGGCGCACGCCGACGAGGCGGCGCCGACGCCGGCGACGCGCCTGGCGGCGCAGTGCCGCCGGGCGGAGATCTTCCGCGCCGCCGGCGAGCGCTACGCGCACGCCGACCTCGTCAGCCGGGTGCGCGTCGCCGCCGATGCGATCGCCGACGAGTCGGTGGGCGGTCACGAGCGCAACGCGTTCCTCGCCTTGGCGACGGAGCTGGCCGCGTCGGGCGACGTGCTGCGCGCCAGCGCGGTGCTCAAGCGTCATCGGCGGCTGCGCGGTCCCTCGGCGATGTCCTCGCTGATGAACGATCCGCGCGACGAAGCCGCGATCGCCGACGCCGAGTCGGTCGTCGCGCACGCGGCCGGCGACCTCATCCAGGCGCGCGAGCGCGCCCAGCGCGCCTTCGAGCTGTATCGCCGCATCGGCTACGAGCGGCGCGCGCTGGTGGCCGCGACGCGGCTGCACGAGCTGACCGGGCAGACCTCGCTGCGCGAGTACGTCGACGGCGTTTTGCGCAAGGTCGCCGCCTCTTCGCCGCTGCGCACCATCGCGCCGGCCGTCGATCCGGGCGATGCCGACCCGATCGTCAGCGAGCTCTCGCCGACCGAACGCGCCGTGCTCGTGCTGCTGTGCGAAGGGATGTCGACCGCCGCGATCGCGGCCGCGCGCAACCGTTCGAAGCAGACCATCCGCAACACGGTCTCGCGCATCCTGATGACGTTCGGCTTGCCCGATCGTCAGGCGCTGCTGCGCGAGTGCGTGCGGCGCGGCCTGGTCCTCTAGCTCCCGCTAGTCGTCGTCCTCGTCGCCGCGGCGCGCGTGCTCGTCGGCGTTGGGGTCGGGCTTCGCGGGAACCGGCAGTGCGCGCAAGTCGAGCGTGAGGTGGCCGGCGGCGCGCAGGGCGGCGTCGAGCGGGACGACGTCGGCGGCGAGGAACGCGCGGTACCGGTCGAGCGCCGCGGCACCTTCGCGACGTAGCGCGGCCGCTTCGGTGATCTCGGCTTGCGTCGGCGTTCCCGGGCCCAGGTCGCTCAAGAACGTCAGCACGCGCTCGCGCAAGAGGTCTTCGAGGAAGTCGTCGTCCTGATCGTTGACCGGGTGCGAGGTGATCGTCGCCTCCAGGCGCGCCGCGTCGTCGCGCGTGCGGCGCGCGCGCTCGGCCAGCGCGCCGTCGAGCGACGGCAGCGCGCCGGCGGTCTGCAGGCGCACGTTGTCGAGCGCGTTGAGCGCGTCGTCGAGCGCCGAGAGCTCGGCGGTGACGGCGGCGACGAAGGCGTGACCGCGGCGCGCCTGGTCGGCGGGCACGTCGCTGGTGACGCGGATCGTCTGCGTGTAGGTGCGCCCGTCGCGGTGCAAGCGCACCGTGTAGACGCCGGCCAGCACGGCCGGTCCGCCGTCGGGGCCGCGGTCCCACGCGGCGACGCGGCGCCACGGCGTCGGCGGCGTCTCGGTGAGGTCCCACGCGACGCGATTCAGGCCGGCGGCGTTCGGCACGTTGGGGACCGCGTCGCCGTCTTCGTCGTGCGTGCCGGCGAAACGGCGCACCAGACGTCCCGACGCGTCGAGGACGTCGATGCTCGGTTCGCCGCGTGCAGGGCTGCGCTGCCAGAACGAGATGCTCGCCGCGGGCGGATCCGTCCCCGCGGCGGCCACGTCGGTCGTCGGGGTCTCCCTTCCGTACGCGTGCGCGGCACGCGGCGCGAACAGAGAGACGCCCGCCCGGCGCGCCGCCGCCAGCCTGCGGATCGGGGTGAGATCGTCGAGCACGTACAGTCCGCGGCCGTGGGTGGCGGCGATCAGGTCGCCGGCCACCGGCTGCACCGTCAGGTCGCGCACGGCCACCGGCGGGAGCGGGGCGGGGAACGGCTCCCAGTGCTCGCCGCGATCCAGGCTCAACCACACACCGTGGTCCGTCCCGGCGTACAGGACGTCCGGATCGGCCGGATCTTCGCGCACGACGTCGACCATGTCGGCCGGGAGGCCGTGCACGACCCGGCGCCAGGTGCGCCCGTAGTCGGTCGTCACCTCGACGTCGGGCGTGCGGTCACCCACGAAGTGACGGTCGATCGCGACGTAGGCCGTCCCGGCCGCCGCGTGCGAAGCCTCGATCGCGTCGATGCGCGCATCGGCCGTCACGCCCGCCGGCGTGACGTTCGTCCAGTGCGCGCCGCCGTCACGCGTGAGCTGGACCACGCCGTCGTCGGTGCTCGCCCACAGCTCGCCGCGCGCGCGTGGCGAGGGTGCCAGCGCGAGGATCGTGTCGAAGGTCTCCGCCCCGGTGACGTCGAGGGTGATCGGGCCGCCGGAGAGCGTTTGGCGGACCTTGACGTTCTGGGTGAGATCGGGGCTGATCGGCGTCCAGTGCGCGCCGGCGTCCGCGCTGCGGAAGACGACGTCGCCCGCGGTGTAGACGACGTGCGGCGCGAACGGATCGAACGCGATCGGCGTCTCCCAGTTGAAGCGCCAGCGCAGCTGCGCGGGCGCGACGACGTTCTGGTCGCGCAAATACGGCGAGACGTCGACCACCTCGTTGGTGCGGCGGTCGGTGCGGAAGATCTCGCCGGCGTTGTCGCCGCCGCCGTCGGCCGCGTAGACCGTCCGCGCGTCGCGTGGATCGGGGACGACCCACGTTCCGTCGCCGCCCGAGAGGCGACTCCAGTCGCGCGCCAAGATGCCACGCGCGTCGCCGGTGCGCGAGGGGCCGCACCAGCTGCCGTTGTCCTGCAGTCCACCGCAGATGCGGTACGGCTCGCCGCGATCGGTCGCGACGTGATAGAACTGCTCGATCGGGAGCGTGCGATGCCACTGCCAGCTCGCGCCGCCGTCGCGCGAGGTGCCGACGCCGCCGTCGTTGCCTTCGAGGATCGTCTTGCCGTCGGCCGAGATCCACAGGTCGTGATGGTCGCCGTGCAGCCCGCGCCCGGTGCGGTGCCAGGTCAGGCCGCCGTTGGTGCTCTCGGCCAGCAGCACCGAGACGGAGAAGAGGTGGTCGGCGTCGTGCGGATCGACGACCAACCGCGTGTAGTAGAAGGGGCGCTCGTCGATCAAGGTGTTGGACGAGGTCTTCTTCCAGGTTTCGCCGCCGTCGTCCGAACGCCAGAGCAGCCCCTGGGTGGACTCGATGAGCGCATACACGCGTTGCGCGTCGCTGGGCGCGTACGCGAGCGCGATGCGTCCCAGCGGGCCGTCCGGCAAGCCCTGTGCGCGCAGCGGCGCCCAGGTCGCGCCGCCGTCGGTCGAGCGATAGATGCCGTCACCGGCACCACCGCTGGTCAAATGCCAGCTCGAGCGGCCGAACCGCCACATCGCGGCGAGCAGCACGTCGGGGTGCTTCGGATCGCGCGCGACGTCGGCCGCGCCCACACCGTCGTCGACGAACAGCGTCTTCGTCCACGTCGCGCCGCCGTCGGTGCTGCGGAAGATGCCGCGCTCGGGGTTGGGCCGAAACGGGTCGCCCAGCGCGGCGACGACGAGCTGCCGCGGGTCGCGCGGATCGATCAGGATGCGCGCGATCTGCGAGGTGCGCTCGAGACCGCGCCGCGTCCAGGTCTTGCCGCCGTCGCTCGAGTGATAGATGCCGTCGCCGGCCAGCACGTCGTTGCGCGGCCAGGCCTCGCCGGTGCCGACCCAAACGTCCTTCGGGTCGCCGGGCGCGATCGCGATCGCGCCGATCGACTGCGAGCCGGCGGCGTCGAAGACGGGTTGCCACGCCGCGCCGCCGTCGGTCGACTTCCACACGCCGCCGCCGGCGGCGCCCGCGAAGAACAGCGCCGGATCGGCGTCGGTGCCGGCGACCGTCGCGACGCGGCCGCCCGCGACCGCCGGGCCGAGGCTGCGCCAGCGCAGGGTGGGACCCGGGGTCGGGCTGGCCGACGGCGTCGGGCTGGGCGCCGGAGCCGGCGTCGCCGGGCGGGCGGGCAGGTCGGCCTGGGCCGGTCGCGTGGCGACGAGCGTCAGCGTCGCGACGAGAACGGCGAGCGATGAACGCGCGCGTGCGGGCATGGCCCGCAAGCTACGCGAGAGGTGCCGGGGGTTCCGTCAGCCGCCGTGCACGAAGCTGACCCACCGACCTCGCCCGTGTCCGCTGCGGGTGCAAGAGCACGGTCGAGGCGGGGTGATGCGGGTCCCGGCGAGCCGGAACGTGCACCCGGTCGGGGTGTGGAGCGACCAGGCGTGGAGGCACTCCGGGCACCCGGCGGGACTGTGCATCACGATACTCGTAGCATACTAGGCCGGGAAGCGCAATACCACACTTCGCGAGGCGGTTCGTATACTTCCCGGCGTGTCGGAGACCTTCGGCGAGCGCTTGCGCTCGCTGCGCGAGCGACGGCGCCTCACGCCGAGCGCGACGGCGCATGCCGTCGGTATCACCGAGGGCGCGATCCGGCAGATGGAGTCGGGTCAAACCAAGAGCGCGAGCTTCGTCGTCGGCCTCAAGCTGGCGGCGCTGTTCGGCGTGACGCCCTGGTTCCTCGCGACCGGGAAGGACGGGCCGCCCGACGACGTCGCGCACGCCGCCGACGCCTCGCTGGTCACGCTGGTCGAGCAGCTGACGCTGCAGGTCCATCAGCTGGACCGCCGCATGCGCGCGCTCGAAGGCGGCACGCGCACCGCGCGCCGCCGCAAAGCCGACAGCTAACGCGGCTTGCGCTTCGCGAGCCTGCGCGTTCGGGCTACGCCCCAGCCGCGGACGTGGAGACCGCCCAGTCCTGCAGCTGCGCGAGGATGGGCAGCAGCTGCGCGCAGCGCGGGCTGGGGCGGTATTCGACGCGCGGCGGCACTTCGGCATAGACCGTCCGCTCGACCAGGCCGTCGGCCTCGAGCTCGCGCAGCGCCTTGGTGAGCACCTTCTGCGAGACGCCGTGCACTTGGCGCTGGAGCTCGCGGAAGCGCACGACTTCCTGATCCGCCAGCACCAGCAGGATCTGCAGCTTCCACTTGTCGGCGAGCTGGGCGATGGCGCGCTCGACGGGGCAATCCCCCGCCGGGCGCGTCGCCAACGCGGTCGGCATCATTCCCCCGCGAAGACCTCGCCCCGTGGCACCGAGTTGCGCGGACCGCCGCGAAGCGAGGACAGCAACAGGCTTCCGCTACGCGGAAGCCTGTTGCTTGATGGCCTCGACGGTGATCTCGATGCGGACCTCGTCCCCGACCAGGACGCCGCCCGTCTCGAGCGCCTGATTCCAGGTCAGGCCGTAGTCCTTGCGGTTGATGGTGACGTGGCCGCTGTAGCCGATGCGCTCGTTGCCCCACGGGTCCTTGCCGCGGCCTTCGTACTCGGCCGCGATCGCGACCTCGCGGGTGACGCCGTGGATCGAGAGCATCCCCTTGAGCGTGAACGAGGGGCCGTTGCCTTCGGTCCCGGTCGAGACGAAGGTGATCGTCGGGTACTTGTCCGCTTCGAGGAAATCGGCCGACTTGAGGTGCCCGTCGCGCTGCTCTTCGCGGGTGTCGATCGAGTTGACGTCGATCTCGGCGGTCGCGCTGGTGGGGACCTCGGCGCCGGCCGGTACGTCGATCGTGCCGGTCAGCTTGCCGAAGCGCCCGCGCACTTTGGCGATGACCATGTGACGGACGACGAAGTCGGCCGACGAGTGAGCGGAGTCGATCGCGTATTTCTCGGTGCTTTGCGTGGTGGCGGTCATCGGTGTTCTCCCGTGATGGTGAGGGTCGGTGGGGTCGTGCGCGCGGAGAACCAATCGACGAGGTCGCGCAGCTCGCCGGTGGTGTGCGGTCGCCGACCGCGGTAGACGTCGAGCCCGTCGAGCGCGACCCGGCCGTCGCGCGCGGGGCTCTCGAGCAGCGCGGCGCCGGCGTACCGCTGGGGCGCGCGCCGCAGCAGCGCGTCGACCAGCGTGGCGCCTTGGCCGACGCCGGCGAGCCAGATCTCTTCCGCGTCGCCGGCTTGCTCGTCGAGCCAGCGCTCGACGCGCGCGACCGCCGTATCCAGGGACGCCGGATCCGGCCGGCCGTCGGCGTCCGCCGCGAACCAGCCGTAGCCGGCGCCGTCGGGGGTGAAGCCGCGCAGCGCGGCGATGGCGGGCTCGGCCGGCAGCAGCACGACCAGGTCGAACAGCTCGTCCTCGTCGCTCCCCTCGCCGTGCAGCAGCAGGATCAGCGCTCCGTGCGTATTCGCGCACGATCCGCATCGCCAGCGTGCCACGACCTCCTCGCCGTGCGTCATCGCAGCGGCATCGTAGCGCGAACGCGCGCTACGCGCCAGTACGCACTTTTCGGTGCCGTGGTTACCGCGCGGAAACTAGCCCGGCGGCGTCAGGTTCCCTTCGGCGCCCCGATGTAGCGGATCCACTTCAGATACAGCGCCGGCGTCGTCCCCAAACTGTTGGGGTTGCCGTAGACGAGATAGAACTCGTTGTGCAGCGCCAGGAAGTGGAAGGCGGCGGTGACGTTGCTCGCGTTCACGTATTGGAACGTCGGCGGCACGATGGCGTTGGGGATCTCGCGGCCGATGATGCGCCGCAACCCGAGGTCGAACGAGGTGTCGCGGTTGAACTGCCAATCGAGCGTCACGCGTTCGAGCCACTGCGTCGACTGCAGCTCGCCGGCGTAGGTGGTGAAGTACGAGTCGCGGTCGGCTTCGACGCGCAGGTGGATCTTGCGCTCGAGCGGGATCGTCGAGATGTAGTTCCACGCGTCGAGCATGCCGTGATAGTACGGACCGCCGGTGTACTGCACGTACGTCGGCGTGTTGGTCGCGACCTTGTAGCCGACCTCGGCGCCGTTCGCGTCGAAGGGCAGGAAGCCGGCGTCGGCCGTCTGCACGCCTTCGTAGCCGCCGAAGAGGTGCAGCGTCATCAGACTGCGGAAGTCGAAGTTGAGCTGTTCGGCCAGCTGCACCTGACCGGGCGCGCCGTCGGGCTCGTGGTACCGGGCGGCGAAGATCTGCCCGTAGACGTCGTGCAGCGGCGCGCCCGGCGCGAAATCGAGCGTCTTCTTGGCGAAGAACTCGTACCCGGTGATCCCGTTCTGCGTCACGAACGAGTCCGGCGGGTTGAAGTCGGGGCCGAGCTGCTGGTAGTTGAGCACGACCGCCGAGGTCGAGTTGACGAAACCGAAGCCGCCCTCCGCGTAGTCCGCCGCGGCCGGGTTGGCGACGTCGGTGCCGCGCTCGAGCGCGCCGTTGAAATACGCGAACAGGTGCGAAGGCTGATCGAGATAGCCGCTCGTGAACGACGTCAGCTCGTCGTGCAGGCCGTCCGAGGTGTCGACCGAGGTGTGCTGATAGTCCAGGGCGACGTTGCTCTGCTTGGTCTCGACGTTGTAGTCGAGCGCTTGCGACTGGTCGACCCGCCCGTCGCCGATCGCGTCGAAGGCGGCGAACGTCAACGGCCCTTGCGTTCCCTCGACCGCGTAGCCCTCGCGGAAGATCGGGATGGCCGGCGTGTAGAGCAGCGTCGGGCAGTCCGTGCAGTTGAACATGTTGTCGTACGCGTTGGACGCCTGGGTGAAGAACGGCCGTACTTCTTGGTACTGGTAGGCGAACGCGTTCGGTGCGATCGTCTGCTGGTCGATCTCGACGTTCGAGTAGTCGGGGTGCAGCGTCCCGAAGAACGACGCGGTCGGCGTGATGGGCACCGAGAAGTCGCCGCCCACGCGCGCGGTCGAGCCGCCGTTGGCGGGCGTGGTGAGCTCGCCCAGCCCGTAGATCTGGGCGCGCGGCTGCGGCCGCGTCGCGGCCTTCGCGCCCGCGCCGACGTCGAGCAGCGTCCCGGCGAAGGCGGGATCGTTGGCGTTCTGCTGGCGGTCGGACATCGTCCACACGGCCAAGCTGTTGGTCGCGATCGTCTCGCGTGCGAATTGCGCTTTCCAATGGGTCGAGCCGCCGCTGCGGATCACGCCGAGCGGGATGCGCATGGTGACGACGTAGCCGGTCGGCGTGCGGTGACCGACCGCGACCCACTGGGGCGTATAGGCGGTGTTCTCGCTCGAGGTCTGATAGCGCGTCCCGCGCGGGTTGGCGGCGAAGGAGTACGAGAAACCCTGCGTGCCGCGCGGCCAGAGATAGACGATCACGTAGTCGTCGCTGGTGACGTTGGTGCCGTTGGTCGTCTGCGTGTCGACGACCGCCTCGGCTTGGGTGACGACGAAAGCGACATCGAGCGCGGCACCGTCCTGGCCGACGTAGACGTGGGTCGGCTCCGCGGGCGCACGCTTGTAGGTGAAGTCGTGGTCCAGGGTCAGCTCGGCCGCCTTTGACCACGAGGGATCGAGCGTGCCCTCCATCGAGGGCGCCGGATCGAGGACCGGCACGCGCAACGAGGGCTCGTCGGCTGCGCGAATCGGGCCGGGGCACACCATGATCCAGGCCATGGCGAGAGCAATGGCCGCGGCAGCGCGTCTACGCATTGATCCGTATGGTAACGGGGCCGGCGCTGGTTGTCAACGATAGAATTAAGAATTAAGCCTGAGGGCGCTTCCCAGGCCCGCTTCAAGTTGGCGTGGCAACGATGAAGAGTATGCCGCCGCGGGTTCTCGCGATCGACGACGAGCGCTATCTGCGCAAGCTGCTTGAATTGGGATTGCCGGAGTACGGCTTCGAGGTGCGGACGGCGGCCGACGGCCCGACCGGGCTGCGCACGGTGCGCGAGTGGAGTCCCGATGCGATCGTGCTCGACGTGATGCTGCCCTACGTCGACGGCATCGAGCTGGTGCCGCAGCTGCGGCGCATCACCGAAGCGCCGATCCTGATGCTCAGCGCGAAGAGCGACCTCGACGACAAGGTCAGCAGCCTGCAGGCTGGTGCCGACGACTATCTGGCCAAGCCGTTCTCGATGTCGGAGCTCGCCGCGCGCTTGGAGACGGCACTGCGCCGCCCGCGCCTGGAGCGTTTCGCCGAAGTCGCGTATCACGATCTGGTGCTCGACGTCGATCGGCGTGAGGCGCGCCGCGGCGGCCAGCGAATCGAGCTCTCCTCGCGCGAATGGTCGCTGTTGCACTTGCTGGTCACCAATCCCGAGCGCGTCTTCTCACGCGCGCAGCTGCTCGATCTGGTCTGGGGGAGCGATCGCGACGTGCGGCCGGGCATCGTCGAGACCTACGTCTCGTATTTGCGCTCGAAGATCGACCAGGGCCGGGCGACGCGGCTGATCCGCACCATCCGCGGCGCGGGTTACGCGCTGCGGGCGGACTAGCGCGATGTATCACGCCTTCTCGCGCCGGCTGACCTCGTGGTACGTCGGCGCGGCGACGATCGGTGCGTTGCTGGTGCTGATGGCCTTCGCGGTGCTCAGCCTGGTGCTCTACACGCGCCTGCTCGACGACGCGGCGCAAGGGATCGCGAGCAGCGCGCAGCAGGCGGGCGTGCGCGCCGAGCTGCGCGGAACGCCGTTCGAGATCGCGGCACGCGGCTTCGGCCTGCGCGAAGCGCGCGCCGGCATCCTGATCATCGCCTCGGCGCGGCCGCCGCGCCGCATCGGCGGCCCACCGCCGGGACGGCGGCCCGGCACGCTGATCGTCAACGGCGTCGCGCGCGTGCTGCCGCGTCCGCCGCGGGCCGGACCGGGCGAGGGCGGCGGCGGTCCGGGTCCCGGCTGGGTGCCTGGGCTGCGCGCGTTCCCGTTCTGGTCGCTGCTGGGTGCGCGTCCGCATCGCGTGCCGTTCGCCGGCGGCGAGATGATCGTCGTGCTCGATCCCGCGCGGTTGGAGAGCGTCGCGCTGCGGCTGATCGCGGGCGTGCTGATCGTGACGGTGCTGGCCGGGGTGATGGCCTGGCTGGTCGGCCGCTACATCACCTCGCAGGTGCTGCGCCCGCTGATCGACGTCACCCGCTCGCTGCGGCGCTTCGCCGCCCGCGATTTCACGCCCGAGCCGATCGCCGTCGCCGGGCGCAGCGAGTTCGACGAGCTGGCGCAGGCGTACAACGGTGCCGCCGCACAGGTCGACGCCGCCTTCACCGAGCGCGCCCAGGCCGAAGCGCGGATGCGGCAGTTCGTCGCCGACGCCGGCCACGAGCTGCGCACGCCGTTGGCGATCGTGCTCGGGTTCGTCGACGTGCTCAAACGCAAAGTCGATCCGCGCGAGTCGACCGCGAACGAAGCGTTCTCGAGCATCGACGCGCAGGGCAAACGGATGCGCGTGCTGATCGACAACCTGATCCTGCTGGCCCGCATGGAGTCGCCGCGCGAGCGTCCGGTCGAGCCGTTCCCGCTGGCCGGGCTGATCGACGAGGTCGTCAGCGCGCGCCGCGTGCTGGCGCAGAACGCGCACATCGAGCTCGACCTGGCCGTCGACGCGACGATCGTCGGCGATCGCGAAGAGCTGCACGAAGCACTGGCCAACGTGCTCGACAACGCGCTCAAGTACGCGCCGGGCGCGCCGATCGCGATCGCGGCGCGCGCCATCGACGCCGGGGCGGTCGAAGTGTCGATTCGCGACGGCGGACCCGGCGTGCCGCCCGAGCACGTCGAGACGGTGTTCGAGCGCTTCTTTCGCGCGATGCCGCATCGCGGCGAGATCGAGGGCTCGGGACTCGGGCTGGCGATCGCGCGGCGGGCGGCCGAGCGCGCCGGCGGCGGGCTGGCGCTGCTGGCCAACGGCCCCCACGGCGCCACCTTCGCCTTCCGGCTGCGCGCCCACGACATCCGCGTCCGCGAGCCCGAGCCGACGCTGCCGGCCTAGCGAACGCGGGCGCAACCGGCGGGGCGCCGGCGGGCGCTGCGCGCGGTAGGCTAGAGGCCATGACCGTTCCACCCGAGCTCGCCGAGCGCGGCTACGCCGTCCTGCCCCGCCTTCTCGACGCGGCCGCGTGCGCGGCGCTGCGGGGGCGCTTCGACGACGTGGCGGCGTTCCGCAAGACCGTCGACATGGAGCCGCTCGGTTTCGGGCGCGGCGTTTACCGTTATTTCGCGGCACCCGTACCCGAGCCGGTCGCCGGCCTGCGCGCCCGGCTCTACGCCGCGCTCGCGCCGGTCGCCAACCAGTGGGCCGAGCAGCTCGGTGAGCCCGGCGGCTACCCGGCGACGCTGCCGGCGTTCTTGGAGCGCTGCGCCGCCGCCGGCCAGACGCGGCCGACGCCGTTGCTGCTGCGCTATCGCGCCGGCGACCGCAACGCGCTGCACCAGGACCGCTACGGCGAGGTCGCGTTCCCGCTGCAGGCGACGGTGCTGCTCAGCCCACCGACCGACTTCACCGGCGGCGAGTTCGTGCTGGTCGAGCAGCGCCCGCGCCGGCAGAGCCTCGCGCACGTCGTCCCGCTGGGGCTGGGCGACGCCGTCGTCTTCCCCAACGCCGCTCGCCCGATCCGCAGCGCGCGCGGCTGGTCGCGGACGCAGTTCCGCCACGGTGTCGGCGAGGTGCGCGACGGCGAACGCGTCACCCTGGGCATCATCTTTCACGACGCGCGCTGAGACGTTAGCGGCAGGGACCCCCTGCGCTCCGGTCCGCCAAATGTCCGATGCGCCGGCGCCCGGCGATCGGCTATTCTTCCGGGACATACCCTGCTTGAAGCGGCCGAGCGGGGGGAAAGCTTTTGCTCATGGAAAGCACGGAGAAGATTTCCGTCGTGCGCACGCGGCGGTACAACGATTTTCCACGCATGCCTACCCAGGAAGGGAAGAGAGTGTCCGAGGCGGTTCTCGCCCCACCCAGTACCCCGGCCGCACCCAAGCGTATTTGGTTCTTCGAGGAAGGCTCCGGCGAGATGAAGGACCTGCTGGGCGGCAAGGGGGCCGGCCTGGCGGAGATGACCCGCGCCGGGCTGCCGGTGCCGCCCGGCTTCACCATCTCGACCGAGACGTGCCTGGACTTCTACCGCGCCGGCCGCCGCTTTCCGGACGGCTTGCGCGAGGCCGTGCGGGCGTCGATGCGCGAGCTCGAAGCGCGGACCGGCAAACAGTTCGGGCGCTCCGACAACCCGCTGCTGGTCTCCGTCCGCAGCGGCGCGCGCGTCTCGATGCCGGGGATGATGGACACCATCCTCAACCTGGGTCTCAACGACGAGACCGTGATCGCGCTGGCGAAGCTGACCGGGAACGACCGCTTCGCCGCCGACGCCTACCGCCGGTTCATGGCGATGTTCGGCACCATCGTGCTCGGCATCCCGAAAGAAGAGTTCGATCAGGTCGTCGAGGAGGCGAAGCACAAAGCCGGCGTCGCGACCGATCCCGAGCTCGACGCGTGCAAGTGGAAGGAAGTGATCGCGCAGTACCGCGAGATCGTGCGCGACCACACGCACCAGCCGTTTCCGCAGGACGTCTACGAACAGCTCGAGCTGGCGATCCAAGCCGTCTTCGACTCGTGGAACTCCAAGCGCGCGATCGACTACCGCCGTTTCAACAAGATCTCCGACGACTGGGGCACCGCCGTCAGCGTCGTCTCGATGGTGTTCGGCAACCTGGGCGAGGACTCGGGGACCGGCGTCGCGTTCACCCGCGACCCCAACACCGGCGAGAAGCACCTGTTCGGCGAGTACCTGCGCAACGCGCAGGGTGAAGACGTCGTCGCGGGCATCCGCACGCCGATGACGATCGACGATCTGCGCACGCAGCTGCCCGACGTCTACGCGCAGTTCGTCACCATCGCCGGCCAGCTCGAGATGCACTACCGCGACGTGCAGGATCTCGAGTTCACCGTCGAGCGCGGTAAGCTCTGGATGCTGCAGACGCGCAGCGCCAAGCGCAGCGCCGAAGCGGCGGTCAAGATCGCGCTCGATCTGGTGAGCGAAGGGCTGCTCACCAAGGACGAGGCGTTACGGCGCGTCGACGCGGCCTCGCTCGACCAGCTGTTCCACGCGCGCATCGATCCCAGTCAGAAGTACGAAGTCGCCGGCACCGGCCTCAACGCCTCGCCGGGCGCGGCGACCGGTCAGGTCGTCTTCGACGCCGACCTCGCGGCCGAGCGCGGCAAGGCCGGCGACGCGGTGATCCTGGTGCGCGTCGAGACGGCGCCCGACGACGTGCACGGCATGATCGCCGCGCGCGGCGTCCTGACCTCGCGCGGCGGCGCGACTTCGCACGCGGCCGTCGTCGCGCGCGGGATGGGCAAGCCGTGCGTCGCCGGCTTCGACGCGCTGGTCGTCGACCGGCGCGCCAAGACCGCGCGCATCGGCCGCCACGAGCTGCGCGAGAACGATTGGATCACGATCGACGGTACGACCGGCCAGGTCGTCATCGGCAAGCTCGAGCTGATCCCGCCGCCCTCGCAGCTCCCCGACTGGCTGGCGACGTTCTTGGGCTGGGCCGACGCGCGGAAGCGGCTGGGCGTGTGGGCCAACGCCGACACCCCCGAGGACGCGCGCAAGGCGCGCGAGCTGGGTGCGACCGGGATCGGCTTGTGCCGCACCGAGCACATGTTCATGCAGCCCGACCGGCTGCCGGTCGTGCAGCGCATGATCATCGCCGACACGCCGGACGCGCGCGCGGAAGCGCTGACGACGCTCTTGCCGTTCCAGCGCGACGACTTCGCCGGGATCCTCGAAGCGATGGCCGGCTATACGGTCACGATCCGGCTGCTCGACCCGCCGCTGCACGAGTTTCTGCCCTCGCTCGAGCAGCTGCTCGTCGAGACGACGGAGCTGCGCATCAACAAGGGCGAAGACGATCCGGCGTACCGCGAGAAGACGAAGGTGCTCGCGCGCGTGCGTGCGCTGCACGAGCAGAACCCCATGCTGGGCCTGCGCGTCTGCCGGCTGGGCATCCTGTATCCGGAGATCTACGCGATGCAGGTGCGCGCGATCTTCGAGGCCGCCTGCGCGCTGCGCAAACGCGGCGTCGACGCCCGGCCCGACGTCATGATCCCCGGCGTCGGCACGGTCGAGGAGATGCGGGTCACCGCCGACGCGGCGCGCGACGTGGCCGACGCGGTCATCGCCGAGCAGGGCGTCGCGGTGCCGTACCACATCGGCACGATGGTCGAGCTGCCGCGCGCGTGCATCGTCGCCGACGAGCTGGCGTCGATCGCCGAGTTCTTCTCGTTCGGCACCAACGACCTGACCCAGACGACCTACGGCTACAGCCGCGACGACGCCGAGGCCAGCTTCATCCCGCGTTACCTCGAGCTCAAGATCCTCAAGGACGATCCGTTCCAGGTGCTCGACCGGGTCGGCGTCGGCAGCTTGATGCGCACCGGCGTCGAGAAGGGACGCGGCGAGCGGCCGGGGCTCAAGATCGGGATCTGCGGCGAGCACGGTGGTGAGCCGTCGTCGGTCGCGTTCTGCGACGAGCTCGGGCTCGATTACGTCTCCTGCTCGCCCTACCGGGTCCCGATCGCGCGGCTCGCCGCCGCGCAATCGGCGGCCGGCAGCGCTCCGCACGACTGACGGCTAAGAGGCTGCGCATGCGACGCAGCCTCTTTCTCGCCGGCTCCGCGGCCGCGCTGGCCGCGACCGGCGGCGCGGCCGGGGCCGCTCCCGGCGACGACCTGACCGAGGCCGCGATCCGCGCCTACGTCTTCGCCTATCCGCTGGTGCTGGTCGCGCTGACCGAGCGGCATCAGCTCACCGCGACCGCGCCGAATCAATTCCGCCACGATCGCGCGCTCGCGACGCCGGCCAACCGGTTCATCGTGCGCCCCAACGTCGACACGCTGTACTCGAGCGCGTTCCTCGACTTGCGCAACGGACCGGTGCTGCTCACCATACCCGCCAGCGCCGGGCACTTCTACGTGTGCGAGGTGATGGACGCGTGGACGAACGTGTTCGCCGACCCCGGCACGCGCACCGGCGGCGGGGCCGCGCAGCAGCTCGTCTTCGCGCGACCCGGCCAGCACGTGGCGCTGCGCGGCGTGCGCCGCGTCGACGCGCCGACCGACGCGTGCTGGATCTTCAACCGGATCGCGCTGCACGCCGGGGCCGACCTCGCCGCCGTCCACGCGCTGCAAGACGGCTTCACGCTGCGGCCGCTGGCCGGCGGCAACGCCGCCCCCGGCGTCTCGCATGCGGCGAGCGATCCGGTCAAGCTCGGCGACCTGGTCGCGGCGATGAGCGCCCAAGCGTTCTTCTCGCTGGCCGCGGCGCGCCTGGTGGGAAATCCGCCGCCGTCCGGCGACGGTGCGGGCTTGCGCGACCTCGCGCAACTGGGGATCGAGCCCGGGGGGCCCGTGCAGATGGCCGCGCTCTCGCCGAGCGCGCAAGCGGCGCTGCAGTCCGCGCCGGCGGCGGCGCTGCGCGAGATCACGACGCTCGACGTGCGCTCGTTGCCGCTGACGGCGACGTTCTGGCTGCGCTCGGATCCGCGCACCGCGAACTTCGGTGCCGACGACCTGCTGCGCGCGCGGGTCGCCGCGTACGGCATCGCCGCGAACCTGCCGGCCGACGCGCTCTACTATGCGACGCGCTCGCAAGGCCGGCGCCGGCTGCGCTTCGCACCCGGCGCGCTGCCGCCCCAGCGCGGCTTCTGGTCGCTGACGATGTACGACACCGACGGCTACCTGGTGCCGAACGCGCTCGACCGGTACGCGCTGCGCGACGGCGATCCGTTGGTGGCGGACGCCGACGGCGGGCTGACGCTCGAGCTCGGTGCCGATCCGCCGGCCGACGCGGCTCGGCGCGCCAACTGGCTGCCGGCGCCCGCCGGGCCGTACACGCTGCTCTTGCGCCTCTATTGGCCCGATCCGGCGGCGCTGAACGGCAGCTGGATTCCGCCCGCGCTGACGTGAGCCCTTAGAGCGGCGTCGCGCTGAAGCGGTAGTCGCTCAGCTCCACGTTGGCGGTCACGTCGAGCCAGCCCATCCAGCCCTCGCCCTTGACCTTCACGTGCAGCCCGGCGGGAACCGTGTAGCCGTCGACGGCGATGAAGCGCTCCTCGACCCGCGCCTGGACGTCCTTGTCGTCGTCCGTGCCGACGACCGCGAGCGGCGCGCGACTGTTCGGATCGACGTAGAGGACGGTGAAGTCGGCGTCGTCCTCTCCCGTCCGGCAGCGCGGGCGCAGCGCGATCCGCTCGGCCGGCTTGCCGTCGAAGGTGGCGGCCTGGGCGTCCGTCGGCGCGTAGCACGCGGGCCGGAACGGCGGGTTGGTCAGCAGCTCCGCTTCGCGCCAGTTGCCGGTCCCGAAGTGCACCGTGGCGGGATGGCCGCTGATGACCCGTCCGTCCGGAACGTGCACCACCACCTTCGAGCTCTGGCCGCCGTGGAAGGGCCCGAAGCCGCCCTCGGTCCGGTCCGTGTACGCGACGTAGGCCGGCAGCGTGCGGGTCAGCTGCGCGGCGGCGGCGGCGTAGTCGGCGGCGGCGTTCATGCGATGCTCATGCTCCGTAGGGCGAAACGCGTCTCGCCACGGGTACGCTTGCAGGGCTTCCCGAGTTTCAGCGGCACCTCGGGATGCGCGGCCGCCCGCCTCGGGGAATCCACAGGCTCGGCGGCCATACTCTCGATTCTGCCTCCACGCCGCCGACCCCCGAGGGCCGATGAACCGTACCCGAACCATTCTCGTGACCGCGCTCGTCCTCGCCGTGCTGGTGGCGGGCTGCAACCGCGGCGGCGCCGGCCGGCGCGGGCTGCGCGGCCAGGCCTCGCCGAATCCGATCCCGACGACCGCGGCGCGTGAAACGACCGTCCGGGCCACCTCGACGATCTCCGGCGTGGTCGCACCGCTGCTCAACGTCGCGATCACGAGCTCGCTCTCCGAACCGACCGACGTCGTCAACGTCAACGAGGGCGACCGGATCCACACCGGTGAGGTGCTGGCCGTGCTCGACACCGCCGACCTGCAAGCGCAGTTGGCGCAAGCGCAGGCGACGGTCGTCGCCGACCAGCGCACGGCGGAATCGGACGACGCCAAGGTCGCGCAGACGCGTTACACCGCGACGCTGAACATCGGTCAGGGCGGCAACTCGGTGCAGTCGGCGCGCGCGGCCGTCGCGCAGGCGCAGCAGAACCTCACCAACGATCAGGCCAACTTGGCCCGCGACCGGCTGCTGATCGCCAACGGCTACATCGCGCAGCAGGCGCTCGAGCAGCAGCAGACGCAGGTGCTCAACGACCAGGCCGCGCTGCGCAACGCGCAGGCCGCGCTGCAGTCGGCGATCTTGAACCAGAACGTCAACGGCACCGCGAACCAAGGCCTGCAGGCCTCGAACGTCGCCTCGGCGGTCGCCGACGCGCGCGCGGCGCACGCCGCCGTCGCGCAGGCGCAGGCCACGGTGCGGCAGTACCAGGCCGAGATCTCGCGCGCGACGATCGTCTCGCCGATCGACGGCGTGGTGATCAACCGCAACCTCAACCCGGGTGAGTACCCGGGCTCGCGCACGATCTTCACCCTGCAGCGGCTCGACCAGGTCTACGCGATGCTGAACGCGTCGAGCTCCGATACGTTCGCGATCCCGGTTGGCGCGCCGGTCTCGCTCGTCGTCGCCGGCACCAACTCGACCACCTACACCGGCAAGGTCGTCGCGGTGCTGGGCCAGGTCACGCCGGGTTCGACGAACTTCACCGTCAAGGTGCTGGTCACCAACGCCGACGGCAGGCTGCAATCCGGCCTGCCGGTGACGGCGACCGCGTCGCTGCCGCCCGTCAGCGGCGTCGGCATTCCGACCACCGCGTTCCTCGACGACACCCACACCACGATCATGATCGCGCAGGACAACGTCGTCGACGTGGTCGCCAAGACGGTGCACGTGCGCGAGCTCGGCTCCGACGGCACGACCTCGATCGTCAGCGGGGTCAAGGCGGGTCAGCAGGTCGTCAGCAACGGGCAGCTCGGGCTCTCCGACGGGCAGTCCCTCGCCGAGGAGTGATGCAGCGCGTCACGCAGCTCTTCGTCAATCGGCCGCCGCTGGTGTTCGTGCTGGTGGCGCTGATCGCGCTCGTCGGCTCGTTCTCGCTGGCGACGCTGGTCCAGCAGCAGTTCCCGAACATCGACTTTCCGACCGTCACGGTCAGCGTCGCGTATCCGGGAGCCTCGCCGTCCGAGCTGCGTGACTCGGTCGTCATTCCGGTCGAGGACGCGATCGCCGGCGCGCCCGACCTCGACCACCTCAACACCTCGATCCAACAGAACCAAGCCACGATCTCGGCGACGTTCACGCTGGAGTCGAACCAGACCACCGACTTGACCGAGGTCCAGGACCGCATTCAGACCGCGAAGTCGGCGCTGCCGCAGGACCTGCCCGCGCCGACGGTGCGCACCTTCGATCCGGCGCAGATCAACGTCGTCACCATCGCGGTCACCTCGCGTTCGCTCAACCTGCCGCAGCTCTCGGGCGTGGTGACCAACGAGATCGTCCCGGCGCTCGAACAGGTCGACGGCATCTCGAACGTCAGCGCCAACGGAACGGTCACGCCGGCGCTCGAGGTCGACGTCGATCCGAACAAGCTCAGTGCGTGGGGCTTCACGACCACCGACGTCGTCAGCTCGATCCAAGCCAACAACGTGCGCGCGCCGGGCGGCATCGCGTATTTGGGCAACCGCGAGACCACGATCGACGTGCGCGGCGACATCCAAACCGTGCCGTCGATCGAGAACCTGCTGCTGGCCGGCTCGACCGCCGTGCTGCAAGGCGCGACCTCGCCCTCGGGTGCCGTCAACCAGAAGTACTCGAATCTGAGCGGCAGCACGAACCAGGCGCTCTCGCTCTCGAACGCCGCCGCCTCGACCGCCGGCGCGACCGCGACCCCCGCGCCGATCGGCGGTGGCGGCCAGGCCGGCGCGGGCGCTGCCGCGTCGGGCGCCGGGGGCTCGTCGAGCGCCGGCGCGCCGAGCAGCTCGACCAGCGCGACGACCAGCGCCGGCAGCGGCTCCGCGCTGGTGACGACCACCAATCTCCCGAGCAGCGACTCGTCGCTGAGCGCCACGACCTCGCAGACCGTCTCGGCCGCCAGCAACGCGGCCGGCACCGCGTCGTCGAACGCGGCCGCCAGCGGCGCCGCGGCGAACACCAACGCCGGCGCGAGCGCCGGCGGCGTGTCCACGCCGCTGCCGGCCGTCGTCGTCCCGCCGATCGCGGTCGCGACCGGGCCGCCGGCCGCACAGATCGCGCCGTCGTCGAGCGTGACGGCGCCGCCGACCACCGCGCCCAGCGCCGTGACGCCGCCGACGACCAGCAACGTCGCGCCGCCGGCGATGACCGGTGAGAGCGGCGCGGGGATCCCGGCGCTGGCGACCGGCAGCGGCGGCGCGTCCTCCGGGCTCGCCTCCGACGCGACCAACCCGTACTCGCAATCGGCCCTGTTGCCGCGCATCGGCGACGTCGCGAACGTCGACGACAGCTACGAGCCCAAGCGCGTCGCCTCGTACGTCGACGCCAAGCCCGCGATCACGCTGCAGGCGCAGAAGGCCACCGGCGCCAGCGAGGTGACGGCGGCGCAGAACGTCGTCGACGCGCTCCCCGCCATCGAAGCCCAGTTCCCGAACGTGCAGTTCAAGGTCCTCAACAACGAGGCGACCTACACCCAGCAGCAGCTGGTCGGCGTGCTCAAGACGCTGCTGCAAGGGATCATCTTCACCGGCATCGCGATGGTGTTCTTCCTGCGCTCGTGGCGCAACGCCGTGGTCGTGATGATCGCGATCCCGACCTCGCTGCTGGTCACGCTGTTCGTGATGCGGCTGGTGAACTTCACCATCGACACCGTCTCGCTGTTGGCGATGACGCTGATCATCGGGATTCTCGTCGACGACTCGATCGTCGTGCTGGAAAACATCGAGCGCCACTACGAGGACGGCGGCGAACCGCCGCGCGTCGCCGCGGTGTTGGGCCGCGCCGAGATCGGTCCGGCGGCCATCATCATCACCTTGGTCGACGTCGTCGTGTTCTTGCCGATCGCGTTCCTGCCGGGACAGGTCGGGCGGTTCCTGGCCGAGTTCGGTTTGGTCGTCACCATCGCGACCTTGACCTCGCTGGCCGTCTCGTTCACGGTGACGCCGTCGCTGGCCGGTAACTGGTCGCTGCTCTCGACCTGGAAGGTTCCCGGCTTCATCAACGCCTTCACCCGCGGCTTCGAGCGGCTGCGCTCGTTCTATGCCGAGCGCATCCTGCCGGCGGCGCTGCGCCTCTCGTGGGTCGTGTTCGGCAGCGCGATCGCCTTGACGCTGGGCGCGATCGCGCTGATCCCGCTCGGGTTCATCGGCTTCGAGTTCATCCCGGCGGTCGACCGCGGCCAAATCTTCTGCACGATCCAATTTCCGACCGGAACGCCGCTGACGACGACCGACGCCGCGGTCCGCAAGCTTTCGGCGCGCTTCCTGCAGCTGCCGGACGTCGATACGATCACCTCGACCTCGGGCAGCGCGCAGGCCGGCTTCGGCGGCGGCGTCAACTTGGGCTCGAACGGGCAGATCCGCGTCGTCCTCGACCTCAACCGCACGCATACGACCGCGCAGATCGCCGCGATGATGAACCGCATCGGCCACCAGGAGGTGCCGGCCGCGCGCGTCTTCGCGGTGCCGGCGACGGGGACGCGCGGCGGCAACCAGCAGCCGATCGACGTCGCCGTCAGCGCGACGCGCGGCGAGCCGGACGCCTACGCGCCGAAAGTGCTGGAAGCGTTGCAGGACACGCCGGGCGCGATGAACGTCAACAGCTCCGCGCTCCAGCTCTCGCCGCAGCTCGACATCGTCTTCAACCGCGACCGGGCGCGGGCGCTCGACGTGCAGATCGGGTCGGCGGCGCAGGCTGTGCGCGCGGCCTTCGGCGGCACGCTGGCGACCCAGTTCGACGCCAGCGACGGCACCGGAACGAAGTACGTCCAGGTGCTCTACCCGATGGCCGATCAGTACCAGATGTCGACGCTCACCCAGCTGCCCGTGCGCGCGCTCAACGGCAAGATCGTGCACCTGAGCGATTTCGCGACGCTGCAGAACGATCCCGAAGAGGCGCTGCTGACCCGCATCAACCGCCAGACCGTCATCCACATCGGCGCCAACGTGCAGCCGGGCTACACGGTCTCGCGCGTGCAGCGCGCGTTCATGGAGCGCGTCGCGGCGCTGCACCTGCCGAACACGGTCAGCGTCGCCGCGGCCGCGGGCGGCCAGCAGCAGAGCACCTTCCAGACCGTCAACGGCCTGGGTACCTCGCTGATCCTCTCGCTGGGGCTCGTCTATCTGCTGATGGTCGCGCTCTACAACGCCTATCGCGTCCCGCTGGTCATCATGTTCGCGATCCCCGTCGCCTCGATCGGCGCGCTGGGAGCGCTGGCGCTGACGGGGCAGACGCTCAACCTGTTCTCGCTGATCGGCACGGTCATGCTGGTCGGGCTCGTCAGCAAGAACGGGATCCTGCTGGTCGACTTCGCGATCTTGAAAGTCGAGGAAGGGCTCGACAAGGTCACCGCGATCAAACAGTCGGCCCGCGAGCGTTTCCGGCCGATCCTGATGACGACGCTCTCGATGATCGCCGGCATGTTGCCGCTCGCGCTCGCGCTCGATCCGACCGACGCCGCGAAACGCTCGCTGGGGACGGTCGTGATCGGCGGCCTGAGCAGCTCGCTGGTGCTGACGCTGGTGCTGGTCCCGGTCATGTACGTCTGGCTCGCGCCCGGCCCACCTGAGAAGATCTCGCTCGAACGCCTGGCCGCCGACGCGCATACGCACGAGCAGCCCGTGGAGACCACCTAGATGTCGTTGACCCGGCTGTTCGTCCAGCGCCCGACGCTGGTCACGGTCTTCCTCGCGCTGGTGCTGCTGGCCGGCACCATCGCGGCGACGACGCTCGTGCAGCAGCAGTTTCCGAGCACCGACACGCCCTCGATCCAGGTGCTGGTCACCTATCCGGGCGCTTCGACGACCGAGATGCGCGACGCGATCGTGCGGCCGCTGGAAGATCAGATGGCCGGCGCGCCGCAGCTCGACTACCTCGAGACGTCGATCCAACCCGGCCAGGCGTCGATCGTCGCGGTCTTCCAGCTCAGCTCCGACCAGAACAACGACCTGGTGCAGATTCAGGGCCGCGTGCAGAACGCGCAGCACTCGATCCCCAACGACGTCCAGTCGCCGCAGATCTCGCTCTACAACCCCAGCGAAGCCGTCGTCGTCTCGCTGGTGCTGCGCTCGCGCTCGCTGGCGGCCGGTGACCTTTCCTCGCTGACGATCAACAAGATCGTGCCGTCGCTCGAGCAGGTCACCGGCGTCTCGTACGTCCAGGCCAACGGGACGGTCACGCCGTCGATCCAGGTCAACGTCAATCCCAACGAGCTGAGCGCGTCCGGCTTGACGCTGACCGACGTCATCAGCTCGATCACCAACAACAACATTCGCGCGCCGGGCGGCATCCTCTACTCGCCCAACCGCGAAACGAACCTGGACGTGCGCGGCGACATCCAGAACGTACCGACCGTCGCCGACTTGCTGGTCACGGGCGGCTCCACGTCGAGCTCGACGGCGAGCACCAACGTGTTCTCGACCCAGCCGCGCCTGTACCGTATCGGGGACGTGGCCAACGTCGACGACAGCTATCAGACGCAGCGCGTCTACGCGTACTCGAACGGCATCCCGTGCGTCGAGCTGGACGTGCAGAAGTCCGCCGGGACCAGCGAGGTCGATACTTCGCGGCACGTCTTGGCCGAGCTCCCGCAGCTGCGGCGCACCTATCCCGACGTCGAGTTCTCGGTCCTCTCGGTGCAGTCGGTCTACACCGAGCAGCAGCTGCAGGGCGTCGTCCGCACGCTGATCGAGGCGATCATCTTCACCGGCATCGTGATGCTGTTCTTCCTGCGCTCGTGGCGCAACGCGATCGTCGTGATGATCGCGATCCCGACCTCGCTGTGCGTCACGCTGTTCGTGATGAAGATGGTCAACTTCACCATCGACACCGTCTCGCTGCTGGCGATGACCCTGATCATCGGGATCTTGGTCGACGACTCGATCGTCGTGCTGGAGAATGTCGAGCGGCACTTCGAGGACGGTGAGGCGCCGCGCACCGCCGCGATCCTCGGCCGCACCGAGATCGGGCCGGCGGCGATCGTGATCACGCTCGTTGACGTCGTCGTGTTCCTGCCGATCGCGTTCTTGCCGGGGCAGACGGGGCGCTTCCTGGCCGAGTTCGGGCTGGTCGTGACGATCGCG